>CBFGPQ010000064.1:0-18272 GCA_965650705.1 uncultured Asticcacaulis sp. | reverse complement strand
AAGACGACAGGCCCCGCCTCGAATGCGGGGTCTTCGGTATTTATGGCATGGCCGACGCCAGTGCCGTAACGGTCTTGGGGATGCACGCGCTGCAGCACCGCGGCCAGGAAGCCTGCGGCCTGGCCAGTTGCGACGGCCGCCGCTTCTATATCGAACGCGAACACGGCCTCGTCGGCGATGTCTTTACCGGCGCCGACCTGACCAAACGGCTACAGGGCAATGCCGCCATCGGCCACACGCGCTATTCGACCGCTGGCGGGTCGTTTATCCGCAACGTCCAGCCGATGTTCGCCGATCTCGACCAGGGTGGCATCGCCATTGCCCACAACGGCAATCTCACCAATTTCATGCATCTGCGGACGAAACTCGTCGCCGAGGGCTCCATCTTCCAGTCGACCTCCGATTCGGAGGTCATTTTGCATCTGATCGCCCGTTCGCGCGGCCTGAAGATCATCGACCGCTTCATGGAAGCATTAGGTAACCTCGAAGGCGGTTTCGCGCTCGTAGCCCTGACACGCAAGATGCTGATCGGCGCGCGCGATCCGCTGGGTATCCGCCCGCTGGTCATCGGCAAGCTTGGCACATCTTACGTCCTTGCTTCGGAAACCTGCGCGCTCGACATGATCGGCGCGACCTTCGTGCGCGACGTCGAACACGGCGAAGTCGTCCAGATCGACGAGAATGGCTTAAAGTCGTTCAAGCCGTTCGACAGCCGCCCGGCGCGCCCGTGCCTGTTCGAATACGTCTATTTCGCCCGCCCCGACAGCGTCGTGAACGGCAAGTCGATTTACGCCGTGCGCAAGGCTATGGGCCGGCAACTGGCCATGGAGCATCCGGCGGATGCCGATATCATTGTCCCGGTGCCGGATTCGGGCGTCCCCGCCTCGCTCGGCTTCTCGGAACAGTCGGGTCTGCCTTTCGAGCTCGGTATCATCCGCAACCACTATGTCGGCCGAACCTTCATCCAACCGACCCAGAACATCCGCGACCTTGGCGTACGTAAGAAGCATTCGCCGAACCGCGTCGTCCTCGAAGGCAAGCGTGTCATCCTGATCGACGACTCGATTGTGCGCGGCACCACCTCGGTTAAGATCGTCCGCATGGTCCGCGAAGCCGGCGCCAAGGAAGTCCACCTGCGCTCAGCCAGCCCGCCCATCATGTGGCCCGATTTTTACGGCATCGACATGCCGGATCGTGATAAACTCATGGCCGCCAACCACTCCCTCGAAGAAATGCGCCAGATGCTGGAGTGTGACTCTCTTGGCTTCCTGTCGGTCGACGGCCTCTACAAGGCCATGGGGCATAACCGCCGCGATCCCGACTGCCCTCAGTTCACCGATCACTATTTCACCGGCGACTATCCGACACGCCTTACCGATCGCGAAAACGCGCTGGATGACGCGGAATCGCCCGGACATCAATTGTCGCTGCTGGCCAGCGCGAACTAAGAGACCTAACCGATGACATCGCAAACCGGCCGCATCGCCCTCGTCACCGGCGCATCGCGTGGTATTGGCCGCGCCTGCGCGCTGGGCCTCGCCAAGGCAGGGGCCCAGGTCATAGCCTGCGCCCGTTCCAAGGCCAGCCTTGAAGAACTCGACGACGAGATCTTCGCCGCAACCGGCCAGCACGCCACGCTCATCCCGTTCGACATCACCGATGGCGATGCCTGCGATCGCCTGGCCGCCGCGCTTTACGAACGCTTCGGCCGCGTTGATACCCTGGTTCATGCCGCCGGCATACTGGGGACCTTGTCCCCGGTGACGCACCACGAACCCAAGGATTTCGATAAGATCCTTACCACCAATCTGACCGCCTCCTGGCGGTTGATGCGCGCGCTGGAACTGCTTTTGCGGCAATCCGAAGCCGGCCGCGCCGTGTTCTTCACGACAGGTAAAGGCGTCACCCATGGCCGCGCCTTCTGGGGCCCATACGGCGCCACCAAGGCCGCGCTCGAAACCCTTGTCCGCACCTGGAACGACGAACTGGAAATCACCAAGGTCCGCGCGGCGCTCCTCAGTCCAGGCCCGGTGCGCACACGCATGCGCGCTTCGGCCTTCCCGGGCGAAGATCCGATGTCGCTGCCGCATCCCGATGAAATCGTGCCGCTGATGCTGGAACTGGCCGATCCCACGCGCACGCCGCCGGGTGACGTCGTCGATTTCCGCGATTGGACGAAGGCGCAAGCGTCATAAGTCAAATTGCGCAATTTGTAATTCAAAATGCGCAATTTGCCTTTCAATTTGTAATTTTTAAGACTAACCTCTGAGCATGACGTCTCATGCTCCCCGCCCTACCTACCCTGGCCCGCTCAGCGCCGCCATGCTCGACGAATTGTCGACCTATGTCATCGCCGAGCCCTATCCTTTTGTCGTCGACCTTGAACGGTCGCGCGGAATGGAACTGGCGACGGTTGATGGTGAGCGCCTGTGTGACTGGACCGGTCTCTATGGCTCGCGGCTGCTGGGTTATAACCACCCGCGTCTCTACACACCTGACTATGTCCGCCGCTTGGTCACCGCGGCCAACACCAAGATGGCCAATCCCGACTTCCTGACGCCGGAGTGCCTGGCCTATTACCGCCTGCTGCACCGCCTCGCGCCGAAATGCATGACGGCAAACGGCCGCGTCGAAGTCTACGCCGTCAATTCCGGTGCCGAGGCGGTCGAGAACATGATGAAATATCTCATCAATCTCCAACACCATAAGCAAAAGGCGCGCGGCAATGCGGTGCTGAACCACCGCTTCATCTATTTCGACCAGGCCTTCCACGGTCGCACGGTCTATACGCTTAACATCACCAAACTGGCCAACGACCCGGTCGCCACGCGTGACTTCCAGGGTCTGATCCAGGGCAATCTGCAGGTGCCCTTTCCCGGCGTCGATGCCCGCCTCAGCCGTGCCGAAAACCTGGCTGTGGTCGATCAGGCCCTGTCAAACCTCGAATTCTTGATGCGCCTGCACGGCGACGAAATCGCGGGTGTGATCCTGGAGCCGCTACAAGGCGCCGGCGGCCACCGCCTGGCCATGCCGGAATTCTATCGCGGCCTGTCGGAACTGTGCCATAAACACGATATCGGCTGGGGACTGGACGAGGTTCAGACCTCGGGAGGCCAGACCGGCGAAGTCTTCGCCATCGACCTGTTCGATGTCCCGCACCCGCCGCACGCCGTCGCCACCGCGAAAAAATTCGGCAATGGCGTCGTCTACATGCTCAATTCGATGCAGGACATAGGCGTGCTCGATTCGACCTGGGGCGGCGCCCTGGCCGACATGGTCCGCTTTGTCGAAGAATGGCGGATTGTCGAGGACGAAGCCCTGCTCGAGGCCGTTCCCGCCAAGACCGCCTATCTCCTCGATGGCATGGCAGGGCTGACGGAGCGGTTCGGAGATAAGATCGGCAACGTCCGGGGCTTGGGGCTCTATCAGGGCTTTACTGTGTTTGGCGCGGGCAACAAAGCACGGCTGGTGGACCTGGCGCTGGAGACGGAGAACCTGATTCTGCTGGGCGCCGGCACCGACAGCATCCGCTTCCGTCCGCCGCTCGACGTCACCGAAACCGACATCGACGAGATGCTGGCGCGGCTTGGCCGCGTCCTCGAACGTCTATAACACCCGCTCAAAATAACCGACGGTCTTGCCGCTGGCTAGGTGCTGTTCGCCGGCGGCTTTAAAACCGAGCGCCGTGTGAAAGGCGACCGAGCGCGGGTTGGGCGGGTCTATATTGATCTCGCACACGACGCGATCAAAGCCTAAGCGGCGCGCCTCATCCATAGCGTGCGCGTAGAGTTGGCGCCCCAGGCCACGGCCTTGCGCAGTTGCAGCCACGACAACGCGATCGACATAAAGAAAGCTGTCGCGGCGCTCTTTCCACCAAAGGAAGTTCGGGCTGTCGTAATGGGCGTCCTGATCGAGCACCAGCACGAAGGCATCCGCAGGCGCCACGACCACAGCCACACGCGACTGAGCCACCAGACGCGACCAGTCACCGGCCTCAAGATATGAGGTCTCAGCCGCGAACGCGTTGTTAAGCGCCCGGACAGCTTCATTGTCCGGCAACAGCGGGCTCAGCATCAATCAGCGCTTCCTGCCACCAGGCTTGCCACCCGAACGGCCACCGGGCCCGGCCGCGCCCGGCTTGGTGCTGGGCCCGACGGGGCGCGCACGGAAGCTCTTGACCTTAGCGGCTTCGGTGCGTGGCTTAGCCTTAACCTTAGGCGCGGCAGGTTCGGCGCCCTTGGGCTTCTGGCGAACCCGGTTGGGGTGCGCCGGCTTTTCGCCCGGCTTCGATTTCGGCTTGGCGCGGATGCGCGGCGGTGCACTCCCCGCTTCGCCATCGACGAATGGATTGGCATTGGCCTTGACCGTCAGGCGGATCGGCACACCCGGCAGATCAAAAGATTCGCGCAAGCTATTGATAAGATAGCGGCGATAGTGATCCGGCATGGCGTAGGCGCGCGAGGCGAACAGCACGAAGGTCGGCGGCCGTCCCTTGGTCTGGGCCATATATTTCGGCTTGATTCGCTTGCCATCGACGGCGGGAGGCGGATGCCTTTGCACCGCCAGCGCCAGCCAGTCATTGAGGTCGCGCGTCTTCACCTTGGCCGACCAGTTGCGGTAGACCTTGAGGACGGCAGGCATCAGGCGGTCGACGCCCCGGCCGGTCGCCCCCGACAGCGTCACCAACGGCGTGCCCTTCAACTGCGGCAGCATGCGTTCGGAAGTTTCGAGAATCTCCGCCAGACGCGCCTGCGGTTCTTCGACCAGGTCCCATTTGGAGATGGCATAAATCAGAGCCCGGCCTTCGCGTTCGACCAGGTCAGCGATCTGAAGGTCCTGAGTTTCGAACGCGTTGGCCTCGTCCATGACCAGGACAACGACTTCGGCAAAGGTGATGGCGCGGATCGTGTCCGCGGTCGACATCTTCTCCAGCTTTTCCTGCACGCGCGCCTTGCGGCGCAGGCCAGCTGTATCGACCAGGCGGATCTGGCGTCCGTCATATTCCCACTCAACGGCGATCGAGTCGCGCGTGATGCCCGCTTCGGGACCGGTCAGAAGCCGGTCTTCGCCCAGCATCTTGTTGATCAGGGTAGATTTTCCAGCGTTGGGACGACCGATAATGGCGATGCGGATCGGCTTGGTGTCGTCGTCTTCGTCGCCCTCTTCGTCCTCGGCAACAAAGTCGCCCTCGACCAACTGGCGATACCGTTCCGCGGCCTCGTAAAGCTCCGACATCCCCTCGCCGTGCTCAGCCGACAGGTGCAGCGGCTCGCCAAAACCCAGGACGCGCGCCTCTTCAGCCGTCGCAGCGGCCTGGTAGCCTTCCGCCTTATTGGCGATCAGAATGACCGGCGTATCATGGCGGCGCAGGATATCCGCGAAGATGCGATCCAGCGGCATGACGCCTTCACGCGCATCGACGACAAAGAAGGCGACATCGCACTCCTCGATGGCTTTCTCCGTCTGGCGACGCATCCGCGACTCAAGACTTTCATCGTCCAGGTCTTCGAAGCCGGCGGTGTCGATCAGTTCGAGGTCGATGTCTCCCAACCGGCCGCTCGCATAGCGGCGGTCGCGCGTGACGCCGGGCCGGTCATCGACGATGGCCAGCTTCTTGCCCGCGAGGCGGTTAAACAGGGTCGATTTGCCGACATTGGGCCGGCCGACTATGGCAACTTTTAAAGGCATCCGCGCCTTATAACGAAAACGGCGCGGATATCCAGCCCAAGCTAAGGTTTAGATCAGACGCGCTTCGAGAGCTTGGCCGCCTGCGCCATCCAATTTTCCCGGACGATCCGCTTGGGGAACCGGATGCGGTTCGACACCCAGGCGACGTTTTCCGGCGTCCAGGACGCAATCTGCCAGTAGTGATAGATGCCGAGTTCGTTCAGTTCCTGCTGGTTGCCAGGCCCAACGCCCGAAATGACCGTCAGATCATCGATGCTGCCGCGTGGCCCGTCGAGACGCATGGGCTCAAGGCCCGAACCGGCCTGCTGAACGGCCGCTTCGACGCTGTCCGGCGTCATGGAAGCCAGGCTGGACACACGGCCTTGCAGGTTGGTGTCGAGATAGCTCGGGCGCGGATCGATGCGCAGGGTCTGGGTGTCGACGCGCGGCGTGAACTCCGGCGGCGCATAGGCCGGCTTAGTGACGTCGGCGTGGCGGGGTTCGATACGAATGACATCGGTAGCCGCACCCTGAGATGCGCGCGGCGCCGCCACGACGCCCGAGGTAAACTGTTCGGCGGCCTTGGCGACATCGTAATGAACGACGTCCGCAGGCGTGGCGCGCGCCGGGGTGGCCCCGCCTTCAATGACTTCGAAACTGTCAAAGGCGCTGACACGCTTTGCGGCGGGCTTGCGCTTGCCGGCGAACAGCCAGCCGATGATCGCAAAGACTCCGAAAGCCGCGACCAGAAGCATGATCGATTGCAACGTCATGTTCAGCATGGAAGCGCCCCTTAACCCAATTTACGCGCGAAGAAGCCGGTCAGCAGACCTAGGCCAGCGGCGCCCAACAACAGCCAGCGCAGTTCGAAGATCAGATGCAACATGGTCATCTCTCCTTATCCCGCTGTCACATGGAAGGTGACGCGGCGGTTGGCCGCCCGGCCTTCCGGCGTCGCATTGTCGGCGATGGGTTGCGCGCCACCATAACCTGCCGCGCTCACGCGGTCCTGCGGCAGGCCGCGCGACACCAGCGCGGCGGCAGCAGCCTGGGCGCGCGACTTGGTGATTAGCTGGTTGGCGACCGCATCGCCGGCATTGTCGGTATAGGCGGCGACTTCGAGCTTCAGCTCGGCCGGGCACGATGCCATGGTCTTGTACACGTCATCGAGCAGGGCCTCGCTCTCAGGGGTCAGTTCGTAGCTGCCAAAGACATAGGTGACCTTGCGCGTGCCCATGGCCGCCAGGATGCGCTCTTCGCAGCCTTGCGCGACGTTCGAACTGATCGGCATGGCGCCGCTGCCGGCGACCGTCGGGCGGGAAGCGGACACCGTATCGATCGTCGTGGCACTTTCGCCGCTGACTGTGAACGGCGCGGCGGCACCTGCGGCAACCATAGGCGCGGCATCGGCAGCCACCACGGCACGCGGCGTGCCTTCCAGCACCTTGCCGACGTGGATGTCGGTAACCAGACGGGCATATTGGCCACCCGGCATGTTCTTGCTGTCGATGGCGGCGATGGCCTTTTCCGCCTCTCTCAGCTTGCGCTCGGAGTCGGGATCATTGTCCATCGCCGTCAGGGTAACGGTCTGGCCATCGACCGTGGCGCGGACGTCATCGAGGCCTTTGTCGGCAAGGGTACGGGCGACCTTTTCACGTACGCCGGTCTCAACGCCCGGCAGGGTCTGGTAAAGCCCCACCGCGCCCAGGGCCACCAGCCCCGTGACGCCCACCAACCAAATGGCACCGGCCTTCATAAGACACCCCTCGTTTTATTGTCTTAACGGTTTGTATCGCGTTTAACCGCATCAGACAACCAGCGCGAACACCTGACAGGCGAGATTTCTTAACCATTTAGAAAGGCAAAGGCCGGGGTGTGGCATCGCGCCCTCACCCCGGCCCTGACAGTTGGCCAAATCGCCTCAGCTTCTACTTCGCCGCGGCAATCGCGGCTTGCGCAGCCGCCAGTCGCGCCACCGGAACGCGATAAGGCGAGCACGACACATAGGCCAGGCCGATCTTGTGGCAGAAGGCGATCGATGCCGGGTCGCCACCATGCTCGCCGCAGATGCCGAGCTTGATATCGCCACGCGTCGCCTTGCCCTTTGAAGCCGCGATCTCGATCAGAGCCCCCACGCCTTCCTGGTCCAGGCTGACGAACGGGTCTTTCTCAAAGATGCCCTTTTCAATGTAAGGGTTCAGGAACCGGCCGGAGTCATCACGGCTGATGCCGTAGGTCGTCTGGGTCAGGTCGTTGGTGCCGAACGAGAAGAACTCGGCCGATTCCGCCAGCTTGTCAGCCAGCAGGGCCGCGCGCGGCAATTCGATCATGGTGCCGGTCTTGTAGGCGACCTCACGGCCGGCCTTGGCGAAGACGTCCTTGGCGACCTTATGCGTAAGCGCCGTCAGATTGGCCATTTCCTGTGAGGTGGCGACCAGCGGGTGCATGATCTCAGGGACAGGATTGCCGCCGGCGGCCGCGACCTCAACGGCGGCCTCGAAGATGGCCGTCAACTGCGATTCATAGATTTCCGGGAAGGTGATGCCGAGACGGCATCCCCTCCAGCCCAGCATCGGGTTGGCTTCCGAGAGTTCCTTGGTGCGCTTGTACAGCTTGTCGGCGCCGACACCCGTGCTTTCGGCCACCTGCTTCACGTCTTCTTCCGAATGCGGCAGGAATTCGTGCAGCGGCGGGTCGAGCAGGCGGACCGTGACCGGCAGGCCGTCCATGATCTGGAACAGTTCGACGAAATCCGCCTTCTGCATCGGCTGGATCTTGGCCAGCGCCTTGCGGCGGCCGGCTTCGTCATCGGCCAGGATCATCTCACGCACGGCAGTGATACGCTCTTCATCGAAGAACATGTGCTCGGTGCGGCAGAGGCCAATACCCTTGGCGCCGAAGCCAAGCGCCGTGCGCGCGTCGGCCGGGGTTTCGGCATTGGTGCGGACCTCAAGGCGCTTGAACTCATCCGCCCAGGCCATGATCTGGTGGAAGTCGTCCGAGAAGTCGGGCTCGATCATGCGGACCGCGCCCTTGATGATTTCACCGGTCGAGCCGTCGAGCGTGATGACTTCGCCGTGGCGGAAGGTCTGGCCGCGCGACACGAACTCACCGCGATCCGAGTAGATCTGCATCTCGCCGGCGCCGGAAACACAGGGACGGCCCATGCCGCGGGCGACGACCGCCGCGTGGCTGGTCATGCCGCCGCGCGCCGTGACGATAGCCTTGGCGGCGTGCATGCCGTGGATGTCCTCGGGCGAGGTTTCATCGCGAACCAGAATGACGTCTTCGCCGGCGGCCGCCAGACGCACGGCATCGTCGGCCGTGAAGACGATCTTGCCGCAGGCCGCGCCCGGCGATGCCGGCAATCCCTTGGCGACGACGATCTTCTCGGCCTTGGGGTCGAGCATCGGGTGCAGCAACTGGTCGAGGCTGGCCGGATCGACGCGCAGCAGCGCTTCCTGCGGCGTAATCAGGCCTTCACGAGCCATGTCGACAGCGATCTTGAGCGCGGCCTTGGAAGTGCGCTTCGCGTTGCGGGTCTGGAGCATGTAGAGCTTGCCCTGCTCGACCGTGAACTCCACGTCCTGCACGTCGCGATAGTGGTTTTCCAGCGTGTCGACGGTCGACTTGAACTGCGCGAAAACCTCGGGCAGCGACTCTTCCATCGACGGAGAGCGTTCGCCCATCTCTTCGCGCGCCTTCCGCGTCAGAGCCTGAGGCGTGCGGATACCCGCCACGACGTCCTCGCCCTGGGCATTCAGCAGGAATTCGCCATAGAGGTCACCGTCACCCGTCGACGGGTTGCGCGTAAAGGCCACGCCGGTCGCCGACGTATTGCCCATATTGCCGAACACCATCGACTGGATGTTGACGGCGGTGCCCCAGTCTTCGGGAATATCGTGCATCTTGCGATAGAACTTGGCGCGGTCGTTCATCCACGACCCGAAGACGGCCTTCACGGCGCCCCAGAGCTGGTCCTTGGGGTCCTGCGGGAAATCGCGGCCCAGTTCATTGCGAACCATGGCCTTATAGTCGGCGATGATGCGTTCCCAGTCCTTGGCCTGGATGTCGGTATCAACGGTGACGCCCAAACGGTCCTTATGGTCGTCGAGAATGTCTTCGAAGCTGTGGTGCGAAACGTTCAGCACGACGTTCGAGTACATGGTGATGAAGCGGCGGTAGCAGTCGAGCGCGAAACGCCGGTCGCCGGTCAGTTCAGCCAGGCCGTCGACCGTGGCGTCGTTCAGACCGAGGTTCAGGACCGTGTCCATCATGCCAGGCATCGAAGCCCGCGCACCCGAGCGCACCGACACAAGCAACGGATTTTTCACGTCGCCGAAGCCCTTGCCGGTCACCTTCTCAAGGTCGGCAAGATTGGTCTCGACCTCTTCGATCAGGCCGTCAGGCAACTGGGAATTGTTACGGAAATAGTGGACGCAGGCTTCGGTCGTTATGGTGAAGCCAGCAGGAACCGGCAGGTTCAGCGACGACATCTCAGCGAGATTCGCCCCCTTACCACCGAGTAGCTCCTTCATAGAAGCATCGCCATCGGCCTTCCCCGCCTGGAAGGCATAGACCCAGTGCTTTGTCATGAAACTTTCCCTCTTCACTGACAGCGTTTGGTTATAGTTACGCTTGGTCGAAAACTAGCTGTTTTGTTTATAAGTTTTCGATGACTTCACGTCCCGGCATCTAGGACGCGATTACGCTATACGGCTCAAATCCGCGATGTCTCTGGACAGAGCGCACACCTGACCGAGGACTTTTAGACGATTGGCCCTCACAGCCGCATCGTCCACATTGACCAGGACTCCATCAAGGAATGCATCGACATTTTGCCGCAATGCAGCAAGGCTTAGCAAGGCCTCATATGTATTTTCTGCATTAAGCAGATTTTCGATCACGCCTTTTTGCGTTTTCAACTGTTGAATCAAGGCAATCTCAACTTCCGGCGCACCAGGCAGAACCTCCGGCTCACCTTGCGGCAAGACGCCCTTCTTGGTTTCGGCGGCCAGGATATTGGCCGCGCGCTTGTGCGCCGCCAAAGCATCCTGGCCCTCTGGCGATTGCAGCACCCGATCCAACGCATCGATGCGGGCCACAACGCGGACCATGTCGTCGTCCTTATTGGCCAGGACGGCGTCGATGACCTCATGGTTACGGCCGTCTTCGCGCAGTTGCACCTTCAGGCGATCCGTGAAGAAGTCGAGAATTTCCGCAGTGACTTCAGAAGCCTGACGCACGTTTTGCGGACCCGAACCGACATTGACGAACCACGCTTCAACCAGTGCCATCAGCGACAGGCGCACGTTATGCTCGCGCAGGATGCGGAGAATACCCAGCGCCGAACGACGCAGCGCATAAGGGTCCTTCGAGCCCGTCGGCTTTTCATCGATGGCGAAGAAGCCAACCAGGGTATCGATCTTGTCGGCCAAGGCGACGGTGGCGCTGATGGTGCCGGTCGGCACCGTGTCCCCCGGCCCCTGCGGCTTGTAGTGCTCACGGATGGCATTGGCGACATCGGCCGGCAGCTTTGCGGCGTCGGCGTAATATCCGCCCATAACGCCTTGAAGTTCCGGGAATTCCCCAACCATCTTCGACGCCAGGTCCGCCTTGGCCAGGCGCGCGGCCTCGCCGGCGACGTTTGCGTCGGCCTTCAGCAGCGGTGCGATGTACTTCGCCAAAGCGGTGATGCGCTCGACGCGCTGGGCCATGGTGCCAAGCTTGACGTGGAAAGTGGTGCCCTTCAGACGTTCCAGCCAGCCGTCGAAATTGCCGGCCTTGTTGTCCTCGGTCCAGAAGAAAACGCCGTCCGACAGACGCGCCGACAGCACCTTGGCATTGCCGCGCTTGATTTCCTCGCCGCCATCGACCGCTCTGGTGTTGGCAACAATGACGAAGTGCGCCGCCATCTTGCCGGTCTTGGCATCGCGTACGGCAAAGTACTTCTGGTGCGTCCGCATCGAGGTCTTGATGACCTCGGGCGGCAGGGTCAGGAAGCGTGGATCCATGTCACCCAGGATCGGCACCGGCCATTCATTCAGGCCCGCGACCTCTTCCAGAAGCCCGTGATCGTCCATCAGCTCGCAACCGGCGGCTTCGCAAACGGCGCGCGCCTTATCGAGAATAACCGCCTGACGTTCAGCGTGATCCAGAATGACAAAATTGTCCGCCAAACCCTTCTGATAGCTCGCGAAATCGCTGACGGCGAAGGGGGCACCCGAGCTAAGATAGCGGTGTCCCACCGTCTGGTTGCCGGCAACCAGCCCTTCCAACTCGAACGGGATGACTTGGCCGTCGAACAGGAACAGGATGCGCTTCAGCGGCCGCACCCAGCGGAAGCTCGATGTGCCTGAACGCATCGATTTCGGCCATGGGAAGGCGAGAATGACGTCCAAAAGCATGCCACCAAGGCTATCGGCGGTCTTGCGGCCCGGCTTTTCGATGCGCGCCAGCCATACGCCGTTTTCCAGCGTCAACTGGTCCTGCGTCAGGCCGACCTTGCGCAGGAAACCGGCCATGGCCTGCTCCGGCGCGCTCTCTTTCGGGCCCTTGACCTCTTCGGTGACGGCGGCGGTCTCTTTCGGCAGGCCTTCGACGACCAGGGCCAGGCGGCGCGGGCCAACATAGGCCTTGATCGTCTCAAAGGTCAGTCCCGAGGCCGTCAGTTTGGCGCCGAACAGGCGCTCGAAATCGCGCGCGGCGCCCAATTGCATGCGGGCAGGGATTTCTTCGGATTGCAGTTCGATCAACAGTTGAGGCATCTTTTTATTGCCCTACCACTTCGTTGTTTGAGGGCATGCGCTCCTCTTCCTGACGCGCCCATTCCTGGGCACAGGCCTTACAGAGGTCGCGAATACGGCCGATATAGGATTGCCGTTCGGCGACGGCGATGGCGCCGCGGGCATCCATCAGGTTGAACAGGTGTGAAGCCTTGAGCACGTGGTCATAGGCCGGCAGGACCAGGGCCTGGCCCTGCGGTCCCTTCTGGCCCAACAGGCGCGACACTTCGCGTTCCATGTCCTCGAAGCGGCGCTTCAGGCCATCGACATCGTAACCCGTGAAGTTGGCGGCCGACTGCTGGCGCTCGTTCTCCAGGAAGACGTCGCCGTATTTGACGCCGTCCTTGTTGAACTTGAGGTCGTAGACATTGTCGACGTTCTGCAAGTACATGCACAGGCGCTCAAGCCCGTAGGTCAGCTCGCCCGACACGACGTCGACCTCGATGCCGCCGACGCCCTGGAAGTAGGTGTACTGCGTGACCTCCATGCCGTCGCACCACACTTCCCAGCCAAGTCCCCAGGCGCCGACCGTCGGATTTTCCCAGTCGTCTTCGACAAAGCGGATATCATGCAGCGACGTGTCGAGCCCGATCGCCTTCAGCGAGCCGAGGTAAAGCTCCTGGAGGTTTTCCGGATTGGGCTTCAGGATGACCTGGTACTGGTAGTAGTGCTGGAGGCGGTTCGGGTTTTCGCCATAGCGGCCATCGACCGGACGGCGCGACGGCTGGACATAGGCGCACTTCCACGGCTTGCGGCCCAGCGCCCGCAGCACCGTCGCCGGGTGCAACGTACCGGCGCCGACCTCGATATCGTAAGGCTGGAGAATGACGCAGCCCTGCTCGGACCAGTAGTGGTGAAGCGTCAGGATCAGGTCCTGAAACGATAGGGGGTCTTGTGAAGCCATAGCCGAAAATGTGCCCGAAAATTTGGCCCGGACCATACTGACGCCCGCCTGCCCCCGCAAGTCCAAACCCTAGAAAAAATTAGCGCTTTGGCTGTTAAGCGGCCCCACTACCAAAGCGCTGAAGCGCGTCGGTCCCCCTCCCCATGCCTTCGGCACAGGGAGGAGCGATCGCGCTCTTCCCCTCCTCCCTGTCGCGCAGCGATGGGGAGGGGAACCATGAGCGAAGCGAGTGGTGGTGGGGCCTCTTTGCTGCCCCACAAGAATCGGCTGACATGACGCAATGACAGAGGCCGCAACCAAGCCTGACCTGAAAACCCGCCTGCGCCACGTTGCGAACGCGCTGCGCAACCCGCAGTCCTGGATCCTGCTTGGCCTCGGTTTTTCGTGTGCCCTGCCCTTCCTGCTTGTCGGCGGTACCCTGGCCTTCTGGTTAAGAGCCGAGCATATCACCCTGACGATCATCGGTTTTACCGGCTGGGTCAGCCTGCTTTACGGCTTCAAGTTCGTCTGGGCGCCATGGATGGATAAGGCGCGCCTGCCGCTGCTCTATCGCTGGCTGGGCCAGCGCCGGTCTTGGATGCTGCTGAGCCAGATCGGCATCGCCGCCGGTCTGATCGCCATGGCGATGATCGGCCCCAAACAACTGACGCTGTTTCTGGCGGCCGCTGTCTTTGTCGCCTTTGCCGCCGCTTCACAGGAAATTGCCGTCGACGCCTGGCGTGTCGAACAGACCACCGACGAAGCGACACAAGCTCTCAACCCCAGCCTTTACGCTTTCGGGTTCCGTGCTGGCATCCTGGTCACGGACTCGCTCATTTTGGTGATATCCAAGCGCGCCGGCTGGCCCTTTGCCTATACCGGCATCGCCGTCCTGCTGGTGATTGGTGCGGCGGCCACATTGTATGCCCAGCGCACGGAAATCGAAACTCATCTCAAGGCACAGGCGCGGTCGTTCAAGGCGATCATTATCGATCCGTTTGTCAGCTTCTTCAACGAGCACAAGGACACGGCCGGCCTGATCCTGCTGACACTGGCGCTCTACCGCCTGCCCGACTACCTGACCAATCTGGCCGGGACCATGTATCAGGATACCGGAATCGATTCGGATGCCATCGCCGCCATGCGCGCCGGGGTTGGGCTGTGGTCGTCGCTGGCCGGCATCGCGGCGGGCGGTTCGTGCCTGCTGTTCCTCGGCCTGCAACGCACGTTTATCCTCGGCGCGCTGATCGGGCCGGTGTCGAACCTGTGCTTTGCCTGGATGTCGGTGTCGCACGGCTCATTGGGTGTTTTCGCCTTTACGCTTGTCGCCGACAACTTTTCCAACGGCATCGCCGAAACGGCTTTAGTCGCCTTCATGACGCGCATGACCGGACGCGACCACACCCTGACGCATTACGCCCTGATGTATAGCGTCGCGGCATTGACCGGCAAATTCCTCAAGGGCTTTACCGGCCAGGTCGTCGATGCGCTAACGCCCTCGTTCGGCCTTTATGACGCCTATTCGACGTTCTTTATGGGCACGGCCGTCATCGCCATACCGTGCCTGATCTTATGCTGGACGATTAGCCAAAAAGGCGTATTCTCGGACCGCTAAGGGCCGACTATCCGTATCGTATTTTTATCAGCCTCGGCGTTAGTCTGCTTATTATTCAGGGACTTAAAGTACATTCGGGGTCACCGCATGACGATCGCGAACACCTTCATCACTATAGCCGACGACAGTCCGGCCACCATGGGAACCGTGCCGCCGCAAAAGAGCGAAGAGCGCACCATTGCCCGCTTGCACTACGATCTCCTGAGCGAACACCCCTACGAATTCGATCTCGACAGCTTCAATTTCGAGGTCTACTGCCTGAAGAACCATATCGCGCCCGAGCACCGCGATGCCCACCGCGCTGAGTTCTTTTCCAAGAGCCACCCCTGCATGCGTGCTTCGCCGCTGACCAAGAGCTATGGGTTTGGCGCGCATTATAACGGCAACGGGAAAATCGCCATTTATCCAGTCGATTCCGTCGCTTATGGAAAATTCCTGAACGATCCCGACATCAAGGTCGAAAAGGCCATGCGCACAAAGCGCGCCTCGCTGGCCGCTTAGCTTAAGGTACAGCTCCGCACCCAGGCTTGCGGCCACAAGACCTCCAGTCGCTTCGACAAAGCCATCGCCTTCTCATCGCTGGCGCACAGGGCAAAGCACGTGGCGCCCGAACCTGACATACGCGCGAAAAGGGTCTCCGGCTGGGCCGCAAGACTTTCCAACACATCATTTATCACGGGCTGAAGGCGTATAGCTGGCGCCTGCAGGTCATTGCGCGTGGTTTCCAGCATTTCGATAAGCGCCTCAAGACTGACAGGCTCATCAAAGTCCGGGCCATCGAGAGCCAAAAACCGGCCGAGGTCATCGAAACCGCCATAGACCTTCGCCGTCGAGCATTCCACCAGTGGGTTGATCAAGACTGCCGGAATGCGTGGCAGGCGCGCACGCGTAAGGCGCTCACCATAACCCTCCGCCACCGAAGCCCGCGCCCACAGGCACATGACGCCATCCGCGCCAATACTGCCGGCGATGCCGCCCAAGGCATCATCGCTCATGCCGGGCGCATAGATTTCACGTAAGAGATGAAGGACAGCCCCGGCATCGGCACTACCACCACCGATCCCCGAAGCAATTGGTAAGGACTTGGTCAGCGCGATATCGTGATCGACTTTGACGCCGGCCGACTTCTCGAAACGGCGGACGGCCTTGAGGACCAGATTGTCTTCACCAGTCCCGAGCCCAACCGAAAACCGCCCTTTGATGCTCAGGCGTGGTTTCGAATTGCTTTCCGGCCCCTCTGATTCCGCAGGCAAAAGCTGAATCTCATCACCGATATCGGCAAATGCGACCAGGCTGCGCAAAGGATGATAGCCGCGCGTGTCAGGCGCGGCTACATGCAGGTACAAATTGACCTTGGCGGGTGCCAGCCGTGTCAAAGTCACTGGGCGGACTTGGTCTTGTCTGCCTTGTCGTTGAAGGCGGTCTCGGACTTTGCACCGCTGGCCGGCTGAGCGATGCCGACACTGGTCGGCGCCTTTTCCTTGTGAGCCTCAAGCTTGGCGCGCACCGACGTCGTGCTCTTTTCGGTCGCGTCGAGCGTCAACACGCGCTGCCATTCGTAACGCGCCTCAGTCTTGCGACCCAGCGCCAGGTATACGTCCCCCAGATGCTCATTGATCTCGGGATCGGATGGATCCATCTGGACGGCCTGTTCGACATAGGTCAGAGCCTGCTCATAGTCGCCAAGCTTGTAATAGCCCCAGCCCAGCGAGTCGACGATGGCGCCGGACTTGGGGCTGAGCGCCATGGCCTGGCGGACCAGTTCCATGCCCTCCTTGACCTTGATGTCGCGGCTGATCCAGCCGTAGCCGATAAAGTTAAGGATTTCCGGACGGTCGCCGGCAATCGCCCGCGCCTTGGTGATGGCGGCCTCGGCCGCGTTCCAGTCGTCGAGCGAGTCGCTGACCACCGCCTGAATGAACCAGGCCTGCCAGGTGAAATCGTCGCTGCCGGCACGCGCCGCACGGTCCATCAGAACCTTGAGCGCTTCCGTATCCTTGCCCTGGGCGTGCAGGATGTCCGCCTTTTCGGCAACGAAGGCGATGTCGTCCGGCGCGCCCGCCAGCATGGACTCAACCAGCTTCAGCGCCTCGTCGTTTTCGTTGCGGGCACGTAAGGACCAGGCGCGGCGCAGCGCCGCTTCGCCGGCATAGGGGGAGCCGGGCGTAACTCCAGCCCAGGCATTCTCGGCGGCGCGGGGGTCCTTCAGGTCCTGGTTGAGTTGGCCCAGGAAGATGCGGGCGCGATCGGACGCCGGATCGAGATAGAGCGACAGGCGCAGCGACGCCAGGGCCATCTCGTTGTCACGATCGCTGGAATAGAGCGTCGCCGACAAAAGAAGGGCCTGGGCCATACTGGTCTTGAGGTCCGGCAGCGGCACAGGCTTCGCGCCCGGCGTATCAAGGCGCGTCAGGGCCTGACGCGACACCGGGTCGCCTGAGGATTCAGCCATTGTCTTCCAGACGATGCGCGCTTCATCCTTACGGCCCTGGCGTTCCAGGAAGCCGGCATAGTCGGGGCCGAAGACGAAAGAAGCAGCGCCCGGTTGATAGAGCGAAGCATAAAGCGCGTCGGCTTCCTTGATGCGCCCCTTCATCTCATAGAGGCGGGCACGCTCGGCCTTGATCAGGAAAACCAGCAGCCTGCCGCGATCGCTGGCGTTCAGCGCCGCGTCGCCGCTGTCGTCAAACGCAGCCTTCCAATCGCCGTTCATCGCCTGGACGTATGGACGCAGCAGCGAGGCGGTTTTTTCATCTTTTTCGATTTTCAGCACGCCGTCGATGGCCTTAACGGCCACGCCCGGCTTGTTGGCCTTCGCGGCCACGGTCGCACCGACCAGACCGGTCATCAACCGGGCGACGCCGGTCGCGCCGTGCGGCGAAATGGTGTGGGCGCTGTCGATATCGCCATTGAGGATAGCGACCAGGAAGGCTTTCTCACGCAGGTCGGCTTCGGCCGGATCACCGGTCGAGGCCGAGGTCAGGGAACGCGAGGCCGTGCCGACATCGCCCATGGCCATCGCATAGCGCCCGACCAGGAAGTTGCCGTAAGATTCTTGCGCCACTTGCCTGTCGGCTGCCATGGCGGGCGCTGCCAGCACCACCGACACCAGAGCCATACCAATCACAGCCGGGGCCGTCGAACGCACCAAACGCTTTTTCACTGTGTAGTCCTGCCTAAGAAATGACGCTCGCACCACCCAACAGCAAAACCTTTAACGTACTTTTACATATTTGGATAGTTCGGACCGCCGCCGCCTTCAGGCGCGACCCAGACGATGTTGTTGGTCGGGTCCTTGATGTCGCAGGTTTTGCAGTGCACG
>CBFGPQ010000063.1:0-18400 GCA_965650705.1 uncultured Asticcacaulis sp. | reverse complement strand
GATTGTAACAAAAGGCCCATGCCGATCAGGCAGAGCGCTAAATTCAAGGCGGCGGGATATAACCGATAGACTTCCCCCGGTCAACGCCCGCACTGCGCTTTTCGCATCCTGAGCGCAAAATTTATGCACAGGGGTTGAGAATCCAAGAAATCAGACGAGATTTGCCGCAATCAGACTATGCGCTGTCGCCCGCACCGCGTCCAGCGCCGGCTGGGGCTGCCAGCCCAGGTCGCTGCACGCCTTGGCCGTCGAACAGGGCGTGTAAAGCCCAAGCTCGGTGGCGGTCCGTGATGCCTTGCGGTCGAACAAAGCGCCTAACCGCACGGCAATGTCGGACAGGTCGTGCGTCGGCACCTTATCGGCGTGGTCACTGAACTCACCACGCAGGACCTCGGCGACGTCACGCAGCCACAGGAAGCCAGCGGTGCACAGGTAGCGGTTGCCGATGCTTAGTTCGTTGGTCAGTGCCCGCTCGTGCAATTCGGCGACATCGCGGACGTCCACGCCTTCGAAGCCGACGCGCGGCAGGCCGCCATTGTACTCACCGGCCAGCAGGTCGCGCACGATGTTGGAACTGAAGGCAACGTCCTCGCCCAGCAACGGACCGAAGACCTCGCCGGGATTGATGGTGGTAATCTCCATCTCAGGGTAGTCCATGGCGAAGTCCCACACCGCCAGCTCGGCGCGGGTCATGGCCTCATGATGGATCGAAACCTGGCCGGTATGCAGATTGGACCAGTCGCTCTCACTGAAGGGATCGATCCGCGTCTTGGAGCCGTGGCCATAGACCACCGCGGCGATCGATGAGGTGACGATGACGCGCGTCACGCCGGCGTCTCGTGCCGCCTTCAGCACGCGCAGGACGCTTTCCAATGCCGGCCGCACCGGGTTGAGCCTGTCGGGAAGGTCGTCTGAGGTGGCGAGATAAAATACAGCGTCGATGCCTTGCATGGCATCCACCCACCCGGTCGACTGCATCGGATCGGCGGCAACAAATGACAGGGCCTTCACTGGCGCGTACGATGCCAGGGTGGCTTTCAAGGCGTCCGCGCGGTCGATGTCGCGCAGCGTTCCACGGACGCCGTAGCCCTTGCCGAGCAGATTAACGATCAACTGACGGGCGATAAAACCGTCAGCCCCTGTCACCAGTACCGTGCGATTGGTCATTCACGATCCCCGCTACCCTGTCCCAGAGCTTTCAAGAACAGTATAGGCTCAAAAAACGCGGTTATCAAATTCTATAGTTAATCCTTTGTTAACATAACGTTTTTCGCTCCTGCTATATTTGACAGACGGGGCAATAAAAAGTCGATCGTCCTTGATGTACTGTCCGTGCGACGGTGCCGCCATCGTTACGCGGGCACGGCTTGCCCTTGCGATCGTACACGCAGAAGCGGTGCTGGAAGTAGCCAAGCTCACCGGATGCCGCGGCAAAATCGCTGATCGATGAGCCACCAGCAGCAATGGCGTCGCTGAGGACCGTCTTGATGGCATCGGTCAGGACCCAGGCCTCTTTCGACTTAAGGTCGGCGGCTTTGCGGTCGGGGCTGAGCCTGGCGCGCCACAGCGCTTCGCAGACATAGATATTGCCAAGGCCGGCGATACCCGCCTGCGCCATCAGCAGCGCCTTCAGGTTAAGCGTGCGCCCTTTGGCTTTTGACAGCAGGTAATCGGCATTGAGATCGTCCGACAGGGGCTCGACGCCAAGAGACGCGTACCATTTGCTTTCGTAAAGCTCGCCGGGGCTCACCAGCAGCATGAAGCCGAACCGTCGCGGGTCATAGAAGTCGATGCGCGCCCTACTTCCGTCCGGGCGCGTCGCGACGGTCTGGAAGTGCAGATGTTTTTCCAAAGGTGCGACCTGATGGTAGTAGGCGCCAAGGCCGTCGTCGCTGTCGTCAACCTGGAAGCGACCGGTCATGCCGAGATGAGTCACCCACACCTCCTGGGTGTCCATATAGGCCAGTAGATACTTGGCCCGGCGTTCCAGCCGCACGATCGTCGCGCCCTCGAGCCTGGCGGCGAAGCGATCCGGAAACGGATAGCGCAGATTGGCGCGGTTCAGCCGGGTGTCGGACAGCCTGGCGCCGCTGAGATAAGGCTCCAGCCCCCGCCGGACGGTTTCGACTTCGGGAAGTTCAGGCATCGGGTGGTCTCGTGGGGGTTAAGGCTTGCAGGAGGCATGGCCTCCTGCACCTCGTTAGTCTTCAGCAATTAATCGCTTTAATAACAAAGAGCCGGGACTGCTTGTCCCGGCTTTTTGTTATTAATTCAAGTAACCACTGCAGAGTATCGGGGTGCAGGGGACCTGTCCCCTGCAAACCTTTAAGCCACCCGGATCAACCGGCGGCTGACATCCCCCAGATCGGCATACCATTGCGCCGGATCCAGCGCGATATCGTCGTTGAGCGCCATTGCGTCCCAGTTCAGTTTGGGTGCCTTACGTTCCGATGCCGCGACAATGGCGCGCAGTTCCGCAGCCGAGGTCACCCCCACCACCACGGTCGACACCCCGCTCAGGTTCAGCGCGAAGCTCAAGGCCGCGTGCAACGGATCGGCACCCTGCTCCATCATGATGCGGCGGACTTTCGACAGGTGCGGTCCGATGGCGACCAGGTTGCCGGGCAGCGACTCACGCGGCAGGAACAACAGCCCTTGCAGGAAGACCGAACGGACCTGAACCTCGATCCCCATCTCGGCCATGGCGGCAATATCGCCGTTGTGCACCAGACGCTGGTCCAGGATCGAGCACGGCACCTGAACGACATCCGGCTTGAAACGGCGCGCCAGCAGCAAAGGCTGGTCCTTATAGGTCGCGGAAATGCCAATCTTGCTGATCAGCCCCTCGGCCTTCAGCTTTTCGAGGCGCTCCCACAGCGCGTCACCTTCAGGACCGGTTAAATCTTCCGCCGAATCGACCAGGGCCGAATGCACCCGCACCAGGCCCATATGATCGACCGAGCGACGCAGGCGCGACTCAAGCCAGTCCAGGCCCTTTTCGAGGCGCAACGTCCGGACCTGCGGTTTGAATGGCGACGGAAACGGCCAGCAACGGCCTAAAATGCGTTCAATGTCGCCGTCATAATGGGCGGCATCGATGTGTTTGATTTTGCAGTCGCCGGCCAGGCTCAGGATCTGACGCACTTCCTCTTCGCTCACACGCCCGCGTGTGTTCGAGATGCCGTAATCCCGGCCGAATTGTGCTGTACCAAGACCTAAAGTCGCAACCATGAAGGGCGTAGCCTTAACCAAAAGCCTTAACCATAAGGCGGCTTCAGTTTGACGGCTAAGTCTTAACGAACCTCTGACAGGAAATAAAAAACCTGTATGTCTGGCCGTTAATTTTTATTAAAACGCCATTAGGAAGTATTAATATTAGAGCGAAACAGGCCCTTCTACCTCACCTTACCAATGGTGCGAAGTGCATAATTCGCCCTAAATGTGGATAAGTCTTTAACAAGCCAGGATCCGCCTCAGACGCCGAAAAGCGATTCGCGTTCTTCGACATTGCCGACGCTTATGCCTAAGTCGTTAACAAGGCCTGTGCTCAGCTCATAAACCCAGCCATGAATGGTCAGGGACTGACCCGTACGCCAGGCGGCAACCGTGATCGGATTGGTAGCGACGTTGCGCACCTGTGCCGTCACATTCAGCTCGCACAGGCGGTCGACCTTGGCCGACAGACTGGGGCAGGCATCCAGTTCATGCTTGTGCGAATGGGCAACATCACGAATCGGCGTCAGCCAGTGATCGATCAGGCCATGATCCTCGGATTCAATTGCCGTGCGCACACCGCCGCAGCCATAATGGCCGACGACCAGCACATGCTTCACCTTCAGGACGTGAACGGCATATTGCAGCGTGCTGAGGTAATTGGCGTCCTGCGGTGGCGCCAGGTTCGCGACATTGCGGTGAACGAACATCTCACCGGGGTCGAGATTGACGATTTCATTGGCAGGCACGCGAGAATCCGCACAGCCGATCCAGAAATATTCCGGCGATTGCTGACGGACCAAACGCTTGAAAAAGTCGGGATCGACCTGGGTCTTTTCCCGGGCCCAACGGCGATTGTTCTCGATCAGGTCGTCCAGCATGTCCAACTCCGCAAAAAAGCGCGGCGACTTATGGACCGGCGGCCTCCGCCAATCAAGCCCTATATGGCCAGCCTTTAGATAGCCAGCCTTTAAATGGAATGCGTGTCCTTGGCGGGATCACTCTTTCCACCCAATAGCTTGGCCGCATAACCATGAACACATCCAACAGCGCCATCGATCGCCCGACCGGCGGCTTCGAACGAGCCGTACCGGACCAGCAGTACCAGTACGACGACCCCCAGCAGTGCCAACAGCGCCTCGAGCACCGTGACCAGCATGTGCGCCGGACGGACGCGATTGACCTTGGCGTAGGTGTTCAGCCCTTCGGGCGCACGAACCGGTTCGGAAAATTTCATGACAACCCCCTGGAGCGATGTACCGAACATGACGGCGATCTTCGGCGAAACTATCGCCATAAAATGACTTTAGCACAACGCTTTCCCGCACTTTACGCCAAAAACGCGACTTTCACCGAAGCGCTTCGCTTTATTGTTGATTTGTTTAGAAATGCACGTCATCATGAAAACGATTGCATGATTCGGGACGTATTCCCCTCACCCCCCGCGAGTGCAGTCTGGCTTGTCCTGCTGCTCTCCGTCCGTTGATTGTCCGGACGGGGGGCGGCCTTTTTCTTCCCTTATAATTCCAAAGCCATCAAGAACCTTGTCAATCGGCTGCCTTTGGGTCAAATGCCGTAACAGGGTAATGCCTGACGATAAAAACACAGGGGGCCAGTGCATGGCTGAGACGCAAAAGGACGCGACGGGCGGCCTCAAGACCATTGTGGCGGCATCAGCCGCCGGCACGACGTTCGAATGGTACGACTTCTTTATCTTCGGCGCCCTGACGACCATCATCGCCCAGAACTTCTACGCCGGCGTCTCAGGCACGCTTGGCACCATTCTGACGCTCCTGACCTTTGCCGTGGGCTTCATTGCCCGCCCGGTCGGCGCCCTGGTCTTCGGCCATATCGGCGACAAGAAGGGACGCAAGGGCACCTTCCTATGGACCATCCTCGTCATGGGGATAGCAACGATCCTGATTGGCTGCCTGCCCACCTACGCCCAGGTCGGCCCGGTCGCGCCGATCCTGCTGGTGGCTTTGCGCGTCGTCCAGGGCTTCGCGCTGGGCGGTGAATATGGCGGCGCGGCCATCTATGTCGCCGAGCACGCCCCGCCCGAAAAGCGCGGCGCCTATACGAGTTGGATTCAATCGAGCGCGGCCTTCGGCTTGATCGCAGCTTTGGCTGTTATTCTGCTCACGCGCAAAATCGTCGGTGAACCCGCCTTTGCCGACTGGGGTTGGCGCATTCCGTTCCTGATCTCGACCGGCCTTTTGATCGTCAGCGTCTACATCCGCGCCAAGACGGCGGAAAGCCCGGCCTTCAAGGCGCTGCACGACCAGGGCCAGATCGCCAAGTCGCCCCTGTCGGAAATCTTTACGCGCTGGTCGAACCTCAAGGGTATGCTGATCGCGCTCTTCGGCTTCATGACCGCCCAGGGCGTCGTCTGGTACACCAGCTTCTTCTACACCCAGGTCTTCCTGGAAAAGATGGTCCGCCTCGATCCCCAGCAAAAGGACACGCTGATCATCGGCATGACGCTGGTATCGGCGCCGCTCTATATCCTGTTCGCCCGCCTATCCGACAAGTTTGGCCGCAAGCCGGTGATGATCTTCGGTATTGCGCTCGCCTGCCTGACCTTTTTCCCCGGCTTCCAGGCCCTCCTTAAATTCGGCAATCCCGACCTCGACGCCGCCTATCGCACAGCGCCGGTGCACATCGTCGCCGATCCGGCGCAGTGCACCTTCCAGTTCGATCTGACCGGCACGGCGCAATTCACCACTGCCTGCGACCTGGCCAAGAGCGTCGTCTCCAATATCGGCGTGCCCTATGAAAGCCAGGCCGCCGCGGCCGGCACGGAAACGGCCGGCGTTGAAATCGGCGGCCAGCGCATCGAGATCGCGTCTGGCGCAGGCCTCGACAAGGCCGGCGTCAAGGCGCTGCGCGCCAAGGCGACGACCGAGATCAAGGCGGCGCTCACGGCGGCCGGCTATCCGGAAAAGGCTGATCCGAAAAAGGCCAATATGTGGGCCATGTTCGCAGTCCTCTGTGTCTTTGCCTTTGCCGCCACCGCGCTTTACGGCCCGATGGCGTCGGCCCTGGTCGAGATGTTCCCGACGCGCGTGCGCTATACTGCCATGAGCCTGCCCTACAATATTGGCACGGGCTGGTTTGGCGGCCTGCAACCGGCCTTGAGCTTCGCCATGGTCGCCGCCGCCGGCAATATCTATTACGGCCTGTGGTACCCGGTTATTACCGGTGGTCTGGCGGTTCTGGTGGCACTGATCTTCATGAAAGAGACCAAGGGCCGCGACCTGCATACGGTAGAATGAGCGGTTTACGGCCGGATATCGCGACAAATATCTATTCCGGCCGGGCGCCATCGATCGCCACGATCCGCACCCGGCCGCGGTCCCTTTGGCCCAGCGCATCGACCACGGTTACGTCGTAAAAACCTTCCGCGGCCGGCGACCAGCTGAACTCGCCATTGGCGTCTTCCAGGACCGGCTGGCCGTCGACATACCAGTTGACGGGTCTCTGCCCATGCGCTGACAGTTTCAGCGGCCGCGCCAGTTTCAGTCCATCCTTTCCGCCACCGATGCGCTCGACATAGACTGTGGCGCCCTTGGGGGGGAACAGGATCGAGGCCTTGGTGTCCTGGGAATCGAGAACCTTAAGCGCCTGCGGCGCGCCATTGGGCGTCAGCGCCCGCGGCAGTTGCGACGGCGCGTAGATCTGGTCGAAGACGTCGAACAGCAAGGGCGCCGCCGCTTCCCGTCCGGTCTGGTCGGCGCGCGCGCCGCCATCGGGGCGGCCAGTCCACACCATCACCGCGTAACCGCCGGCGACACCCACCGCCAGAGCATCGCGAAACCCGTAGGAGGTGCCGGTCTTAAAGGCCGGACGATTGCCGGCGCGCATCAATGGCCCCGGCAGGCGACCGGCAGGCGGCGGCGTTTCGCGCAGGATATCGATCACGCGATCGGCGGCTTCGGCGCGCATCAGCCGGCTGCCGCCCTCGTGTACCCGACTGCGTTCTTCGGCCAGCGTATAGGCCAGCGGCTTGGCGATACCGTGGTCGCCCAGCGCCGCATAGAGGAGCGCCAGATCATTCAATCGGATGCCGTTGCCGCCCAAGGCAAGCGCCAGGCCCGCCTGTTTCAGTCGCGATTTCGGCCGGACCAGCTTGACGCCAGCGGCCTCCAGACGCCCTTCGAAGGCTTCCGGCCCGACGCGGTTGAGCACAGCCACGGCCGGCACGTTCAGCGAATTGATCATCGCCTCCTTGACCGACACTTCACCGTGGAAGACGCGCTCGAAATCCTCAGGCTGATAGTCGCCAAAGCGTGTCGGTACGTCCATCAGCCGCGTATCGGGTGCAATGACGCCGTCTTCGAAGCCGAAGCCATACACGAAGGGTTTCAGCGCCGAACCTGGCGAGCGCAGGGCGCGCGTCATGTCCACCCAGCCGCCCGGCCGGTCGAGGCCGCCTGAGCCGACGCTGGCGCGCACACCGCGCGTCTTGATATCGACAACCAGGATGGCGACGGAGCTGTTCGGTCCCTGCTGGCGTGCGGTCGCGGCAGCCATCACCTCCAAACGCTTCTGCAGGTCAGCATCGATTGACGTCATGACAGTCGGCTGCAGCCCCCTGGCGTCGTGCGCCAGCCGCCCGGCAGCGTGCCAGGCCACGGCCGGAAAGGCGAAACGTCGGGCAGGAAGGGGTTCGTTGATGGCTTCTGCGATCAGGGCGCTGCCGGCCGCATTGGCGCGCTCCAAGCGGCGCAGGACGTCGTCACGGCCGCTGCGCGCCGCCTCCGGCCGGCGATCGGGGCGTCGGGCTTCCGGCGCCTGTGGCAGCGAAATCAGCAGGGCCTGTTCACCGAGCGTCAGGCTTTCCGGCTCGTGGCCGAAGTAGCTGAGCGAGGCGGCACGCACGCCTTCGAGATTCCCGCCATAGGGCGCCAGCGACAGGTAGATGGACAGGATATCGCGCTTTGAATACCGCAGTTCCAGTTGCAGGGCACGCAAGGCCTCGATCGCCTTGTTGCCATAGTCGCGCGGGTGCGGTGACAACAGTCTCGCCGTCTGCATGGTGATGGTCGAGCCGCCCGAGACGATGTTTCCGGCACGGATGTTGGAGAGTAGGGCGCGGATAATGGCAGGGCCATCAACGCCAGGGTGAAGATAAAAACGTTCATCCTCGACCCTCAGCAGGTTGCCCACAAAGGCCGGGTCCGTTCGGTCGAGGTCGGCGCGGATGCGCCAGCGGCCGTCTTCGACGGGTAAGGCCCGAAGCCAGGTGCCATTGCGGTCAAGCGCGACGGCAGAGGCTTCCATCGCCCGCGTCATGTCCGGCGGCAGGATGAGATTGACGGCAGCCAGCACGATCTGAAACGCTAGAACCCCGATCAGAGCTTTGACGAGTGGCTTTATCAAATTGTCAGCTTGAAATTTCACCTACGGACGGTCTCGTTTTTTGGCCACCTGTGTCAAGGAATATAGCAGTTGTCCCCTCTCCCCGCTTGCGGGGAGAGGGTTAGGGTGAGGGGCGGCAAGCGATTGTGCACGCTTGACCCGCGTAATTGCCCCTCATCCGGTTCGCCAAGGCGAACCACCTTCTCCCCGTGAACGGGGAGAAGGAAAGAACTTAACCGCCGTTAACCATTTAAATACCTGATTTGGTGCAGTGTGCGGACATGGCCACAGAGATTCGCCCCTCCCTCGCTCAACTGCTTAATACGCCGCAAACAGCGGCGCGACCGGCTGTCCAGCAGGCTCCGGCGCAGCAAAACGGCTTCACCAGCGCACTGGCCGCGCAACGCGCCTTCTTCCAGCAGGTGACCGAGCCCAAGGTCACGCCGGCGACCTATACGGCTGCCGACATCGCGCGCGCCCAACCGGTGACAGCCCCTGCGCCGACGAGCGTAGACCCTAACCAGCCTCTGCGCCGGCCGGGCTCATTCCTGAATATCGTAGTGTAGACTACTCGGCGACCGCCACCGGCGCGGTCACAGGATCGCTGTCCGTCTGACCGCTAACGCCTTCGGACATGGCCGGCATCGGCAGCTTCTTGATCTTCTTGGCCAGCTTCTTGCCGTCGTCCTTCTTATGCGCCTTCTTGCGCGCCTTCTTTTCGGCGCGGGCGGCTTTTTGGTCTTCGGACTTTTCCTTGCGGCCGACCGGTTCGCCGCTTAGCTCTGCTTCGCGCGCCGAAGTGATCTTGCGCAGCAGCTTGACGAAGCTTTCGCGCTTGGGCGGCGACAGCAGGGCCAGGATTTTGCCATCAGCGGCCAGGACGCGCGGCTCCATATCGGCCAGGGCCGCGGCGCCGCCTTCGTCGATCTGGACCAGATTGGCGCGGGCGTCTGTCGTCGAGCGTTCGCGCTTCAGAAGCCCCTTGGTCAGCATGCGCGCGACAAGGTCGGCCAGGGTCGAGCGGTCGATGCCGGTCAGGCGAACCAGGTCTGTCTGCGACAGGCCATCAGTGCCGTCCAACGCCTTCAGGACCGCATATTGGCGTTGGGTCAGCGCGCCTTCGCCGGCTTCGGCATTATAGATATCGAGCGCGATTTGCAGGACGCGGTGCAGGAGGTGCGAGGGCGAATCCTCGAACAATGCACGGGTGGATGATGCATCGGCGTGTTTTGACTTCTTCATGTTGCGCCCTGTCGTGGCTTGGGTCAAACGCGACTACACGTATACTCTGCCAGACAAATACAACATTTTTGCGACATTTCCATCCGAGTACGGACTATTTCGCCGCCGGAGCTTCCGCCGACACCATGTTTTTCATCAGAAAAGGCAGGAGCGCTATGGAAAAGACGACCGGCCCCCCGATCATTGACACCATCTTCCAAGTCACCCAGACATCGTCGGTCTGGGTCCGCCAGATCACTTCGTTGATGCCGGCCATCGCCAGATAGAACAGCGCGTAGTAGACGGTCAGCTTGGGCCAGGCCTCGTCCCGCAGCTTCAGCGCCTCACCCAATAGCGCCTTCAGCGGCTGCTTTTTCAGCGCGACCCCGCCCAGCAGCACCCCGGCGATGATGACGTTAACAATGGTCATCTTGATCTTGACGAAGACGCCGTCGTGGAACACCACCGTCAGGATAGCAAACGGAATACCGATGGCTGCGGCCGCCAGGGGAATCCAGGCGATACGCTTTTCGGCAACGAAGCCGACGATCAGGGCGATGACCGAGGCTACGGCCAGGGCGCCACTGGCGTAAACCAGCGGCATGGAGCCTCCTTGCCCGGTCACACGCGCGATCAGGAAGCCTGCACCAAAGGCGATCAGCGGGCCATAGTCGACGCCCGTCTTGATCCAGTTCTGCTTGGGCTGAGCCGGGTTGATGGCCAGTTCGGGATCGGCCTTCAATGCCGTTTCCATCAGCTTTTCCGTCGCCTTATCGGTGGCTTCGGTAGCGGCAACCAGTTGGTCTTCGGTCGGCTTCTCGGTCATTAGCTGTCTCCAACGGGCTCCAGCCCGACCATGGAACGGGCAAAGTCGCGCGCCTTGAAATCGTGCAGATCCTCAATGTCCTCGCCGACCCCGATCAGCTTGATAGGAGCGTCGGATGCCTTGGCGATCGGGATCAGGATACCACCGCGCGCCGTACCATCCAGCTTGGTCATGACCAACCCTGAGACAAACGCCTGCCGGCCGAAAATCTGTTCCTGGCTGAGCGCGTTGCGGCCGACCGTGGCGTCGAGCACCAGCAGGGTCTCATGTGGGGCCTCCGGATCAATGCGTTTGATGACCCGAACGATTTTCAACAGCTCGTCCATCAGGGCCTGCTTGTTCTGCAAACGGCCGGCCGTGTCGATCAGGACGACGTCATAGCCCTCTTCCTTGGCCTTGGTCACCGAATCGAAGGCCAGGCCCGCGGCATCGGCGCCGGTCTTGCGGCCCATGAAGTCAGCACCAGCACGCTGCGACCACACCTTCAGTTGCTCGACGGCGGCGGCGCGGAAGGTGTCGCCCGCGACGATCAAAACCTTGGCGCCTTTGCGCGTCAATGAGGCGGCGATCTTGCCCAGTGTCGTCGTCTTGCCCGATCCGTTCACCCCGACGAACAGGACGATATAGGGCTTGGGGCCAGACAAAGGATCGAACGTGCCTTCGTGGCCAACCAACTCATCGGCGAGGGCGTCGGCCAACACCGCGCGCACGGCGGTCGAGTCCTTGGCGGAGGTAAAGCGCGCCTGCGACATCTTCTCGGCGATCGTGGCGGCGACGGCCGGGCCCAGATCGCTTTCGATCAGCAGGTCTTCGAGTTCTTCCAGGTCGGCATCGGTCAGCGCCTCCTTCTGGACGAACACCTGCGTGACCTGCTCGGTCAGGTTTTGCGAGGTCTTCGACAGACCCTCGGTCAGCCGCTGGAACCAGCCTTTTTTCTTTTCTTCAGCCATAGGGCGGGTCTAGCTCAGTTTGTCTAAGTTTCCAATGGCATGCTTGCCGTCGTGGCCGGTGATGGCGATGTCGGCCAATTGTCCGGGCACGGCATGACCTTCAAACAGCACTTCGGTGAAGTCGGCGGCGCGGGCAAAACCGGGCTTTTCGACGACGCAGCTGAGCGTACGGCCGGTTTGGCGGTTGAGATGGCGGGTCAGCGCCTCCGTCCCCTTGGCGCGCAGGCGTTCAGCGCGTTCCTTGATCAGCGGGCGCGGCAATTGCGGCATCTTGGCCGCCGGGGTCTGGGGACGCGGGCTGTACGGGAAGACATGCAGGAAGCTCAGGTCGCAGTCGTCGACGAGGGCAACGGCATTGGCGAAGTGTTCTTCGGTCTCGGTCGGGAAGCCAGCGATCATGTCAGCGCCAAAGGAAATGTCCGGACGGATGGCGCGGACGGTTTCGACCAGCTTTATGGCATCGGCGCGCAGGTGGCGGCGCTTCATGCGCTTCAAAATCAGGTCGTCACCGTGTTGCAGCGAAAGGTGCAGATAGGGCGCCAGGCGCTCTTCCTCGGCGAAGGCGTGCAACAGGGTCTCGTCGATTTCGGCGGCATCGATCGACGACAGGCGCAGACGCTTCAGCTCCGGTACCAGCTTGAGGATGCGTGCCACCAGATTGCCCAGTTGCGGCGTGCCCGGCAGGTCGGCGCCCCACGAGGTCAGGTCGACACCGGTCAGGACGATTTCGTTATAGCCCTGCGCCACCAGCTTTTGCGTCTGGCCGATGATGTCGCCGGCGGCGGCCGAACGCGAATTGCCGCGGCCGTAGGGGATGATGCAGAAGGTGCAGCGGTGATCGCAGCCATTCTGCACCTCGACAAAGGCGCGGGCACGGTCCTTGAGGCCATCGATCAGGTGGCCGGCGGTTTCCTTGACCGAAAAGACGTCGTTGACAACGACGCGGGCGCTGTCAGCCGTCAGGGCATAGGCGCCCTTCTTCTGCTTGTCGGCATTGCCGATGACGAAATCGACCTCGGACATTTCGGCGAACATACCGGGATCGGTCTGAGCCGCGCAGCCGGTGACGATCAACTTGCGGTCGGGGTTTTCCTTGCGGGCGCGGCGAATGGCCTGGCGCGCCTGACGCACCGCCTCGCCTGTGACGGCGCAGGTATTGAAGATGATGGCATTGCTTAAGCCATCTTCCGCGGCGGTCTTGCGGATGACCTCGCTCTCATAGGAATTCAGCCGGCAGCCAAAGGTTACCACGTCTACGCTCGATACTGGACGGGAATCGTCGCTCACAGTTCACCCGTGAATTCGAGCTCGACCGGGCCGGTCATGATGACGTGGTCGTTGTCCGCCCAGGCGATATGCAGCGGCCCGCCGTCCATGATCACCGTGCCAGAGCGTTCGGTCAGGCCACGGCGTGCGGCCGCGACAAGCGTGGCGCAGGCCCCGGTGCCGCAGGCCCGGGTGACGCCGGAGCCACGTTCCCAGACGCGCATGCGGATGGTTTCGCGGTCAATTACTTCAGCGAACTCGACGTTCACGCCTTCGGGGAACAGCGGATGGTTTTCGATCAGCGAGCCAGTGGCGGCGACATCGACCTTATTGATATCATCGACGAAGAAGACGACGTGCGGATTGCCCATCGAGACGGCGCAGGGCGTATGATAGAGCGGATCATCGATCGGCCCGACCTGCAGTTCCAGGCGCAGGGTGTCCATTTCCTCGGACAGGGGGATTTCCTGCCAGTTCAGGCGCGGCATGCCCATATCGACACTCGCCGTGCCGGTTTTATCGTCAGAGCGCAGGACATTCGCTCGCGTCAGCCCGCCCAACGTATTGATCTTCAGCATCTTGTCGGGCGTATCGCGGTTCAGCACCCAGGCGACGCAGCGCAGGGCATTACCGCAGGTTTCGACCGTGCCGCCGTCGGCATTCCACACGCGCATGAATGCGTCGCTGTCCGCGCTGTCCTCAATCGCGATGAGCTGATCGAAGCCGACGCCTGACGTGCGATCAGCCCACGCACGGATCTGATCGGGCGCGGGCGCAAAGGCGTTCTGGCGGGCATCGACGACGATGAAGTCGTTACCGAGCCCATTCATTTTGAGAAACGGACGGTTCATAAGCGGCTATATAGGAGGAAAGCGCCGTTTCAGCAAACCGCGCTTTCCCATTATCTATGTTACCGGAAACCCACGCTTGCGCATCAAAGCATCGCGGTTCGGATCGCGGCCACGGAAGGCGCGATAGCCATCGGCCGGATCGACCGTATTGCCGACGCTCAGCACGTGCTTCTGCAAGCGATCGGCGACTGTCTTGTCATAGAATCCGCCGGCTTCGGTAAACGCTTCGGCGCAGTCGGCCGTCAGCGTGTCCGACCACAGATAGCTGTAATAGCCCGCCGAATAGCCGTCCGACGAGAAGACGTGGCCGAACTGCGGCGAGCGGTGGCGCATGACGATCTCCTTCGGCATGCCCAGCTTGGTTAGTTCTTCGCGTTCAAATTTATCGGGATCGATATCCGCACCACCGGCCAGGTGATACTTCATGTCGATCAGGGCCGACGCCAGATATTCGACCGTCGCAAAGCCCTGGTTGAAGGTATCGGCCTTCTTGATCTTGTCGAGCAGAGCCTGCGGCATGGCTTCGCCTGTCTTGTAGTGCGTGGCGAAGCGCGACAGCACTTCATTGGTCGGCAGCCAGTGCTCGTTGAGCTGCGACGGGAACTCGACATAGTCGCGCGCCACCGACGTGCCCGACAGCGACGGATAGGTGACGTTCGATGACAGGCCGTGGATGGCATGGCCGAATTCATGGAACAGGGTCGTGGCGTCATCCCAGGAGATCAGGATCGGCTCACCTGGCGCAGCCTTCACGAAGTTCGAATTGTTCGACACCAACGGCAGGATGTCCTTGCCCTCCATGCGCTGTTGGCTGCGATATGCGTTCATCCAGGCGCCGGAACGCTTGCCCGGGCGGGCATAGGGGTCGAAATAGAACAGGCCGTTCGGCTTGCCGTTGCGCGTCACCTTCCACACGCGGACATCCGGATGGAAGACCGGCGCATCGGTGACGGGCGTAAACTCGAAACCATAGATCTGGCCTGCCGCCCACATCATGCCTTCGCTGAGCTTTTCCAGCTGCATGTATGGCTTGATCTCGTTCTCATCGAGATCGTACTTCGCCTTACGCACCTTCTCGGCGTAGAAACGATAGTCCCACGGCTCAATGGTGATGTTGGCGCCTTCCTTGTCGGCGATGGCCCGCATATCGGCCACCTCTTCCTTGACGCGCGCCACGGCCGGGGTCCACACGGCCTCCATTAGCGCCATGGCGTTTTCGGGCGTCTTGGCCATGGCGTTTTCCAGCCGCCAGTGCGCGTGAGTCTCATAGCCGCGCAGACGTGCACGCTCATAACGCAGCTTCAGGATCTTACTGATGATCGCGTTGTTGTCCCACTGATCGCCATTGTCGCCGCGATTGACATAGGCGCGCCACACCTTTTCCCGCAGGGCGCGGGAGGTAGCAAACGTCGTCACCGGCTCCATGACCGAGCGCGTATTGGCGATGCCATAGGTGCCGTCGGCGCGCTTCAGCGACGCCTTGAAGCCCTCCGGCACGCCGGCCAGTTCGGCCTCGGTGACGATCAGCACCTGCTCTTCGTCGTGCAGCAGGTTGTCGGAGAACTGCTTGAACAGCAGCGACAGTTCCTGGTTGATCTCGGCGACGCGCTTCTTGTCCTTGGCCGACAGGGCGGCGCCGGCGCGGACAAAGCCGGTATAGTTCAACCACAGCAGGCGATCCTGCTCGGGCGTCAGGTTAAACTGCGCCTTGTTGTCATAGACAGTCTTGATGCGCTTGAAGAGCTTCTGGTTCTGGCTGATCTCGTCGGAGAATGCCGCAAGCTTCGGCTGGATCACCTTGCCCATGGCCTGGAGTTCCGGCGTGTTCAGACCGCCCGACCAAATGCCGTAGATAGTTGATACGCGACCCAATGCCTTGCCGGAGCGCTCATAGGGCACGATCGTGTTGTCGAAAGTCGCCGGCTCCGTATTGCTGGTGATGGCGGCAATTTCCTGGCGTTGCGAGGCGATCGCCTGGTCGAAGGACGCCTCGAACGTCTTGATGTCGACCTTGTCGAACGGCGGAATACCGCCATATGGCCCCTGCCATTCCGCCGTCAGCAAGAGCGCCACGCCGTCCTCCGCGGACATTGCCGCTGCGGGTGTCAAAGCGGTCGCGGCCATCAGGCCCATAACGGTGCGGCGGTCGAGAGAATTGTCGGACATCGGTACTCCGGATTTTGTCGCAAACGTTACAGGATCAGCGTTTACGGCACGGGTCAAACAGCGTAATTGGTCAAGTTAGGCGCAAATCTGCGTCCACCTAATTAACAATTGTTCATTCTGGAACGACTTTCAATGGCCATTGGCGTTTTCGATTCCGGCGTTGGCGGACTGAGTATCCACCACGCGCTTGTCAACCGTTTGCCGCAGGCCGATTTCATCTACCTAGCCGACCAGGCCAATACCCCTTACGGCGACAAGTCCGGAGAAGCCATCGTCGAGATGACGCGCGAAGGCTGCGAGACCCTGTTCGAAGCCGGCGCCTCGCTGGTGGTCCTGGCCTGCAATACAGCTTCGGCCGTCGCTCTGCGCCGCCTGCAATCGAGCTGGCTGGCGCAGTACCGCAAGACCTACAAGCGACCGGTCAATGTCCTGGGCATTATCGTGCCAACGATCGAAGCCGCCACTGGCCTGCCATGGGAACACGAGGCCGAGCGCCGCGGCGAAAAAATCGAAAAGCTCGACGTCGTTGGCGTCTTCGCCACCGTCGCCACTGCCCGCTCGCGCGTCTACGAAATCGAAATCGACAAGCGCCGCCAGGACATCGCCGTCTTTACCGAAGCCTGCTCGGGCCTGGCCGACATGATCGAACAGGCCGCCCCACGCGAAGCCCTGGCGGCCAAGATCAAGGGCCACGTCGAGAGTTTGCGGCTGCGCATCGGCCGGTTCCCTGACCGCGCCATCCTTGGCTGCACGCACTACGAGCTGGTCGCCGACCTGTTCCGCGAGGCCCTGCCCGAGGGTACGCCCATCATCCACCAGCCGCCTTCGGTGGCCCAGGCATTGGGCCAATATGTCGAGCGCCATCCGGAATACAATGTCGGCAACTCGGCGTCGCGCATCTTCCTGACCACCGGCGAGCCGCGCAGCCAGTCCGCCCTGATCGAAGCCTTCTGGGGCGCGCCGCTGACTTTCAGCGCGGTCAACAAGGGCCAGGCGGCGTGATGGACGGCGCCGACGACCTGAGCTTTACCTTCGGCGACCCGAAGCGCGACGATGTCATTGCGCTGTTGACGGCGAGTGATGCTTACATGGCCGGGCTCTATCCCGCCGAAAGCAATCATATGCTGGACGTCGACACTCTGCGCCAGCCTGACATCCGCTTCCTGATCGTTGAACGCGCCGGCACGGCCATCGGCTGCGGCGCGATCCGGATTGCCGATGGCTATGGCGAACTGAAGCGCATGTGGGTCGATCCCGCCATGCGCGGTCGCAGATTGGGCATGCGTATTCTCGAAGCGCTGATCGCCGAGGCGACGCGTTTGAACCTGCCTGTCCTGCGCCTGGAAACCGGCATCTCGCAGCCCGAAGCACTAGGACTTTACCGCCGTTTCGGCTTCGAGGACATCGCGCCGTTCGGCGACTACCGTCCCGACCCGCTTTCGGTCTTCATGGAACGGCACCTGTAAGAAAGCGTCACACACCCAGCCTATGGTGCGCCTATGCTCCGTTGTCTGATCACCGCGTTAGCCCTTCTGTTCGCCTTACCTGCCGCCGCCCCCGCTGCGGCTCAAGAGGTGTGGAGCGAGGATGTCGTCATTTCGGCCAAGGCGTCCGGCCCCGCCATGTGGCGTCTCAGGCGCGGGCAGTCCGAAGTCATCGTCATCGGCGTGCTGCCAAGTTTCCCGAAGAAACAGGCCTGGCGCACCCGCCGCATCGAAAACGCGCTCAAGGGCGCCAACGGGCTGCTGGTGCCGCAAGCCGCCAAGGCCAGCGCCGGCGATATGCTCAGCCTGATGTCGAGCAAGGGCCTGCCCGAAAAGCGCACCCTGAAAGAGGTCCTGCCGGCGGACCTCTATGCCCGCTACACAGCCACCGCAGCCCGCGCAGGTGTGTCCGTGAAGGACTTCGAACGCGACAAGCCGGTCTGGGCCGGCGCCCGCCTGCGCCGCGAAATTCTGGAAAGGCGCGGCGTCACCGCTGATGAACCGACCGACACCATAACGCGCCTTGCGCGCCGTCAGGGCGTTTCGGTGAAACCGTTCGGCCGCTATAAGCTCAAGCCCGTCCTGAAGGACGTCAATGCCATGAGCCTGGCCGCGCAGATCACCTGCATGCGCCGAACGCTCGACAATATCGACTTCGTCCTCGACAAGCTGCCGGCCTCGGCCAGTGCCTGGTCGACCGGAGATATGAGCACCGTGCTTGGCAATTATCGCGGTTCGGCCCTGGCGGACTGCCTCGAAAGCTCAGGCAAGGGCTCGGCGCTGATCGAACAATCGGTCAGCGATACGGCCTCTGCCATCGACGCCGCGCTCAGCCGGCCGGGCAAAACCGTGGCGGTCGTTCCGCTATCGCCGTGGCTGCGCAAAGGCGGCGCGCTCGATCGGCTGCGCGCACGCGGCGTGAGTGTGACGAGTCCGGAAGACTAAGCACTGGCCATCGTATTGCGTTTGCAATACACTGATGGTTAGCGAGGTAACTTATGGCAACTGTTCCTGTTCAAACCCGCGTCGATGCGGACGTTAAAGATCGCGCCGGAGCCGTCC
>CBFGPQ010000062.1:0-18648 GCA_965650705.1 uncultured Asticcacaulis sp. | reverse complement strand
CATGGTGTTCCATACGCTGCCCGGCGACAGGATGGTCAGGCCCAGCAGCAACTGGCAGGATTTGGCGGTCGTTGGCACGATATACTGATAGATGACGCGTTCGTTCGACTGCTCCAGCGAGCCGCGCGCCAGCGGCACGGCCTGGTCGATCGAGATCTTGACCGTCTCATAGCGCTGATGCGCCGGGGTCGAGGTCAGGTAGTAAAGGGCTGGGTTAGCGGCGTCGTCCGACGAGAACAGGACTTCCTTGGTGCCCATGGGAATGTACAGGCCATCCTTTTGCGCCAGGTCGTAGACTGTGCCGTCGACGCTGACCTTGCCCGAACCGCCGCCGACGTTGATGACACCCAGTTCACGGCGCTCGAGGAAGGGGTGGCCGGCAGCCGAAGCGGGCTCGGTCTGGTCTGGCAGCTTAAGCTGGCCGTTGACGGGGGCCGCTCCGCCGACGACGAAGCGTTCGAAGTGAGTGTAGTTGAGCACCACCGCGCCGGCCTCGAACAGACCGCCCATCAGGTATTTTTCGCGCAGATCCTGCGTGTCCACGCCATCCATCATGTCGGGATGGGTGGCGTGGTAGATCTTGCGGTACAGCGAATTCTGGCACATGGCGCGATGGGCTCCGATAGATTTAATGATCAGTATTGATCAATAGGTGTCATTTTCAATCTCCTTACAGCTTGTAGGCGGCTTTGGGAAGATTATAGGTGAGGTCTTTGATGACCTCGGCGGCATCTTCCATCGCGATGCGATGTTCGGACACCAGCCGGGCAAGGAAATGCGCGTCCATGCGGCGGGCGACGTCATGACGTGCCGGGATGGACAGGAAGGCGCGGGTGTCGTCGTTGAAGCCGACTGTATTGTAGAAGCCAGCGGTTTCGGTGACCTGCTCGCGGAAGCGCATCATGCCTTCGGGACTGTCGTGGAACCACCATGAGGGCCCCAGTTTCAGGACCGGATAGTGGCCGGCCAGTGGGGCCAGTTCGCGCGCATAGTTGGTCTCATCAAGCGTGAACAGGATAACGGTCAGGTTCTTTTCGTTGCCATAGGCGTCGAGCAGCGGCTTGAGCGCATGGACGTAGTTGGTCGGCAGCGGGATGTCGCACCCCTTGTCGCGGCCGAAGGTCTCGAAGACCTTTTGATTGTGATTGCGGAACGAGCCCGGGTGGATCTGCATAGTCATGCCGTCATCAAGCGACATACGCGCCATCTCGGTCAGCATTTGGGCACGGAACAGCTCTGCGTCGGCTGCGGTGACTTCGGGGCCGATGACGCGCTTGAACAGGGCTTCGGCTTCGCTTGCCGACAGGTTGGCCGTTTGGGCGGTCGGGTGACCATGATCGGTCGAAGTCGCGCCCATGGTCATGAAAAAGTCGCGGCGGAAGCGGTGAGCCTTGAGGTAGCCCTGCCAGCTATAGACGTCCTCGCCCGACAGGTCGGCGAAAACCGCCAGCTTGCCGTGGAACTCTTCATGCTCCGGGTCGATGACCGGGTCTGGGCGATAGGCGGTGACAACACGCCCGTTCCAGCCGGAAGCCTTGATCGCCTGGTGATGCTCCAGCGTGTCGGTGGGGCTTTCGGTCGTCGCCAGCAGTTCGATATTGAAGCGCTCGAACAGGGCGCGCGGGCGGTAGGCGTCGGAAGCCAGCAGTTCGCCGATGCGATCGTAATACATATCCGAGGTTTCGGCATCGAGCGCGACGTCGAAGCCCATGATGGCGCCGAACACATGGTTCATCCAGATCGAGGTCGGCGTGCCGCGGAACAGGTGCTGGTTCGAAGCGAAGATACGCCAGGCTTCGCGCGGATCCGCCTTCGACGGACCGGCCTTGGAGCCGACGCCCACCGCTTCCATGTCGATGCCCTGGGAATAGAGCATGCGGAAGATGTAGTGGTCGGGGCTCAGGAACAGAGTGGTCGCGTTCTCGAACGGCGCATTGCCGGCAAACCACGAGGGATCGGTGTGGCCATGCGGGCTCAGGATCGGGAAGTCCTTGACGAGCGCGTACAACTCACGGGCCAGTGTGCGCTGCGTAGGGTCGCTCGGTAGAAGGCGATCCTCGTGAAGAAAGAGGGGCTTTGGCATTTTAGTCGTTTCGTTCTGGATTTGGCTGAAACCCGCATATTGCCCGCGGATTGGGCTAGCCGCACTCCTTAATTATCCCGTTATCGCCATAGGTAACCGGTGTCATTGCATTTGACAACAGAATTTTTGCAGCAATTTTGCTTAGAATTGCAACCCAATGACTTTTGATCTTACCGCTTTGCCGGGCCGGACGAGCCGCGGACGATGAGCTTGGACTGAAAGACGATCGAGGTCTGTTCCGTCATCTCGCCGCTCATCAGGGTTTCCGTCGCCATACGCGCCATGTCGCGGATCGGCAGGCGAACGGTTGTCAGCGGCGGATAGATGCGCGTGGCGACGTCGGCGTCGTCGAAGCCGATGATGGTCAGGTCTTCAGGAATCTTCAACCCCAGCCCGTAGGCGGCGTGATAGGCGCCGGCCGCCATCTGGTCGTTGCAGGCGATGATAGCTGTCGGCGGGTTGGTGTTTTTCAACAGCCGGGTAGCTGCGGCAATGCCGGCGTCGAAACTGTAGTCGCCGGGTTCGTCGAGGTCTGGGGCGATCTCGAGACCGTTGCGGCGCAGCCCTTCCTCGAAACCGGCGCGGCGTTCGTGGGCGGACGGATAGACCGGGTTGCCGTTGATGAACGCGATGCGCTTATGGCCCAGCGCCGCCAGGTGGTCGCCGCCCTCGGCGCAGCCGGTGCGATCGTTGGACACGATCTGGGCGGTATGAATCGGCGGATCATTGCGATCGCCGGCGCGGGCCGTCACCCGGATGACCGGCGTGTCCAGTTCTGCCATGAGTTCCAGCAGCCTGCGGTCCTCGGCGATCGGCGGCAAAAGGATGACCCCGGCCAGGCGCTGCATCTCGATGAACTCGCGGATGTCGTCGACAAAGTTGTCAGCGTGGCGATCACAGGGGTGCACGACGAGGTCGAGACCTGAGCCGCGAAGGCTATCGAGTGCACCCATTTGCATGTTGACGACGTAAGTGGCGTTCGGGTTGTCGTAGATCAGTCCGAACAGGAAGGAGCGCCGAAAGGCCAGGCCGCGTGCCTGGGGATCCGGACGGAAGCCGATGCGGGCGATGATCTCGTTGACCTGATCGCGCGTATCCGGCCGCACCGATGGCGAATTATTGATGACGCGCGACACGGTCTTCTTGGAGACCTTGGCCAGGCTTGCGACATCGTTGATCGTCGCCTTCTTGCGGCGGCGGATAAAGTCCTCGATGGCGTCGCCGATATCCCGGCCGAATTCACGGGTGGAGGCCAAGGGCTGGCTGAAGGGTTTCGGTGCGGGGGATCGGGCCATATGGGCTTTGTTATCTTATCGAATCAGAACGGCTGCACTTGAAAGGTTTTGTGTCACAGGAAAGGCTTTTTGCCAAATCTGGGCGCTTGATGGCAAATCGCGCTGACATGAGACACCGGTTACCATAGTCAAAAAGCGCTCCATTTGCACTTGGTTTTAGTGATAATGAGTTTTATGGGTAAAAGTAGAAAAATGCAATTTGGTCTTGCGCACATAGAGAGGTCAGGCCAATAGCGTGGTTATTCATCATCTAAACTCCGAGAACCGACATGACGCGTCTTAACCTGGCAACCCTCGACCTGTTGTCGCCTGCGGCGGCGAAGCCTGCCTATGATCCGGCCGCGCTCAATATCGGTGTCGTCCATTTCGGACCCGGCGCTTTTCACCGGGCGCATCAGGCGGCCTATTTCGACGCTCTGGCGGTGACGGATAAACGCTGGGGGATTTGTGGCGTGTCGTTGCATTCGGCCGGTGTTCGCGACGCGCTCATGCCACAGGACGGACTCTACACCCTGGCCATTCTTGATGCCGAGATTCGCTATCAGGTCATCGGGTCGATGCGCGAAGTGCTGGTGGCGCACGACGATATCGAAGCCGTGTTAGAACGGCTGACACGCGCCTCGGTCGAACTTGTGACCTCGACCGTCACCGAAAAAGGCTACTGCCTGGCGCCAGATTGGACGCTCGATTTCGGCCACGCCGACATCGTCCACGACCTGGCGAACCCCAAGACACCGAAGTCGTTTATCGGTTATGTCACTGAAGGCCTGCGTCGTCGTAAGGCCGCGGGCGTGAAGCCCTTCGTGCTGATCCCGTGCGACAACCTGCCGAAGAATGGAGAGCGTCTCAAGACGGCGGTCATCGCCTTTGCGGCGCGCGGCGATGCCGATCTGGCGGCCTGGATCGACGCCAACCTGCAATGCCCGTGCACCATGGTCGATTCGATCACGCCGGCTACCGACGACGCCCTGCGCGCCCGCGTTGGCGAAGCGATCGGTCTCGAGGACGCCTGGCCGATCCAGCGCGAAGCCTTTACCCAGTGGGTGATCGAGGCGCACCTCCACGACGGCGGGCCCGACTGGGCCAGCGTCGGCGTCACCCTGACCGACAATGTCCCGGCCTATGAGCGCGCCAAGCTGCGCCTCCTGAACGGCCCCCACTCGACGTTGGCCTATGCCGGCCTGTACAAGGGCTATGAGAGCGTGTCGCAGGCCATGGATGATCCAGAGCTGGAGCAATTGGTCCGCGACCTGATGCTGAAGGATGTCGTGCCGCTGCTTGAGGCGCCAAAAGGCATGGACCTGCCAGCCTATTGCGAAGCCATTCTCAAGCGCTTCCGCAATCCGGCGATCAAGCACCTGCTGTCGCAGATCGCCTGGGATGGGTCGCAGAAGCTGCCGATCCGTATCCTGAGTTCATTGAGTGAGGCGCTGGACCGCGGCCGGGATATTTCGCGCTTTAGTGTGCCGCTGGCGGCGTGGATGCGGTTTGTCCGCGCCAAGGCGGTCAAGGGCGAGACGATCACCGATCCCCTAGCGAACGAGCTTCTGGCGCTGGGCGCGACGTTGAAGGACGACGTTTCGGATGTGAAGGCGGTCCTTGCACTGCGTTCGGTGTTCCCCGAGGCGCTGGCAAATGATCCGAAAGTCGTTGCCGGGATTGAGAACGCCTACAGCGAACTGCTGGTGACGAACCTGGCTTAACCTTAGTCCCCTCTCCCCGCTCGCGGGGAGAGGGTTAGGGTGAGGGGCTAACCGTTAACTGTCGTCCGCGTGGAAATATCCTTGCCCCTTATCCGGTCCAGCAAGCTGGACCACCTTCTCCCCGCAAGCAGGGAGAAGGCATGAATTACGTCCCTGCCTGGACGAACGGCACTTTGCTAAACAATTTACGTTCCTCACCGCGCGGATCGAGCGCCAGTTCCGGCTTGAGGTTGAACAGCATGGTCTCGCGCTTTTCCAGCGTATAGCCCTTCCATTCGGGTATGGCGGCCGTCTGTGGCGATCCTGTGCGCGCAAAAGCGATAAATGCATGCGAGATCAGCGTGGCCATCTGCCGCGCCTCGGCGGAATCGGTCGTGATGGCGTCCGGCACATGGGTATTGCGGAAGACCAGCGGGATTTCGATGGTATGCGGCGCGCCCAACCGGCCGCCGTCCTTCGGCGTCGCCCAGTCGAACTGATAGGCAAAGGCCGGTGCGCCTTGCCGGGCACGCGCCTCGACTTCTTCGATGGCGCCGCGCCATGACCGGCCGGCGGTGGTCGCGGCAAAGAAGACATCCGACGGCGACATCTGTGGATAGAGCTTCCGGTAGGCGTCGATAACCACGTAAGGATCGATATCGACGCGATATTCCTGCGGCAGCACTGCGGGAAGATCCTTCCAGGTCAGTGCGAAATTCTTGGGATTGCCTCCTAAGAAGGCGCGGGTCTCATCACGCGTATTGCCGATGATCATCGGGATATGACGTGACTGATCCGGGGCATCCGGCCAGAAGGGGTGACGAAATAGGATGGCCTCATCCAGTACTGGCCCCATATAGACGCCGCCCTTGCCCAGTACCGGATCGATGACTTTCAGCGCCGCGACCAGGTCTTCCATCGGTAGACTCTGGACTTTGGCCAGCCCATCAGCGTCCGGATTGAGCCCAAGCGCCTTCATAAAGGCGGTAGCGCGTATGTTTGCGTTGCCGGGGCCGGACGCCGTCACCTGCTGGCCACTCATGGTCGCGGCGCGGTGAAAGAGGCCCTTGGCCGAGGGAGTGGCCATCATGGTGGCGATCTTGGCGCCGCCGCCGGATTGGCCGAAGACCATGACGCAGTTGGGATCGCCGCCAAAATTGCGGATATTGTCGCGCACCCATTCGAGCGCCATGTGCAGATCCAGTTGTCCGCAATTGCCAGAGAATTGCAGCGGGCCGGGCGCCCCCGTCACAGCGCGTTCCAGACGCGCCAGATAGAGATAGCCAAAGGCGTTCAGGCGGTGATTGACCGTGACGACAACGACATCGCCGGCCACGGCCAGGTTGGTGCCGTCGTAAAGCGCGTCGCCGCCAGATCCATTGCTGTAGGCGCCGCCGTGGATATAGAACATGACCGGCCGCGCCTTTCTTGTATTGGCTTCCGGCGTCCATACATTCAGGAACAGGCAGTCCTCGCTCTTGCCCCACGGATCGGGCGTGCTGCCCTGTGGCGAGGCCGGGCCATAACGATCGGCCTTGTAAGGTGTTTTCCAGGGCGCGGGCTTGAGCGGCGGCTGGAAGCGCGCCTTGCCGGTGTCCGCGCCATAACGCAGGCCAAGAAACACCTGCACCCCACTCTTTGTCTGGCCAATGACCGGTCCGGCGGTTGTCAAAACCATTGGCGGTCTCGTCTTGGTCCATCCTGCTACCGGTGTCATGGCGCTGGCTGTTGTCAGGCCCAAAAGCGCATCACGGCGGTTCATCGCATCACGTCCCTGTAATTTTCTGTTGTAAGCCCAGTCTGGTCGTGAAGCGCCCTCAAGTAAAGCCTTGAAGTTCCGGCCATTGCGGCTAAATTTCAAGGATGAATTCTACCGCACCTCTCGTCGATGCCTTTGGCCGCCGCATTTCCTATGTGCGGCTGTCGGTTACGGATCGTTGCGACCTGCGTTGCACCTACTGCATGAGCGAGCACCAGACCTTCCTGCCGCGCAAGGACCTGCTGACCTGGGAAGAGATGGAGCGCCTGAGCCGCTTCCTGATCGCGCGCGGTGTCGACAAGCTGCGCATCACCGGCGGCGAGCCCCTGGTGCGCAAGGGCGTGCTCGATTTCCTGCGCCGCGTTGGCGAGGAGGTCCATGCCGGTCGGCTGAAAGAGCTGACCCTCACGACCAATGGCACGTTGCTGAAAGGCGCCGTGCCGGCCCTGGTCGAGGCGGGCATCAAGCGGATCAATGTGTCGTGCGATACGCTAAAAGCCGACGCTTACCGCCGCATCACGCGCGGGGGCGACCTCGCCAAGGTGCTGGATGGCATTGAGGCGGCTCAAGGTTCTGGTATCCGCATTAAGCTGAATGTGGTGGCGCTGAGCCAGGACAATCGTGCCGAGCTGCCGGACATTATCGCCTTTGCCCATGCGCGTGGCATCGATGTGTCGCTGATCGAGACCATGCCAATGGGCGAGGAGATCGATCGCGAGGCGCAGTTCGTGTCGCTGGCCGATGTCTTGTCCGAGTTGCAAAGCTTCTGGCGGGTGACGCCGGTCAGTGACACAACGGCCGGTCCGGCGCGCTATTACCGGATTGATGAGACCGGCGGACGCTTAGGGTTGATCACGCCGCTCAGCCATAATTTCTGCGATACCTGCAACCGCGTGCGCGTCACTTGTACGGGCCGGCTGTATATGTGCCTGGGCCAGGACGACCATGTCGACCTGCGCGCGGCATTACGCGACGACGCAACCGATGCCGGGCTGGAATCCGCACTGGCTCAGGCGCTGACACAAAAGCCGCGCAGGCATGATTTTGTCATTGCCTCATCCTCGCTTTTGGCCCAGGACACGCCCGGATATCGCCCGGCGCGCACCATGTCGCTGACCGGCGGTTAAAGCGATATGCCAAAAAGTGTGAAGCGGTTTTTGGCTAAATATCGCGTGTAAACAAGGGCAGGGCATGAGCGAAATCAGTGAAAACGATCTGAAATATCTGGGTGGCGGGCGCATCGACGCCGAACGGCCTTTTCGCTCGGTCAATATCGCCGTCCTGACCGTATCCGATACGCGCACCGAAGAGACCGACACCTCCGGCGATGTGCTGGCGGCGCGGATCACAATGGCCGGTCATCACCTGGCCGCGCGCGCCATCGTACGCGACGATATCGACGCCATCCGCACCCACGTCAAGAACTGGGTTAGCTCCGGCAATATCGACGCCATCATCTCGACCGGCGGCACTGGGATTACCGGCCGCGACGTCACCCCCGAAGCCATCGAGCCCTTGTTGCACAAGCGGATCGAAGGTTTTTCGACCATCTTCCATATGCTGAGCTATCAAAGTGTCGGCCTGTCGACCCTGCAATCGCGTGCGCTGGCTGGCATTATCGATGGTGTCTTTATCTTCTGCCTGCCGGGCTCGAACGGCGCGGTCAAGGACGGTTGGGACAAGGTCATCCGCTGGCAGCTCGACAGCCGTCATGGTCCCTGCAACATGGTCGAGCTGATGCCGCGGCTCAAAGAAAAGTAGATGCCGGCGCGCCGCAATGTGCCGATGAACGAAGCGGTCGGGATCGTCCGCGCCGGCGGACTGACACCGCAAGCCGAGACCCTCATCCTGGGCGCCGCCCTGGGGCGCGTGCTGGCGACGGATGTTTTCGCGATGCGTGATCAGCCGCCGTTCCGCAGCAGCGCCATGGACGGCTATGCGGTGCACAAGGCTGATCTTACGCGCGAAACCCTTTCCGTCATTGGCGAAAGCGCTGCCGGCGCGCGATTTAACGATGCGGTCGGCGAAGGCCAGGCGGTGCGGATCTTCACCGGGGCGCCGGTGCCGGATGATTGCGACGCTGTGGTCATCCAGGAAAATGCGGAAAAAATCGACGGCGGCATCCGCCTTCTGCCCGATGCCGTGACGGCGAAGAGCGATAACATCCGCGTGCAAGGCGGAGATTTCCGCAAATCAGATCCGCTTTTGTCCAGAGGCGACCGGCTCGATCCGTGGCGTCTGTCCCTGGCCGCTGCGGCTGGACGCGCCGAACTTGAGGTCGCAAAGCGCCCACGTATCGCCGTCCTTTGCACTGGCGATGAACTGGTCCTGCCGGGAAGGACTCCGGGACTGGATCAGATTTTCGAATCCGGCTCATTGGCCCTCATGGCATTGATCGCCCAATGGGGTGGAGCGGCCGCCTATCTCGGTGTCGAAGGCGATGGCGAAGCGGCAATCACCGAAGCTGTGCGTCATGCTGAAGTCGATTTGATCGTGACGGTCGGCGGCGCCAGCGTCGGCGACTACGACCTGGTGAAGCCGGCATTGGGTGCCTTAGGGCTGACACTGGAATTTGAAACCCTCAATCTGCGGCCGGGCAAGCCGACCGCCTTCGGGAAACTGGCGGATGGGCGTAAGGTACTGAGCTTGCCGGGCAATCCCGCTTCGGCCTTTGTTGTGGCGCAACTGCTGCTCAAGCCGTGGATCGAAGCGTCGCTGGGAATGGCGGACCAATCGCCTTTCATCAAAGCTGTGCTGGCTGTGGGCGTCGGTCCGGCGGGGCCGCGTGAAACCTACATGCGCGCCCGGCTCGAGACATCGGATGATGGCCGACAGATGGCCACGCCTTTCCGCGATCAGGACTCGTCGCTGGTTAGCGTCTTTGCCCGCGCCAATGCGCTGTTGCGCCTGCCGGCCAACACGGATGCGCAGGAGGTGGGTGCGGTTGTCGAGGTTATCCGGCTCGACCGCGCTTAGTTCGCCGGCTTTTCGACCACGTCACGGTGTTGCGGCGCCAAGGCGGCCAGAAGCTTGTTCTGCGCGGAGAACGGCACGCCATTCTTATCCATCGCCTTTTGCAGGTTCTCGACGAGCGCGTTGAAATCGGCCTTCTGGATGCCGAGATTCTTGTGGGCCGCCTTCATATCCTTACCGCTATAGGTGCAGCCACCACCGAGCACGACGCAGAACTGCTCGACGAGGCGCGCCTTGGTCTGCTGGCGCTTGGCGGGCTCGAAGAACGTATTGATGCGCGGGTCGGCATCGACAATGACGAACAGGTCGTCGACGATTTTCACCAAGCCTTCGCGCCCGCCGAACGCGGCGAACAACTTGCCATCGGTCGAAATCACAGGCGCAGTGGCGGCGCTGGGCTGGCCGGATACTGGCGCGGCCGCCAGAAACAGGGCGAGGGCGACAAAGCTCATAATCAGAATCCTACCTGAAGCGAGGCGTAAAGGCCGGTCTGGCGGCGGGTGACGACGTGGCCAAGATCGGCATAGGCCACTGTCAGCGAGATATTCTTGGTAGCGGCATAAGCCGCGAAAACGTCAAAGGCCGCGCCTTCCTTGGCGATGGAGAGGTTGTCCGGCTTGGTGCGGACCTCGGCGCCGACGGCGAGCTTGCGGCTGACCAGATAGGCCGCCGAACCCTCGAATTGGATATGGCGTTTGTCGTCCATGCCGCCGAATCCTAAAATTCCATACTGGTTGGCGCGGGTGCTGCGCAGCGTGCCGTTCAAAAGTACGCCTTGCGCCAGATAGAGCTTGGTGGCGCTGATATAGTAGTCTGTGTCCTTGCCGCGGCGCGCGCCCAAAGCAGTCACCAGTGCGGCCTTGTCATTTGTCTTGAACTGCGCGCCGAGGCTGATCTGGGGCCACCAGCGGTCCTGGTCAAGAACGGCGTCGCCCAGGACCTTGACCTTTATGCCCAGCGTATCCTGATTGATCGTGTAGTCCTGGCCGAGGGCGAGTGCTGCGCCGACATCCTGGGTGTTGAAGGCCTGGCGGGAATAAGAGAGCTCGACGCGATCGTAGAGGCCAACCAGCACGCCGGTCGACCGGATATCGAAGTCGGTCGTGTTGACGTCCGTCGCATAGGCGTTGGCGCCGATCTGGCGCGCCGAGCCGTATCCGCCGATGACCGCCCATGGCGTCAGACCGCCGCCGGCAGAACCTTCGATCTGGCTCACGCCGCCGGTCAGCAGCAGCTTACCGCTGCCGGTGATGGACTGTGCACTTACCGATCCGGCGGTGGCCAGAACGGCAAGAGCGGACAGGACAAGAACGGCGGCGGGAAAACGGGAGACCATGACGGCAATCCACAGAAGATGAACTGCAATCTCTCTAACCCATAGGATTTAAGGTTGGATTGATAGTGAAATAAAAAAGCAATGCCTTGCCCAGTGGGAAGTTTCGTGATCACGATAAGGCGTTGGTATGCGTATCAGTCGCGACGCAGAACGGGGCTCAGCCCCGGCGTCATAGCTTTTTTGTTACGCATGCCGGGCGTCGATTTGATCCGGATGCGTCTCCACACCGGGAGTTGTCATGTCCGAAACCGTATCGAAGCCATCCCAGCCCGCGCCGCCGCTGATCGACCGCGTCAAGAACATTCTGTTGAAGCCGTCTCCCACCTGGGATGTCATCGCCACCGAGCCGGCGGATATCAAGTCGCTCTATCTCGGCTACATCATTCCTCTGGCCGCTATCGGTCCGATCGCCAGCGCCATCGGCACAAGTGTGTTCGGCATCGGCATCCCCGGCCTGATTAGCTACAAGACCCCTCTGTTATGGGCTGCCACCGGAGCGGTCGTCCAGTTCGTCCTGGCACTCGTCATGGTGTTTGTCATGGGACTGGTGATCGACGCCCTGGCGCCGTCATTCGGTGGCCAGAAGAATCAGCTGCAGGCGTTCAAGGTTGCGGCCTATTCGGGAACGGCGGGATGGCTGGCCGGTATTTTCGCTATTCTTCCGCCGCTGGGCATGCTGGGTATACTGGGTCTTTACAGCATCTATCTGCTGTACGTCGGCCTGCCGAGACTGATGAATGTGCCCAAGGACAAGGCGGTCGGCTATACGGCGGTGACGGTCATCATCATGATTGTCCTGTGGTTCGTCGCCGGACTGGTCTCCACGCCGATTTACAAGTTCGGCATGCCGGGCGGCTTCCTGAGCGGCGCGGCAACGGGCGCCACGGGCGCGGCTGTCGGCACGGCGGTCGTCCCGGGCATGGGATCTGTGGACCTTAACAAGATGGAGCAGGCGGCCAAGCAGATGGAAGCTCAGGCTTCCGCCATGCAGGCCGGACAGGCCAACGTGAAGACGGTCGATCCGGCCCAGCTTCTGGCTCTGCTGCCGGAAAACTACCGGGGCGCCGCACGCTCCGACACCAGCACCGAAGCCAACCAGACCGGCGGTGTCGCCGTTTCCGGTGCGAAGGCCAGCTATAATGTTGGTGGCGGCACGGTCCGGGTCGAGATCAGTGACCTGGGCAGTATGGGCGGACTGACCGCCATGGCCGGCGCCTTTAACGTCAACAGCAATGAAACGACAGAAACGGGTTATAAAAAGATCGTATCAAACAATGGCCGCGTCGTCACTGAAGAATACGACAACACCGCCAAGAGCGGCAGCTACTCCGTCCTGCTGGTCCCGCGCATCACCATCGAAGCGCGTGGCGACAACGTCGATATGGCCACGATTAAAGGCGTGGTCGATGGTATCGACCTTGGCCGTGCCGAAAGCCTGGCGAAATAAGAAAAGGGGCCGTCGTTGAGGCGGCCCCTTTGAGCGATGTGCGGAAAAGTCTGAGCGGTTTTCCGCTTAGACATCGCGGCAGACGAAATAACTTATGCGGCAGCAGGTTTGGGTGCAAACCGCTTAAGAATATGCCGGGTCATGCCCTTGGCCAATTCCTCCTCGCCGAAGAAGACCGCACCCAGCTTCTCGCTTCTCAGGAACTGAACCTCGCCTTCGCTGTGGGTGCGCAGCACGACCTCGATACCGGGATTGACCCGGCGGGCGGTGTCGACCATCTGGCGGACGTGCAAAAGGTCAGGTGTGGCGATGACCAGCATGGCGGCATTAAGCACGTGTGCCTGGGCCAGAACCACCGGTTCGGCGGCATTGCCATAGACGGCGGCCTTGCCGTTGTTGCGCAGATCCTCGATACGCTCACGGTTCTGATCGACGACGACATAGGCGATGCCCTGCGTGTCGAGCGCTTCGGCGATGCGTTTGCCGACGCGGCCATAGCCGACCAGGATGACCTGGCCTTTCAGATAACGGTCCTCGGTCGCGGTCGGTAGTTCGGCCAGAGGCTCGACTCTTTCTTCCATCCTGCGAACGGTTTTGGAGTGCTTGAGCGCCCAGGCGCCGATCGGCTTCATGGCGTTGAATATGAACGGGTTGATGGCGATCGAGATCAGCGCGCCGGCCAGGATCAGGTTCATGCCTTCCTGTGGTAACAGGCCCAGGCTGACGCCTAAGCCCCCAAGGATGAAGGAGAATTCCCCGATCTGCGCCAGGCTGGCGGCGACCGTCAGGGCGGTATTGAGCGGGTAGCGGAAGGCGAGGACCAGAGCGGCGGCGGCCAGCCCCTTGCCGGCAATGATGATGGCCACGACCGCCAGGACCTCGACGGGTTTGTTCAACAAAACCATCGGGTCGAACAGCATGCCGACCGAGACGAAGAACAACACCGAAAAGGCGTCGCGCAGGGGCAGCGACTCTTCGGCGGCGCGGTGGCTGAATTTCGACTCGCGCATGACCATGCCGGCGAAAAAGGCGCCTAAGGCAAACGATACGCTGAACAGCTCTGACGCGCCCCAGGCGATGCTGATGGCGGCGGCGATAACCGACAGGGTGAACAATTCGCGCGAGCCAGTCTTGGCGACCTGCCACAGGAGCCACGGCATGACCTTGCGCCCCACCAGCAGCATCAGGGCGATAAAAGCGCCGACGCTGAGCAGGGTCGTTGCAATGGATACCCAGAGATTCTGCGCCGGAGCCGCATGACCGGCTGCCTGAACCGCGCCGCCGGCGTTGAGGATATGTGCCAGGGGCGGCAGCAGGACCAGGACAAGCACGGTCACAAGGTCTTCGACAACCAGCCAGCCGATGGCTATGCGGCCATTCATGGTTTCGGTGGCATCGGCGGCCTCAAGCGCCTTGAGCAGCACGACGGTGCTGGCGCATGACAGACATAGGCCAAAGACCAGCGCTGGTCCGAACGCCCAGCCCCACAGACCCATGGTCAGTGCCATGCCGAGCAGCGTAGCCAGCGACATTTGCACGATGGCGCCGGGCAGGGCGATCTTGCGCACCGACATCAGGTCATCGAGTGAGAAGTGCAGGCCGACGCCGAACATCAAAAGCATGACGCCGATTTCCGACAGCTGGGCGGCGATTTGGCCGTCGGCAACGAAGCCAGGCGTAAACGGCCCGACCAGAATGCCGGCCAGCAGGTAGCCGACCAGCGGTGGCAGCTTTACGCGCGCCGCCAGAAAACCGAGGACAAGCGCCAGGCCGAAACCGGACGCAAGGGTGGTGATCAGGGAAATGTTGTGGTGGTCCATGCCTGGCCTTTAGAGTTCGGGTGAAACAGAAAAGGCCCGCAAAACCGGCTTAAGCCGGAGCGGCAAACGCATGTGTTACATGCGCTAACAGCTAAGATTGCGGATTGATTGCACTTTCAGGGTTCGAGGCGCATGCGTCAACCCCTGATCACGGCATTGCTATTGATTTTGTTACCGTGGCTGTTACGAATGCCGCAACATTTGCCAAAAACCGCCTACAATTTTTTGGCACGTCGCTGGTGGTTACGGATGCGTGCCATCCCACGGCCGGAAGTGCTTGGACAGCTTCAGCCCCTGGCCCTGATAGTGCGAACCGCTCTGGCCATAGAGCTGGACCGGGCGTTCGGTCAGGGGTTCATAGACCAGGCGCGCGACGGTCTGGCCGTCTTCCAGCAGGAAGGGCGTGTCGAAACAGCGGACTTCGAGCACGCCGCGCGATCCCTTAGCGCCGGCTTCGTCCGTGCCGAAGCCCGGATCGAAGAAGCCGGCATAGTGGACGCGGAATTCGCCGACACTGGGGTCGATCGGCAACATTTCGGCGGCTTCCATGACCGGGATTTCGACGGCGCCTTTCGACGCCAGGATATAGAATTCACCCGGATCGAGCAGGAGCTGCCCGTTGTTCTGGTATAGCGGCTCCCAGTACTTTCTGGGGTCGTGGCCGTCGATATTGTCGAGGTCGATAACGCCGGCGTGGCGGCGTGCGCGATAACCGACCAGGTCACCCGTCAGGTCAACGCCGCAGTCGGCGGTGTAGAGCTTGGGCGAATTGCCGCGCTTGATACGCAGCTGGTTCAGGCGGGTGCCGGTGCGGGCCAGGACCGAGAAGGTCTGGGGCGCGATTTCGACATAGATCGGGCCGGTATAGCCAGGTGCGACATCATCGAACAGATCGCCATAGTCTGACAGGAGGCGCACGAAGACGTCGACGCGACCCGTCGACGATTTCGGATTGGCGCGGGCAGAGATGCCGGCGGGCAGATGCAGGCTTTCCTGCAACTCGGCGATGTAGACGCAGCCGGATTCGAAAACCGCGCCTTTCGACAGGTCCATCTCGTGCATGACGACGTCGGGCAGGCGCTCGGACACCTTGCGGCCGCGCGGCAGGTAAGAGGCGCGGACGCGCCACGCCCGGGTGCCGAGGCGCAGGTCGATGCTGGCCGGCTGAATCTGGTCGTGGTCAAGCGGGGTCTGGCTTCTGACGACGCCCTGCTCGACCAGTTCGGCCAGGCTTTGCATAGGCAGGATGCCGTGTTTCTGGTCGGCAGTGGCTGCGACAGGGTCCGCGATCAGGGTCGTGGCGGTCATGAAATGTGGCTTGTCTCTTAACTTGTGGGCGCACGCGTCCAACAAAAACTTTGTGCGTCGCGGCGAATTGATTAATATGCTGCGAGGGCGGTGGCCGGGCAATCTAGAGCGCTTTCCAAAAAGTGTGAAACGGTTTTTGGATTAAAAAGCGCGATAAAATAAGAGTCTCGCGCCGGAAAGTGGCTGCCACTTTCGGGGCAAGATGAGGCTTCAAAAGGAGAATTTCCCGATCGTGTATAGTCATACCAGTCACGGCATAACCATCAGCGTCGAGGTCGAGTATCTGGCGTCCGGGCGGCATGACTACGGCCCGGATCAATTCGCCTGGGCCTACCACATCACTATGCGCAATTCGTCCGACGAAGTGGTGCAACTGAAGACGCGTCACTGGACGATCACCGATGGCTTCGGCCGCGCGCATAAGGTCAATGGCGAAGGCGTGGTCGGCCAGAAGCCGCGCCTCCAGCCGGGACAGAAATATACCTATACGTCGGGGTGTCCGCTGCCGACGCCGTCGGGTTCGATGAGCGGTTATTATGTCTTCGTCCGCGAAGACGGTGCGCCGCTGAAGGTGATCATCCCGACCTTCTCACTGGACCTGCCCGATCCTGGCCGTGTCCTGAACTGAAGACTAGAGCGATATGGCGAAAAGTGTCAGCGGTTTTCGCCAAAATATCGCGACAAAGCAAAAACTTAGATCGGAATGATGTTTCCACCTAAAATCATTCCGATCTAGTGATGGCGGGCGCGACCCCACAACCTTATTCAAAAGAAAACCCCTTGCCCAAAAAGGCGAGGGGTTTCTTTTGATTGGAAGACTTGGGGCCTCGGGCCCCAACCCACACGTCCGTTACAGGTAGCGCCGTAGGTTGCGCGACAAGTCCGCGCCGGTGTCGCGCTTCTTTGTCTTCTGCGACGGCTGATAAGCCACGCGCGCATGTTCGACGCAGTATGGCGTGCCGTCGTCCGAGCGGCGGCCGCAGAACGAGAAGCTGTCCGACGACGGATCGCCGATCGGCCATTTGCACATCTTGGTGCCCAGGGTCAGGACTGTCGCGGTACCGGGCGACTCGACATACGGCACGACAGGCTGGCTGATGACTGGACGCGCAAGCGCCGGATCGGTGCGGCGCAGCGGCGCGGACGCCATGGCGGGCGCATGTGCCGGCGTCGACACGGGACGCGGCGGACGCTGCGGTTTGTACAGGGGGCGGGCAGGCTGCGACGGCGCCGCGCGGCCCGACAGGCCCAGGCGGTGCACCTTGCCGATCACGGCATTGCGCGTCACGCCACCCAGCGTTTTGGCGATCTGACTGGCGGAATGGCCTTCCTGCCAGAGCTTCTTCAAGGTTTCTACCCGTTCGTCAGTCCAGCTCATGCTCTCTACTCCCTGAAAAACCTACATAACTTGCGACATGCAAGCAAGCAGACCGCAACATATAGACTATGCCCCGTGGGATATTCTCCCAGCCGTCTATGAATGGTAAACGAAATGTTAAAGGACGCAATATATGGTGTTAGGGGAATTTCATCTGTCCACATAAAATCAATATGTAGTGGTCAATACGTCCACATGTGTGGATAAATGAGCTGTCGTTCACAGGCGTGAAAAAAGCGAGGTCGCAGCGTCAATTGCGAATTGCCAAGATGCCGCGCTTCTGTACACTACGCGTAGGGATGCGATCCGTGGCTGGGATTAACGGTTTTTTGCCGTTTTTTACACATTGCTAGACACTCGTATTTTTTGAGGCCCTGAGTATGCGTGCCAATCTGGACACTGCCGTCGCCGCCCGCCCCGAGCGGCTTAAGATGGCTGATATTGCCCGCCTTGCCGAAGTTTCCGTTTCCACCGTATCGCGCGCCCTGGCCGGCAGCCCGCTGATCCCGCAGGCATCGCGCGAAAAGATCGAGGCCATAGCGCGGGAACACGGCTATGTCGTTAACGCGTCAGCACGCAATCTGCGCCTCCAGACGACACGCGCGATAGGCCTGGTCCTGCCGATGACGCGCGAAGACGGTCGCCACGTCACCGACCCGTTCCTGCTCGAATTCATCGGTCATTTGTCGGATGCTGTCGTGACCCGCGGTTATGACCTTCTGCTCACGCGCCTGACCCAGCCGCGCGAAGGCTGGCTGAACGAACTTGTCCAGTCGCACCGCTTCGACGGCATGCTGGTGATCGGCCAGCACGAACAGCACGCGGCGCTTAATGATATTGCCCAGCGCTACAAGCCCATGGTGGTCTGGGGCGAGCAACAGCCCAACCAGGCCTATTGCACGGTCGGCAGTGATAATCTGGCCGGCGGTCGCATGGCGGTCGAGCACCTGCTGGCGTCGGGCCGCAAGCGCATCCGTTTCCTGGGAGACGTGTCGGCGCCCGAAATGAACAGCCGCTATGCTGGTTATCTGGAGGCGATGAAAGCTGCGGTTCCCGATACGGACGAGGAATTCCTCGAGCCTATTTCCACACGTCCGACGGAGTCGGCGGCATATGCCGCCATGCGCGCCGCCCTGGCGCGCAAGGGTGATTTCGATGCCATCTTTGCCGGTTCGGACGTGATCGCCTACGGTGCGCGCCGGGCGTTTGCCGACTGGGGCGGCAAGGTGCCGGAAGACTGCGCCTTTGTCGGCTTCGACGACGTGTCGCTGGCGAAATTCCTGACGCCGCCCTTGACGACCGTGCGTCAGGACCTGGCCTCGGCCGCCGGCATGATGGTCGACATGCTGATGCAGCGCCTGTCGGGCAAGGAGACGCCGTCGCACGTCATTCCGGTCAATCTGATCGCCCGCGAAAGTTCCGCGCCTAAGCGCGGATAGCAATCTTCTTTACGTTGACGCCGTCGCTGCACCTGTGGCACTAGCGGTGGCAACGCGGGTGTAGCTCAATGGTAGAGCAGCAGCTTCCCAAGCTGAATACGAGGGTTCGATTCCCTTCACCCGCTCCA
>CBFGPQ010000061.1:0-19463 GCA_965650705.1 uncultured Asticcacaulis sp. | reverse complement strand
GGCCAGGACGATCTGCGCCAGGATCATCAGGCCGCCGAAGAGGATAAAGGACGAAAACAGTTCCTGCGTTGCCTGGCCGCCATCCAGGACCGTAAACTTGATGAAGGCGACGGCGCTGCCCAGTACGGTGACGAACAGCGCGCACCCCAGCACGAGTAACACTGCGTGAAGGCGCGACGGTGGCGGGTTGATCCACCACATGGCAATCGCCCCGATCATCCACATCAGCGCCAGGATCATCTGGCCCTGCGCCGCCGAGACCGCCTGGCTGTCACCGAAGACCAGCCGGGCCACGAACCACATGAGCCCGTGCAGGACAAGCGCCACGAAGACGGCCGTGATGTTCCAGGTCGTCACCGGCTTACGGAATTCCAATGGAGCGCTTTGGGCCATCAGCGTGTCGGAACAGGCTTCTCGCCGCGATAGTCGTAGAAGCCTCGACCGACCTTGCGGCCCAGCCAGCCGGCTTCGACGTATTTCACCAGCAGCGGGCATGGACGGTACTTGCTGTCCGACAGGCCTTCATAGAGGACGTTCATGACCGCCAGGACCGTGTCCAGGCCGATAAAGTCTGCCAGTTCCAGCGGCCCCATCGGATGATTGGTGCCAAGCTTCATGCCGGTGTCGATGGCCTCGACCGTGCCGACGCCTTCGTACAGCGTATAGATGGCCTCGTTGATCATCGGAATCAGGATGCGATTGACGATGAAGGCCGGAAAGTCCTCGGAATTGGCTGTGGTCTTGCCCAGGCTGCGGGCAAAAGCAACCGCGGCAGCATAGGTTTCAGGCTCTGTGGCGATGCCCCGGATGATCTCGACCAGCTTCATGACAGGCACGGGGTTCATGAAATGCAGGCCGATAAACTGGCCGGGCCGGTCAGTGGCCGCCGCCAGGCGCGTGATCGAGATGGACGACGTGTTGGACGCCAGCATGGCGCCGGGCTTCAGATGCTCGCATACCGACTTGAAGATGGCGTTCTTGACCTGCTCGTTTTCGGTTGCGGCCTCGATGACCAGGTCGCAGTCCGACAACTCCTGGACCGAGGCGGCCGGCGTCAGGCGGCTGAGCGCGGCCTTGGCGTCGTCGGCCGAAATCGTCTCTTTCTCGACCAGGCGGTTGATGCCCTTTTCGATGCGTTCGAAAGCCTTCTTGACGGCGTCAGCCGACTGATCGAACAGGACGACCGCATAGCCCGACTGGGCGCAGACCTGGGCAATCCCGGCGCCCATCTGACCGGCGCCGATAATGCCGACTGATTTGATGTCCATGGCGGAATCCTTACAAATGAAAGCGCTTTGGTCTGGGATAGGACGCATTATTGCGCAATGCAATATGAAATGCAGTAAGTGATCACACCTCCCCGGATTACCGGAGAGGTGTAATGCAAAAAGCTGGCAATTGGTAGAGCGGCTGCTTAGAACAGCATGATTTTCAGCGGAAACATCATACCGTTCTAAGTTTTTGTTTTATCGCGATATTTAAGGCGAAAACCGCTGACACTTTTCGCCATATCGCTTTAGCCCAGGGCACCCATCAGCGCCGGAATGGCGGTCTTGTAATCCTCGACCAGGCCATAGTCGGCGATGCTGAAGATCGGTGCTTCCGGGTCCTTGTTGATGGCCACGATGACCTTGGAATCCTTCATGCCCGCAAGGTGCTGGATGGCGCCGGAAATGCCGACGGCGACATAGAGGCCGGGCGCCACGACCTTGCCGGTCTGACCGACCTGATAGTCATTCGGCGCATAACCGGCATCAACGGCCGCGCGCGACGCGCCGACGGCGGCGCCGAGCTTGTCGGCCAGGGGCTCGATGATCGCCTTGAACTCTTCGGCGGAGCCGAGCGCCCGGCCGCCGGACACGACGACTTTCGCCGCGCCCAGTTCCGGACGGTCGGAAACGACCTTTTCTTCGCCGATGAAGCGCGTCTTATCGGTCGCCGCGGGCGCCGCCACGGTTTCGACGGCCGCCGAACCACCTTCGCCCGCCGCCTTGAAGGCGGTCGTACGCACGGTCAGGACCTTTTTCACTTCGCTGGTCTGGACGGTTTCCAGCGCATTGCCGGCATAGATCGGGCGCACGAAGGTGTTGGCGTCGACGACTTCGATGACGTCCGACAGCAGCGACACGTCGAGCAGGGCCGCAACGCGCGGCGCGAAATTCTTGCCAGAGGCCGAAGCCGGGATGGCGATGGTGTCGTAATTGCTGGCGAGACCCGCAATCAAAGCCGCCACATCTTCGGCGATCTCGGCCTTCAGGCCGGCCGATTGTGAGAGCAAAACCTTGCGGACGCCATCGATCTTCGCGGCAGCGTCGGCCACGCCTTGGGCGCCATCGCCGTAGACCAGCACGTCGACATCACCCGACAGCGCCTTGGCCGCCGTCACCGTCTTGTGCGTCGTATCGCGCAGGTGGGCGCCATCGTGATCCGCAATAACCAGAACCGCCATATCAGAGCACTCCCGCCGACTTGAGGCTGGCGACCAGTTCGGCCGCATCCTTGACCTTTACACCCGCGCCGCGCTTGGGCGGCTCGGTGACCTTGACCACTTTCAGACGCGGCGTGACATCGACGCCGTAATCGGCGACGGTCTTCATGTCGAGCGGCTTCTTCTTGGCCTTCATGATGTTGGGCAGCGACGCATAGCGCGGCTCGTTGAGGCGCAGGTCCGTCGTGATGACCGCCGGCAGCTTGACGCCGAGGGTCTGGAGACCGCCGTCGACTTCGCGTGTGACCTGAGCTTCACCACCTTCAACGACGACTTTCGACGCGAAGGTCGCTTGTGGCCAGCCAAGGAGCGTGGACAGCATCTGGCCCGTGGCGTTGTTGTCGCCATCGATCGCCTGCTTGCCCATAATGACCATATCGGGATTTTCCTGTTCGACCACAGCCTTCAAAAGCTTGGCAACCGCCAGCGGCTCAACGTCGACATCGGTCTGAATAAGGATGCCGCGGTCCGCGCCAATCGTGAGAGCGGTGATGATCGTATCCTTCGCCTGCGCCGGCCCGATGGAAACGGCAACGATCTCCGTCGCCACGCCCTTTTCCTTCAGGCGGGTCGCTTCCTCGACGGCGATTTCGTCGAATGGGTTCATCGACATCTTGACGTTGGACAGGTCGACGCCCGACTGGTCGGCCTTGACGCGGACCTTGACGTTATAGTCCAGAACCCGTTTGACGGGCACGAGTATCTTCATGACGTTACCTCTGTTTCCAGGCCCTTCGGCCTTTCTTGCAGCCTTAACAAAAGTTGACGTTCGCGTCAATATACGCGGTTGGGCCGATAAGTGACGCCGCGGGCACGCAATGTCAATCATTCGCTTGTCCATAAAGGAAAAGCTTTTTGTTTCAAGCGTATCCATCTTCGCCAGTTGCGGCGGTTTCCAACATTGCGCCGAGACCATTGCCCCGGCGGCGTGTTTGGCGCATAACCGGCGTCACTCCTTCGCCGGTTTTGTAAATCCTAATGAGAAACAGTCTTATCCCATATCTGAAATACGCCTTCCTGGGCGTATTCCTCGTCGCCTCGACGGGCGTCGCCGCCTATGACTTCATGTACACCAAGCCCAAGAAGAAGTGCGACGCTGAAGCCAAGTGGTGGTCGGAAAAGGACTGGAAATGCTTTACGCCGGTCAGCATTACCAACTTCACCGGCCGGCCGGTTGACGCGGCCGAAAATGCAAGCCCTGCGACCGCCAAAGCGGCTGAAAAGAAATAGATCAGGCCCCAGACGGCACCCACAGGACATCGGCGCGGCCGAGATCATTGGCGTGCCGCGCCAGGACGAACAACAGGTCCGACAGGCGGTTCAGATATTTCACGACTTCCGGGTTGACCGCTTCGGTCACGGCGACCGCATCGCGTTCGGCGCGGCGGACAATGGTGCGCGCGACATGCAGATGCGCGCTTAATGACGTCCCCGCCGGCAAGATGAACGATGTCAGGGGAGACAGTTCCGCATTGTAGGCGTCGAGCGCGGCCTCGAGCACGTCGACCTGATGCGCCCGGATACGCAAAGGCGTCCATGACACATCGTCCGAAGGCGTGGCGAGATCGGCCCCCAGATCGAACAGGTCGTTCTGCACCCGCGCCAGCAGTTCATCTTTCGCACCTGCGGCATAAAGCCGCGCCATCCCGATGGCGGCATTGGCTTCGTCGACGCTGCCGATAGCGATCAGGCGGGCGTCAGACTTTGGGCGGCGCGAACCATCAGCAAGGCCGGTCGTTCCATCGTCACCCGTGCGGGTATAGATCTTGTTGAGCTTGACCAAGGACTTGCGGCTATTTGCCGTGCTGCCACGCCCAGGCCAGCGCGACCAGCAGGACGATAGCGACGCCCTGCATCATGACGCGCCAACGCATCAGCCTGTTGCCCCATTTGGCATTAAATTCGCCACCGCGCACCATGCCGAAGATGCCGGTGAACAGGATTCCGGCCACGGCCAGCATCGCAATCAACGCCAGGATGAAAAGAAAAGTACTCATGACGCTTCTATTCCCCTTTCGCGGGTAAATGTCGAGACCTATATGACAATTATAGTCCACAATATCTCGAAATGGCACGAAGTCATTGAATTAAGGCGAGATTACGTCACAAAAAATTCGACGGTTGCGGATTGCGCCAGCGTTTGGCCCATACTAAGAGTGTTAGGCCCGAGGGGGAAATTGACCTTAGGGAAAGTTGTGTGTGTAGTAAAATGTACGATCAGAGTGACAACAGTAGAATGAAAAATACCGCCGAAGCGCTTCCGCTGGGCACCCGTGCCCAGTCCAAGGAGCGTAACCGCCTGAAGATTCTCGAATCGGCCATGACGCTGTTTCGTGAGCGTGGCTTCGAAGCCGCGACCTTACGCGACATCGCCCGCGGCGCAGGCCTTTCGACCGGTGCTTTGTTCGCGAACTTCGCGGACAAGAACGAAATCTTCCTGACTGTGGTCGAGGAAGAAAACAGCCGCGTAATCCGTGTGATGCAGGACGCACGCGATACGTCGCTTGACCTCGTGCAACGGCTGCATCAGCAGTTGATGCGCGGCTATGAGGCCGCCCAGGTGAATGCGCGCCTTATCCTGTCGGCCTTCGTCATGCGATGGAGCGCTGAACAATCCAGCCTGACCGAAGTGGCCCGCCTGTCCGATATGGTGCGCGAGACCCTCTTCGATACCCTGAAGGCCGCCCAGGACAGTAAGGAAATCCCCGCCGACGCGCGTGTTGACTGCGCCGCCGAAATCCTTGAGGATCTGTGCTTCGCCAACCTCCGCCGGGCTTTCCAGAAGTCCGACAACGGTGCGGGCTTTGATGTCGCTCAACTCTCCGACAGCCTGTCGATCCAGATTGGGCTTGTCGTCGCCGGGCTCAAAACCGCTAAGGTGTAAATCCTAAGCGTCGTGTAGAACAAAAACCCGGTATCTCCCGATGCCGGGTTTTTTGTTTGTCTCGCTTTGTCGCGCATTTTATCCCAAAACCGGAAACCATTTTTGGGAATGCGCCTGGATTATTTTTGCTTGTCGCATTTCCTAACGGCGAACCGGTGGCCACTTCGCCAGGAAATGCTTTAGCTCGTCCACTTCAGCTTTGCCGGTTTGACCGGATTGACGAAGGGACGCTTTTCGGCGCGGTGCGCCAGCCATTCCTTCTTGAGTTGCTGATACCATTTGGCTTGCGTATCGGCGTCGTCGATCCACAGCAGCGACGGATCGTATTTCAGGCCTTCGTTCTGCAGATTGACCATGTCGCCGTCCTGCTTGAGGAAAGCCTTGGCGCCGTAGCGGAAGATCGGCGAGATCAGGCGGAACAGGCCATGATCCGACCAGAAAACTTGCGTGATACGCGTCGTCTTGTCATCGACCGGCGTCAGGCAGGTCAGGCCCAGCACCTGCTTATTACCGACCTCGATATGCTCATAGCGAATGCCCGGCAGGCGGAAGGTGATTTCGGTCGCCGGCGCACCGCCCAGGATCTTATAGGCGCGGCTGTTCGAGGACGGCGCATGACGCACCATGGCGAAGCCGTATTCGCGCGGCTCGAACTGCTTGATCTTGGATAGCTGCTTCTTGGCCGAGCGCCACCACCACTGCTGATGAACGTAGGGTCCGTGCGCCGGATCCATCAGGCCCACGACGGCATGGTCGATATGGCTGTCGAAATCCATGGTCTCAACGATCACCGGCGCGCCACCGACGACGCCCGGCAGGACGGGCGGCTCATGATCGGGCGTAGCCGGGCGGCGGGCATCGGCGGTGATATAAATCCAGACGATGCCCTGCTGTTCGCGGATCGCGTAGTCGCGGACCTTGATACGCTCGACATCCATCGCCTGGTCAGGCGTCAGCGACGGCACCGAGGTACAGGTGCCGGACGTATCGAAGGTCCAGCCATGATAGGGGCATTGCACGACGCAGCCCTTTTCCGAGCGCACCATCTGACCGGCCGACAGGGGTGCTGCGCGGTGCGGGCAGATATCGCGGATGGCGTAGGCCTTGCCATCGAGGTCACGGCCGAGCAGGACAGGTTCGCCGAGAATGACGTAACGCTGCAGCTTGCCGGGCTTGAGATCGCCGGACAAGGCCGCGAACCACCAGCAATCCTTGAGCAGGCCCTGACCGAAGACGACACGGGCGGAAGGGGTCAGGGCGCTTTGATCGGGCATATTCACGTTTCACGTTTCTGGCGGCTTAGACTGGCCAAGCGTTTAGCATAACCCGAACGGAAACAAAGTGCGACACGTTTGCGCTGTCAGGCGCGGCGTCCTATGCCTTCTCCGCGAAACGCCCCAGCGCCTCAAGGAACGCCGTGTTTTCCGCATCCTTGCCAATGGTCACGCGCAGGGCCTGGGCCAGGCCATAGTTGGCGACATGACGCACGATCAGGCCTTGAGTCATCAGGTATTCGTTGGCGGCTTCGGCCTCGGCGCGGTCGCGGAAATTGATCAGCAGGAAGTTGCCTGCCGATGGCCGCACGACATAACCCAGGGCACGGATCTGCTGCACCATGCGCGGTTGCCAGTTCAGCACCAATTGCCGTGAGGCTTCGATGTGCGCGGCGTCCTGGAGGGCCGCGATGGCGGCGAACTGCGCCGGCAGATTGATGTTGAACGGCAGACGGATGCGCTCGATCGCCTCGATCACCGCCTTCGGGCAATAGCCGAAACCGACGCGCAGGCCCGCCAAACCATGAATCTTCGAGAAGGTGCGCGTGACGATGACGTTGTCCGATGCCCGCGCCAGTGCGAAGCTGGTCTCCCAGGTCGGGGTATCGACGAACTCGGCATAGGCTTCGTCAACGCACAGCAGTATGTGCGGCGCCAACAGCGCGCGCAGCTCGGCGATCTCTTCGGGCGTGTTCCAGGTGCCGGTTGGATTGGCCGGGTTGGACACATAGACGATCTTAGTGCGCTCATCGACGAGCTTGAGCAGTTCGGCGATCTCGATGCGCTGATCGGGCTCCGGCGCCAGCTTGACCTCGGCCTGGCAGGCCAGAGCTGAGATGCGATACGCCAGGAAGCCGTGCTCGCCCGTGACGATATTGTCGCCGGCTTCGAGATAGACTTGATTGAGCAACGAAAAGACTTCGTCGGAACCATTGCCGAAGACGAGACGTTCAGGCTCAAGGCCATGATATTGTGCGACCGCCGCGCGCAGCGGACTGGCGTGACCGTCAGGATAACGGAACAGCTTGGCCGACGCTTCCTGATAGGCCGCCAGCGCCTTGGGCGAACAACCGAGCGGGTTTTCGTTGGACGAAAGCTTGATCGGCTCTGCGACACCATCGATCTTCGACTTGCCGCCGACATAGGGGGCGATGTCCAGGATACCGGATTTGGGGGTCGGTTTGTCCATTACAATTTCAGTCATGGGGCGCCTTGTCTCGTGTTGCCCAGGCTTTTAGCCACGGACCGCGATGAACGCACGCAGATTTTGCAGTTAACGTTACAAAAGAAACTAAATTCTCGGTGCTGCGCCAATAATGCCACTCAACGAGCCGAGAGCTCCACCGAGACGCGGATCGTGTTCCTGTACGTAACCACTAAGCGCGAACAGCTTCAGGCCCTGCGCCGTGCACAGCCATTCGGCCGCAAAGCCGCGCTCCGACAGGGTTTCGACCAGGGCGTTTTCGCGCGCGGGCGAATCGCTGACCCAAAAAGTCAGATCATCGCCCGTCGGCTCGGGTGCAATGGCGGCGACAGCCAGGGCGTGCGGGCGGCTGGTCGACAGCTCCGGAAGCGCGGCAATAACACGCACCTTGGGTTCGGCCAGAAGACGCGCCCACCATGGCCCGCCGCGCGGGTCGAGGCTGACGACACCGAGGTTGCGAGCGTCGCGCGCAGCGGCAATGACGGCGGCTGGATCGTTGACATAGCCATAGCTGGGGGCAAAGCCGAAACGTTCGCGCGCCCAGACCAGGACTTCCCGCGACTGGTCGCTGGCGCTCAAAGTCAGGTGCAGCCCTCCCGCCGCCTGGCCCTGAATGCGCAGGTTTTCGGAAATCAGCTCGCGCCACACCCGCACCACAACGCCATCGGAGGCGGCCTTGCGTGGCATCTTCAAAAGCTTGCGGATCAGCATGGCTTCGCGGTCGGGACGCAGCAGAACGGTCGATGGTCCGCCCTCTTCGCGTGCCTTGGCCTCGCCAATCGCCCGGCCAAGCGCTGCGCGCTCGTCGACCAGCCGCAACAGCTCGCTGTCGAGCGCGTCGATCTTCAGGCGCAGATCGGCAAGCGTCAGCGGATTTTCGATATCCACACGGATCTCCGGGTATTGGCTACGGCAAGACCAAGGTAGGCGCCTGCCCTGCCGAAAGGTAACAAGCCGACGACACTATGCCTATGGCCGTACGACCGCAAGTCCATATTCCACAAAGGTTTTATGGTTTCAGACTATACCATTTTCAGTAAAGGCAGTTACGGTAAAGCGGGCGCGTCAGAGACCCGGAACGGGCCGACATAGGCGCCGCCATCGCGGAAATCGACGGCCAGTTTCTGGGCGCCAACGGTCGCCAGCGTCATGTTGAGCAGCGGCGCCATGCTGGTCATGTTTTCGCGCGACATCAGCCCTGCCGCGGCCAGGACATCGAGCGGGCGGAAGGTGCCGGTCATTTCGGCGTTCAGACGCCCGACCGGCTTGCCTGCGGCGTCATAGGTCAACTTGTCGCTTGTCGCCATGACGCGCAACTCGGCATTCTTCAGTTCGCTCTTGAAAGCGGTGACCGAGCCCACCAGCTTCCAGGCTTTCAGGCCGGTCGCGAAGTCGCGTCCCTGAAATGCGGTGATCTTGTTGAGTGTGGCTTCGACATGCATGTCGAGCGGCTTGCCGGGGCTAAAGTCGCCGACGAAGCGCTTCGCCTGGCCGTGCGCTTGGGTGAGCCGAACCAGTACGTCGGCGCTGTCGGTTGCTGCCGTGTTCGGACGAACATAGGCTTCGAACTTCTTGGCGGAGTCGAAGGTAAAGGGCTTGGCCGGATCGGATGGCACTAAGCTCAGATCATTGGCTTCGATGGCGATATTCGGGACCGCTCGGGTGATCCCCGAAAGGCTGGCGCGTAAGGCAGAGCCGCTGGCCGCCAACGTGCCGAGATCGCCGCCACGGTGCAGGGTCGCGCCCTTCGGCGCCACAGCGACCCATTTGGTGATCATATAGGCATTGGCGGCAACATCGAGCTCAGGGAAGGCGATGCCGCGGCCCGACGGCGCGACAATACTGAGATCGCGCAAATTGACGCTGACGCGAAAGGGATAGCCCGTCACCCGATAGGGCGCGACACTGACCTGGTATCCCTGGCGCACCAGACCATCCTGCTGGGCCTTCAGCGTCGTTTCGACATTGTGCGCCATATACATCCAGTAGGCGCTCCAGCCAGCGGCCAGGGCCACGACCAGAAGCGCCGGGCCGAACAGGCCCATGCGGCTGAGCTTGCGCTTTGGCGGCGGGCTCGGCGTCAGATCGGCGTGCGTGTCGGGCATTTCCGGGTCTCTCGAATGTTCAGCAATCTTAACCTGCCACTGCGACAGATAAAACAACAATGCTTCATTGCAAATCGTGTGGGAACAGGAAACGCTGAATAGAGTCGATCGCCTCAGCCAGGGTGCAGCGTTGCAGGATTACGCCATCTGGCAGGCTCGAGAACATGCGCGTCGGCGCTGCTGAATCGAGCATCACGAAGACGCCGCGATCGTCCTTCTTGCGGATCAGCCGCCCGAACGCCTGGGCCAGTTTCGCACGCGTCAGCGCGTCGTCATAAAGCTTGTTGCCGAAGTGCTGGCGCCGCGCCTTGTGCAGCGTATCCGGTCGCGGCCACGGCACGCGGTCGAACGCAATCAGGCGCAAGGCGCTGCCCGGCACATCGATGCCATCGCGCACCGCGTCGGTGCCCAACAGGCACGAATGGTGCTCGGCGCGGAAGATGCTGATCAGGTCTGAAACATCGAGCGGGTCGACGTGCTGTGCATAAAGCGACAGGCCGGCCTCGGCCAGCGGCTGGTTGATCTGCTCGTAGACCGCGCGCAGACGTCGGATGGCCGTAAACAGGCCAAGGCCTCCACCCTGCGCCGCGATGAACAGCTTCTGCATGGCCGCCGCCGTCGCGCGGGGATCGTCGCGGCCGACATCGGTAACGACGAACAGCCGCGCCTGGCTGGCATAGTCGAAGGGCGAGGCGATGCGCGTCGTCTTGGCGCCCATCACCAGGTGATTGGCGCCCGTCCTTTGCCGCGCCAGCGAGAAGACATCCTCGGTCGTTTCGTCGCGCGTGCCGTCACTCAAAGTCGCCGAGGCCACCAGTACGCCATGTGCCGGCTTGAGGACGAACTCGGCAAGGGGCAGGCTGGGGTCGACATAGTGACGGTTAAGGGTGACATCGACGATACGGCCGCGATGGACCTCGGTCGAGAACCAGTCGATCGTCATCGGCTTGTTGTCATCACCGGTAATGTCACCGTCTTCCAGCGCCAGTTGCTGGAGCAGTGACCGCCACGCCGGCAGCAACATGCGCGCCCGGCGTTCCAGCCCGCGCAATATGCCTTCGATGCGGACGCGTTCCGGTGCTTCCAGTTCTCCGGAAGCGTCATTCAGAATGTCCTCCAGCGCCCGACACAGCGCCAGCAGCGGCGCTTCGATCCCGGCCAGGGCACGCGCGGCCAGCTTGGCGGCGATGCCGACGGTCTCAAGGCATGGATGGGCCTCGCATTCGCCGCCCAGGTCATTGTCCGGCACGAAGCGCGAACGTGTGCGCGCCTCGCCCTGGCGGATGTCGATCTGGCCCAGCACCTCGACCAGCAAGGCTTCGATAGGACCGACCGGTTCCAGGCCGTTGCCGCTTTGGGTGCGGACGGTGATGCGCTGGGAAAAGCCATCGGCCGGCAGGACTGCGGCGGCGCGGATCAGTTCGCGCATGGCGTCCTTGGCCGTGTCGGTCTTAAGCAAGTCGCCGATACGCGATTCCAGCCCCCGGCCCCGCCGCGAGCGGCCTTCGTTACCGCGAATCCAGCGCCGCAGTTCGAAGGCTTCCAGCCCCGATAGCCGGGTCGCGAAGGCGCTGTCGGCGGCCTCGAAGACGTGGTGGCCTTCGTCGAAAATGATGCGCGACAGGCTGGCCTGCGGCTCCACATCGCCCTGAACGTCCTCACCGTTCATCTCGGCCGCCATTTCGGCACGCGCCCGGTCGCGCAGGTCATAGGCCGCCTGCGCCATGACAAGCGCGTGATTGGCGACGACCAGCGAGGCCGAGCGCGCCTTGCGCACCGACTTCTCGATGAAGCAGACGCGATAGTGCGGACAGGCGGCATAGGTGCATTCGCCGCGCCGGTCGACCAGGGCGGACGGCGCAAGCGTCTGGAACACAGCTGCCGGCGCGGTCACCGGTAGCAGCGACGGCAGCCAGGTCGGAAAGTCGCCGCCGATGATATCGCCGTCGCGCGTGCAAAGCACCCAGCGCGCGATCAGCACCGCCATGATGACTTCAGGGCCGGTTTGTGCCGAAACCAGCCGTTCCTGGAAGTTCAGCAGGCACATGTAGTTTTCGCGCCCCTTGCGCACCACCACCTGCTGCTGGCGTTCGGCCTCGCGGTCGAACAGGGCACGCGTGTCGTGATAGATCTGCTTCTGCAGGGCTCGGGTATAGGTCGAGACCCAGACCTGCCCTTGCGCCTTGCGCGCCCAGGCGTGGGCCGGCGCCAGATAGCCCAGCGTCTTGCCGACGCCTGTGCCGGCTTCCGCCAGAAGCATGTTAGGCTGGTCCTTAACCCATTTCGGCGCAAAAATGTCGCGCGTCTTCACGGCGAAGTCGCGCTGTTCCGGACGCCGTTCCGCCAGCCTGGCCCGGCTCAGGCCCGCATCCAGTTCCTCGATAACTTCGTCCTCGGACAGGGCGACCGCACGCGGATTGCCTTCGGGCGCCTGATCCTCCCATTCTTCCAGAAGCGACCACATTTCCAGCGGCGGCGGTGCGACATAATCGGCCGGCATCTCGGTGCGGTCGAGCGCTGCCTGAACCAACGGTCCCCACACCCAGCCCTGGCGTATCATCAGTTTCACGCCCGACTGCGCCGCCAGCCGGAAGCCCAGCGGCGACTGCGCCAAGGTTTCCAGAAGCGCGGAAATGACATCAAACAGGACCAACGACCGGACGCGGGCGTCTTCCGGCTCGGGAAACCCGCATGCCAGGGCCAGACCCGCCGGCGATGGCGCGCAGAACTGCGCCGGGCGGACGAAGGCAAATAGTTCCAGCACGTCGAAATGGCCGGCTTCGCGGTGGCCGCGATTGCTGAAGAGGCGATTGCGGATGAGCGGCGCATTGGCGACAATCAGGGCTTCGCGTCCCCACAGCTCGCGCAGCTCCGGGGTCGTAACGCCGCGCGCGACAAGGCCGTCGCCGACGTGGGGCCGGTCGGCGGAAAAGCCCAGGGCTTGTTTTGGGATCAGTGCGCGCCACCAGACATCGGATGGCTGCGACAGGATGACATCTTCGCTCACGTCCGAAGTCTAGCCCGGCGGACGTAACCCGCCAAGACACGAGTCATTGCATCTTCCTGATATCTTTACCCGAGGGTAGCCGCGGAGGCTTCGCCAGCGCCATTGCCCAGAGGTTCGAAAGCGGCAGCGGCAGCTTCAGCCTTCTGGCGCTGCTCAGGCGTCAGGTTGTCGCGAATAGCCGCGGCTTCACGCGCCGCATCCTTGTCACCGGCCTCAGCGGCGATAGTGAACCACTTATAAGCCTCGGCCGGGTTAAGCGGCATGGCGTCGCCCTGGGCATAGAGCAAGCCCAGATTGTACTGGCTGTCGCTGACGCCGCGTTCAGCCGCACGCCGGAACCACATGGCGGCGGTGATCTGGTTACGCGGACCACCGGTACCGTTGTAGTACATGGTGCCGAGGTTGAACATGGCGCGGGCCACGCCGCCGTCGGCGGCGCGCTGGGCCCATTTGCGGGCCTCCTGCGGATTCGGATCGACGTAACTGCCTTCGCCGGAATAAATGCCGCTCAGCATGAACTGCGCCGGCGCATAACCCTGGTTGGCAACTTCCTCGAGCTTTTCGACGGCGCCGGGCGCGCGCGCATCAAGCAGACGCGTCGCCGACTGGTACTTGGCGCGAAGGAGCCCCTCGTCAGCCGCCTGCGTCACCACGGCCGCAACCGGAGTCTTTGCGCCCTGTGGCACAGTGCTCGCCGGAGGCTCCTGTTGCTGCAGAAGCGCGTAGCTGCCAGCGGCGGCACCGACGATGACCACGGCGATTGCCGAAGCCTGGAGCGCCTTGGCGACCGTGTTGTCCTTGCCAGCACGCGGCTGTCGAAGACCACGTTGCGTTGCCGGCCTCAAACCCAAACCACCCAGAGCGCCCGGCCGGCGCTCCTGTTCATCCATCATCGTCGCGCGAACCGCGGCGCGCGCCGCGGCCAGGGCGTCACGCGTGGACACCGACACGCCGCCATCGGCGTCTTCGGTTACGAAGTCGCGGCCGCCGAACGCCTTGGGCGCCTCATCCATGGCATCGTTGTCGAGCTCGAAAGTTGCACGCTTAGAGGGCGCCACGGCCGCATGGGCGCCTTCAGAACGTTGTCCTTCGAAGCGCGGCGCCGTTTTTTTTGACACGTCGATATCGGCGAACGGATCGCTTTCGTTCTCGTCGGCCGTCTTGCCGACCGGTACCAGATCGTATTCGAGATCTTCCTCGATAAACGGATCGAAATCCGGCGCGAAGGCTTCCTTCTTCGCCGAGTCTTTTTTAGTGAGCGACACGGGTGACGCCACGGGCTCCTGCGGCGCAGTGACGGGCTCTAGCAGTTGCCCCGTCAAGTCCAGCTCTTCATCTTCATCAGGCAGATGCGCGCCTTGCAACACCTCGTCGCGCCACACCTGCCGCGCAGGGGCCGCGGACTTAGGCGCCGGCGCCTCCACCTCAGGCTCTTCGAAGGCGAACGGGTTCGGCAGTTCGCTGGCCGCCGGGCTAACCTTGCGCAGTGCGGCGTCTAGACCGCTTTCCGACAGCAGGCTCTGAGTCTGGACTTGAGCCAGTTTCTGGTCGATGCGGTTGCGCGCCTCCTCCAGCAGCTTCGCCGTGCGTTCTTCCGACTGGCGGATGCGATCGCTGAGTTCGCTGCGCGATTGGTCACGGTGCTGTTCGATAACCTGACCGACGCCTTCGACAGCCTGGCCAACACGGCGTTCCGACTCGGCCATGCGCTGCGACAGGCGTTCGGAAATACGCGCGATCTCGGAGCCCAGGCGCTCCAGCGCCTGGGCGTGGCCGGCCTCGGTCCGGCTGAAGCGTTGGTCAACCGTTTCCTGGACACGTCCGACCTCACGGCCGATCCGCTCGAAGGCTTCTCGGTGGCTGTCCTGAGTGGCTTCGACGCCCGCGACACGGCGATTGATTGTATCGGCGACGCGCAGCACGTCCTGTCCCAGGCGCTCAATGGCCTGGGCCGAGCGGCGCTCCGACTGATCAACGCGTTCGGACAAGGTGCGCAGCAACTGGTCGGCCGTCGTGGCGCTGCGATCCTGCAGCGCGTTCATCAGTTCGGCGCGGCTATCGTCGACGCGGCGAGACAGGTCGGCGGCCAGGCGCTTCAGCGAGGCGACCTGCTCAGGGTCAGTGACGTCTCCGCGCTCTTCCGCGCGGTTAAGGCGTGCATCGAGCGTAGTGAAGGCCTGCTCCAGGGCGCGGATGGCGGTCGAGGTGCGAGCTTCGGCCTGCTCCAGCCGCTCAGCCATGCGGGCGACCACCTTGTCGATTACCCCTTGCGCGGCGCGTTCCGGATCGCGCAACTCAAGCTGCGCCAGGCGGTGCGAGAGGCCCACCATGTCCTCACGGACATCCTTTACAACGTCGCGGTGGCGCTGCTCGCCCTCATAGAGCTGGTTGGCCAGCTTGCCGAGCGCGCCTTCGACTGTGCGCACGGTCTCCTGCACGGCCGGATTTTTCAGCTGGGTTTCCAGGCGCGCGATGTGCTCGCGCTCCTCCCGCAAGTGCCCCGACAGCCCCTCGAGACGCTCAGCCTGCGCATCGATCAGGCGCTCGGCCTGCTCAAGACGGCTAGCCAAGGCTTCGCGGCTTTCCTCATGGCGTTCCAGCGAGGTGTGCAGGTCGAGCGTATGCTCTTCCAGGCGGTCGCGCGTCTCCGCCTGGGCGGCGGCCAGCCCCGCCTCGCTACGCTCAAGACGGCTCAGAAGCGACTCGACTGCCGACGATACGCCGCGCACGGCATTGGCGGAACGGGACTCGGAACCTTCGATGCGATCACTCAACGACTCCAGCGCGCTGGCAACGCGGCTCAGCTCACCGGAGGCGGCGCGATCGTCGTCGCCTCGCGGACGACCGTCGAAGATCGAGTGACGGCGCAGGTCGGCCGACGAGAGTTCACGCGCAGCCAGCGGGCGCGAAGCGGACGAAAACGGCGCCGCGCGACGCGGCGCTTCGTCGATATCGTTATGCGTCTCGCGGAAGACCGGCGGACGGCGGCGCGACATGGCTTGCTGGTCGGGATGTTGTGGCGCCTGCTCGCGCTCGCGTTCACGATTAATCGCCGCGCCAACATCCTCACCTTCGAGAATCATCTGGTTCAGCCACTCGCCCAGCGTCATGCCCGAACGGCGCGCCAGATCCTTGGCGACTTCCCGCGCCTTGGCATCGATTCCCTTAACACTCCAAGGTGCATTCGCGCTCATGCGATTCCCCTACCGGTACGAGCCGGAAACGTAAGCCGCATTATATTGAGTGTAAACCATTTGTTAACCACTATATCTTGGGATTACGAATTCTTCTGTGGAAACTATATCCACGATTTTCGCTTTTGGGGAGAGATGTGCGGCGCATAGCACGATCATCCGCCGGATGACAAATAAATCGGGTGTGTTCTTGCCGCCGTCCGCCGGACCCTGCATATGGTCCCTATGCTGACCCTGCCCGTTACCGTGATTCTGTTCGCCGTTTCCAGTCTTTTAACGGTTGGCTTTGGTTTCATGGGCGCGCGGCCGCACGACCTGCGTCGAACTGGCCCCCGCATGATCCCGTGGCGCTTCCTGATGATGCTGTCCTTCACCGCCGCCTTGGTGATGCTCGTTCACCTCCTGAACGAGCTTGGCTTCACCACCGGCAACGGCCGGCCGTATTAACCCCTCCGCCGCCAGCCACACGTCCCGCGACTCCGGCCTCTTAAACCGTCAGCCTTGAGTCGAATAATAGCCGGCTAGCGCCGCAGGTACATTAGTACCTGCAAGCGCAGACTGCGTATTAGTCGGTCAAGGATGGCGTGTTCAAGCACCAGGAGATGATGGCTTTCTGCGCATGAATACGGTTCTCGGCCTCATCCCAGATGACCGACTGCGGGCCGTCGATGACCTCGTCCGTCACCTCTTCGCCACGGTGGGCCGGCAGGCAGTGGAGGAACAGGGCGTCCGAACGCGCCCACTTCATCAACTCGGCATTGACCTGGTAGGACTGGAAGGCGGCCAGGCGCTCATCGTGGTCGAGGTCGCCCATCGACACCCAGGTATCTGACAGCACGACGTCGGCGCCCTTGGCGGCGTCGAACGGATCATTGGTCACCGTCACCTTGGCGCGCGATTCCGAGGCAAAGACCATGGCAGCCATCGCCGGCTTGTAAGCTTCGGGGCAGGCAATGTTCAGCGTGAAACCGAAGCGCGCCGCGGCATGGATCAGGCTGTTGCAGACATTGTTGCCGTCGCCGATCCAGGCCAGGGTCTTGTTCTCGATGGCGCCGCGATGCTCCTCGATCGTCTGGATGTCGGCCAGGATCTGGCACGGGTGGCTGAAATTGGTCAGCCCGTTGATCACCGGAATGCTTGAGGCGCGCGCCAGGCGCAACACGTCGTCGTGCTCATTGGCGCGGATCATGATGGCGTCGACCATGCGCGACAGCACCTTGGCGGTGTCTTCGATCGGCTCGCCGCGGCCGAGTTGCATGTCCGATGCGGTCGAGATGATTGCCTGGCCGCCGAGCTGGCGCATGGCGGCGTCGAAGGAAAAGCGTGTACGCGTCGAGTTCTTCTGGAAGATCATGGCCAGGACGCGGTCCCTGGCCGGCGCATCGGCGTCGACGCGGCCTTTGGGCCAGCCCTGACGCAGCTTCTTGCGGGCGTGGGCATCGTCGACGATCGCACGCAGTTCTTCCGTAGTCAGATCGCATATATCGAGAAAATGACGGGTCATCGGATAGTCCCTGTTATCTTCTTCACCAAGGGGCGCCGAGGCAGAAAAGAGGCCCAGCCACCATCTGCTCCGCAGATGGTCCCCCCTCCCCGCAAGCAGGGAGGGCGAAGAGTGTTCTTTATACGTTACGCTGTTTCTTTTGCTTTCGCGGCTTCGCGAGCGGCCAGGAAGGTCTTTTCCAGCAGGCCAATGGCTTCACGCGCCTCGTCCTCGGTAACATTGAGCGGCGGCAAGAGGCGGACGCAGTTGTCCGAACCGCCGGCGATCAAAAGACCATTGTCGCGTGCCAGAGTCATGATCTCGCGATTGTTCGGCTTGACCTTGATGCCAACCAGCAGACCCTTACCGCGCAGGTCTTCGATCATGTCGGGATAGGCGTCGCGCAAACCCGCCAGCTGCTGGCGCAGATAGCCGGAAACACGGTTGACGTTTTCGAGCAGCTCCGGACGAACGATCTCGTTGAACGCCGCCTGGCCTACCGCCATGGCCAGCGGATTGCCTCCGAAGGTCGAGCCATGAGCGCCGACTACCATTCCGGACGCCGCCTCACGCGTGGCCAGGCAGGCGCCGACCGGGAAGCCGCCACCCAGCGCCTTGGCGACCGTCATGACGTCGGGCTCGACGCCCGAATACTCGTAGGCCCACAGCTTGCCGGTCCGGCCCATGCCGCACTGGATTTCGTCGAAGATCAGCAGCAGGCCATTGGCGTCGCACAGATCGCGCAGCATTTGAAGCTCGGCGTCGGTCAAAGCGCGCGCGCCGCCTTCGCCCTGGACGGGTTCGACGATGATGGCCGCCGCCGTCGGGGCTTCCGCCGCCGCGCGGATGGCGTCGTGGTCGTCGAGCGAGACATTGACATAGCCCGGCAGTTTCGGGCCAAAGCCCGCGAGATAGGTCTCGTTACCCGCCGCGGTGACGGCCGCATAGGTCCGGCCGTGGAAGGCGCCGGCAAAACCGATGATGTCGATCCGCTCTTCATTGCCGCGCGCGGCGTGGTATTTGCGCGCCAGCTTCAAGGCGCACTCGACGGCTTCCGTGCCCGAATTGGTGAAGAAGACCTGGTCGGCGAAGCTGTGAGCGCACAGCTTCGCCGCCAGTTCCTGCTGCCCCGGAATGGTGAAGATGTTCGAGACGTGCCACAGCTTCTTCGCCTGCGCCGTCATCGCCTCGATCAGCACCGGATTGGCGTGGCCCAGCCCATTGGTGGCGATGCCCTGCACAAAATCCAGGAACATACGGCCGCGTCGGTCATACAGACGGGCGCCTTCGCCGCGCTCGACCTCGATAGGCGCGCGCGCATAGACTCCGAACAGATGATCTTCCGACGTGTTGGCCGACTGGTTCATGGCCGAGGACTCCCCAAAGAGAAATCCCCTCCGTTACGTAACGGAAGGGACAGACGTCTAAGCTGATTGGGGCTTAGGCGGGCCTTTTGAGGAAAACAGGCGGCAAAGTCAATATTGGCTTTGTAATTTACCCGCTCAGCAAGACTAAGGATCGACCTGCTCAACCGCGTAGCCGCGTTGTCGTAGCATGGCGATAACGCTGTCAGGGCCGGTGAAATGCGCGGCGCCGGCGACAACGAAGGTCGTCTGGTCGCCCTTCAGCATGGTCTCGATCTGCGGCACCCATTTAGCGTTGCGACCGGTAAGCAGCAGATCGTAGCTCCTTGAATCGCGCGCCTTTTCCTCAGCCAGGCGCTCCGTCATGGCGCGCTGATCGCCGGTGCGCCAGGTCTTGACCAGGACCTCGAGGCTGTCGTGGTCGCGGCCGAAGTGGATGGCCAGCGCGCGCTTCAGCGCC
>CBFGPQ010000060.1:0-20097 GCA_965650705.1 uncultured Asticcacaulis sp. | reverse complement strand
CCCATATGTTCTTCATAGCCCGCGACTCCCCAGCCAAGCGGGCAACTTGACACGCTCGTGCAATCGGAGCAATCCTCGACCTGCCGTTGTGAAAACGACAACGGTGCGGAGTGGAAGCCGCAAATGTGTGAGCGCCCGAAGCGCTGCCGAGACTATTTCTCCGGCGCTTTTCCGATGGTCGGACGCAGCGGGGTCCAGGAAGGGACGCCGTATGCTCGCACGCGGTCTTCCGATTACGGTATTACGATGACATGATATCAATTGCGCACTTCTCCACATGACGTGTGTTTTTTGCTCGGCATGGCGGCTACTTTCATGGCGGGACGCTCCCTCCCCTATCAACGCCAGCCGCACAGGGACCACGTGTCCCTGAAGCAAAATGAGCTCACAAATCTCGACCGGCACCGGCGACCGTGCGCGTTAATCTTGGCGATGTGTCTTACAAACGCAGGACGCCCCCTCTGCGCGAGACGCGGTGGCTGTGGGCGGAATCATCCTCCAAACCGCGAACATCTGTTAACGCCCCGAATGAAGCCGTTTGGCAACCCACAGACGGCTTGGTCCTGTCCACCCAAGTCCTTATGAAAGCCTGGCTACGGAATTTTTCTGGCGTCGGTTTCGACCTGGAGGCGATTTTTTATCGATTGTAATCACACATTTGCATCTACGCCCTTGGCGCGAGGCCGCCCCCGCCCGTTCCCGCTGATGTTCGCGTGCAAACGACAGAGAAACGATCATGACAGCCAACAAGATGACTGGGGATTTTTCCGACAAGCCGAAGACCAAGGCGCTGGCCGACAGGATCATCCAGTTGATCGAAAAACAGGGTCCCTGCAGACAGGCGACGAAAGGGCAGACGACCTTCGCCGTCAAACGGAAATTCTGCTGGATGTGGACCTATGGCAAGACAGCCGACGGGACCTTGTTCGTCACCGTGATGCTGGATCGCGAGCTCAAGAATTCGCATTTTCAGTATGTGAAGCAGGTCAGCACAAACTGCTGGAACCATCACGTGGTCGTCAAATCGGACGACCAGATCAAAAGCGCGTGGTTCGCCGATTTGATCGCAGCGGGATACGCCTTCTCGGCCAGGTAAGCGGTAGCGCCTTAATGCATCGATTTTGGTAAGGCCAGTTGACGATGCGTCAACAATACTGGTAAGTCCAGACAGCAGGCCGCCGCTGAATCCGCCATGTTTCGCATCGCTTCGAAGCATTATGAACCGTGGGTCGCGCGCTTTAGATGAGGAGACCGCCATGTCAAAGTTCATCCTTCTTCCCCTCGCTTTTGGGTTTCTCGGCTTGGCGCCGGGCGCGGCATTCGGCGCTCCGGCCGAAACGGCCTGCGCGGCGGTGGCGGACGACGGCGCCAACAGGCTGACCTCCGAAGAGGCGGCCCAGGGCTGGGTGCTGCTGTGGGACGGTAAAACGACGGATCAATGGCGCGGCCTGAACAGCGACCGCTTTCCGGACACGGGCTGGACCGCGTGCGACGGCACCTTGACCATTCACGAAAAGGGCGGCGAGGAATCCCAGGGCGGTGGCGACATCATCACGCGCAAACGCTATTCGGATTTTGAACTGACGGTCGATTTCCGCATCACGCCCGGCGCGAACAGCGGCATAAAGATCTTCGCCCAGTCCAACCTGTCGCCGATCGACAAGAATACCGGTCAGCCGGTCAAGGTCGGCTCAGGGATCGGAATGGAGTTCCAGGTGCTCGACGACGCGCTGCACCCGGACGCGCGCCTGGGCCGGGACGGCAATCGCACCATCGGCTCATTCTATGACGTTATCCCGGCAGCGAAGGACAAACAGGTCAATCCGCCGGGACAATGGAACACGGCGCGTATCCTGGCAAAAGGCAATACGGTTACGTTCTGGCTGAATGGCAAGGTCACGGTATCCTATGAACGGGGATCGGCTGAGTATCGCGCCGCCGTCAAGCAAAGCAAGTTCAACGCCATCCCAGGGTTCGGGGAATGGGCCGACGGCCATATACTTTTGCAGGACCACGGGAATACAGTGTCTTTCCGCAACATAAAGCTCCGGGATCTGTCGGCACATTAATCGAAACCCGTTTTTCGCTACTAAACGAAACAATTACAGGCAGGATTTAAGATGTTGGATTCGATCAATCGGCGGGGGTTTACGGCGGGTACGCTGGCGGCGGCCATGGGCGCTCTGGCCATGCCTGCGCTCGTGCGGGCCAAGGGGCTGGGTGAAAAGATAGACCTGGCGTGCTGCGGCATCGGCGGCCGGGGCGTCGACGTCATCAAAGGCCTTCATGCCACCGGCCTGGTCAATGTGGTTGCCCTGTGCGACACGCATATCGGGTCGGCGCCGACCCAGGCCATCCTGACCCAGTTCCCGAATGCGCGGCAATTCCGCGACTTCCGGGAAATGTTCGACAAGATGGGAAAGCAATTCGACGCGGTCGCCATCAGCACGCCGGATTTTTCGCACTTCCCGATCGCAATGCAGGCCATGGCGTCAGGCAAGCACATCTATTGCGAAAAGCCGATGGGCCACAGCTTCCGCCAGATCCAGCTCATGATGGACGCGGAAAAGAAATACAAGGTGGCGGCCCAGATGGGGAACCAGGGCCATTCCGGCCAGGGGTATTTCCAGTTCGAGGCCTGGGTAAAGGCCGGGATCATCCGCGACGTCACGAAAATCACCGCCTTCATGAACAGTCCGCGCCGGTGGCATGGCAAGGCCGTGAGCGACTTCCTGCCGGAACAGCCGGTTCCCTCGGACCTCGATTACGATGCCTGGCTCGCCACCGCCAAACCGCACCCTTACAACGCCGGCTACATGATCGGTGAATGGCGGTCGTGGTACGATTTCGGCAATGGGGCCCTGGGCGACTGGGGCGCGCACATCTTCGACACCGCGCATGAATTCCTTGAACTGGGCCTGCCGGACGAAGTGGAGCCGGTCTCCACCCAGGGCCACAGTGCGTTCCTGTTCCCGCAGAATTCGACCTTGCGCTTCAAATTTCCGGCGCGCGGCAGCAAGCCTCCGGTCGAACTGACCTGGTACGAAGGCCAGCAGAACTATCCGCCCCTGCCCGAAAATTTCGGCACGTCGGTTGTCGACCCCAACATCCCTCCCCCGACCGCGGGCACGATCGAAACGAAAAAACTGGCGCCGGGCAAGGTCATCTATGGCGACGGCGTGACGTTCAAGGGCGGTTCGCACGCCAGTGAGCTGGAGATTATCGGCGGGCCGCGCGCCGGCGACGTTCTCAAGGCGCTGCCTGAGGTGCCGGTAAGCCCGTCCGATCACTTCCTGAATTTCGTCCGGGCGGCCAAGGGCGAAGAGGTCTGCCGGTCGCGGTTCTCCGTCGCTGGCCCCCTCTGCCAGGCCATGGCGCTGGGCGTCATCGCGCAGCGCCTCAACACGCGCGTGGTTTTCGACCGCAAACGCCGGCGGATAACGAACAATGCCCTGGCCGACCGCATGCTGGATGGCGATACGCCGCGGCAGGACTGGCGCCAGTATTACAAGCTTTAGGACCGGGCCGGCAACACGGGGATTGGCTGCATGACACTTCGACGCGCAATATGGGTCGGTGCTTTCACGGTTGCCTGCCTGGCGGGGGGCCAGGCGCAGGCCGATAATCCGATCATTCAAACCCACTTCACGGCGGACCCGGCGCCGCTGGTGCACGACGGCGTCGTATATCTTTACGCCGGTCATGATGAGGATGACGCCGAAGGCTTCAAGATGCTGGACTGGCATGTCTACAGTTCGACGGACATGGTCAACTGGACCGACCGGGGTGTCGTGGCCTCGCTGAAGACCTTTCCCTGGGCGGATCAGACAAACGACGCATGGGCGCCGCAGGTCATAGAGCGCGGCGGCAAGTTCTACCTGTACGCCCCTATCAGCGTTGCCGGATCGCCCAAGAACGTCATCGCGGTGGCCGTCGCCGACACCCCGGCGGGTCCTTTCAGGGACGCCCTCGGTAAGCCATTGATCGCGGCCGGCGAAGGCAACATCGATCCAACCGTATGGATCGACGATGACGGCCAGGCCTATCTCTACTGGGGTAATCCGCACCTCTGGTACGTCAAGCTCAACAAGGACATGGTCTCCTATTCGGGTCCCATCGTTCGGGTCGACTCCAAGCCCGGCGACTATCAGGAAGGTCCGTGGTTCTATAAGCGCGACAAGCATTACTACATGGCCTACGCCTCGACCTGCTGTCCCGAAGGTATTGGCTACGCCATGAGTGACAAACCAACCGGTCCCTGGGTCCACAAGGGCAAGATCATGGACCCGAACCAGGGGGCCACCGGCAACCATCCGGGTATCATCGACTATAAGGGCGGGTCTTACGTTTTCGGCTTCAATTATGAGCTGAACTTCGCCATGACGCCCATTCACCATGAGCGCCGATCCATCACGGTAACCCGGTTCGAATATAATTCCGACGGCACCATCCCTAACCAGCCCTGGTGGGACAATAAAGGCGTCAGGCAGCTCGAGCCTGTGGACCCGTATAAACGCGTCGAGGCCGAGACCATTGCCTGGACCTCACGGATCAAGCGTGACCGGGACCGTCCGTACATCTGGGCGCCCGGCGTGACCACGGCGCGGGACGACCGCAATGGCGTCTATGTGACGCGCACTCTGAACCGCAACTATATCAAGGTGTCTGGTGTCGATTTCGGCAAGACACCGCCCAAAAGGTTCATCGCCAGCGTCGCGGGCCATGTCCAGGGTTCAAGTCTTGAACTCCGCCTGGACCAGGTTGATGGCCCATTGCTAGGTACGATGCAGATTAAGCCCTCTCAGCCTGCCGGTCAGTGGCAGGAAAATACCGCGACCGTATCGGAGACAACCGGGGTACGCGACCTGTACCTGATCTTCAAAGGTCCCGGCGACGCATCGCTGTTTGACTTCGACTACTGGCGCTTTGAGCGATAAGCGCCAGATCGGAATGGGTTTAGATGGAAACACCATTCCGATCTAAGCTCTTGCTTTGTTGCGATATTTTGGCGAAAACCGCTGTTCGCCCCTCCCCCTACCCGACCGGGAGCAGCCGCGTATGGACCGCGTGTTCGGGCGCTTCCGAGAACACGCGCCGGCGCCGGCTCAGATAGTCGCCCGGCGTGTGGCCGGTGAAGAACTTGAACTCCTTGTTGAAATGCGCCTGGTCCGAAAACAGGAAGTCCTGGGCAAACGCCGTCAAGCGCAGCGGACGCACCCCGTCGATCCTGTCGATCACCGCCTGGATGCGATAAAGCCGCGCCAGCCGCTTGGGCGAAACGCCGACGACGCAGTTGAACAGCGAAATCATATGCTTGGGCGTAAATTCTGGCAGAGGAGAGATAATGCCCGGCTCGCTCAGGCCATTGCCGGCCCGCAGCGATTGCAGCGCCGGGGCGATCTTTTCGAACTTGGCCGCGTGGTCCAGGCGCGCCTTCAGCAGGTGTTCCAGCAGGGCGAACCGGGCCTGAACCCCGTCCGCCTCGTAAAGCCGCTCGCGAAGGTCGCCGGCAAAACGGCCCCAGATGTCGTCGAGGGGGACCAGTTGGTTATGCACGGCGTTGACGTCGATCCCCAACAGGCTGTGGGCGCCGCCTGGCCAGAAACTGATCCCGATGAAGTCCGGATCGTCCGGCCAGACCACGCTGTGATACTGGTCCCAGATCCCCATGAACCAGCCCTTGGGATCGACGGCGAAGAACTCAGTATCACCTGGGCGTTTCGCCAGGAACCCGCCGCCGAAATTGATCTTCAGGTCGGTCTGGGGCGAAGGCAGCACCTTATCCTCGCGGTACGGCAACCTGCCCGTCGGGGCATAGAAGTAGCGTACGTAGCGGTTCAGCGGATATCCCGGTGCGTGGGCCTGGAATGACATGGTTATATTGTCAGCCATCGTGTGAAATTTTCAACCGGAATCAGACGGCATTATTTTCAGTCCGAGGTTAAATAAATACAATTTCCCTGCCGCCCGGCGGTTTAGGCTGGGCCTGCGCACGCCGCGCCCGCGTGTCCGGCCGGCTTTATCTCGCCGCCGGACACGCATGTTCATGCGCTAGAAATGGCGTGAAAAAGGTCAGGGGAAACAAAGCGATATGAACAACATGTCTTTAGCGAACCGGCTGCCGTTCGCCGCCGGGATAGCCGGACTGGGTACGGTCTGCCTGGTCTTCCGCGATTTTGCCCTGCAATGGCAATCCGCTCCGGAGTGGGTAAAGCTCATCCCCTATGCGGCGATTATCAGCGCGCTGTGGCTCATGGCCACCGGCATCGCGCTGGCCGTCAGGCGGCTAAGCTTTGCGGGAGCGGTATCCGCCGCAGTCCTGTTCGGCGTCTGGGCCTTCGTCTTTCACGGGCCTTTGGTAGCCCAGCAGCCGACACAGCTCTATCTCTGGCTTGGGATGGCCGAAACCGGTTGCCTGATGGCCGCAGGCCTGGCGCAGATTGGCGCCCACAGGCAGGACGCGCGGGTGCTGCTGGGCGCACGGATCGTGTTCGGGCTATGCGCGGTGGTGTTTGGCCTCAGCCACTTCGTCTATGCCGACCCGACGGCCAAGATGGTGCCGGCCTGGCTGCCCGTTCCGATGGCCTGGGCCTACCTCACCGGCGCCGGCCATCTGGCGGCGGGGCTGGCCCTGGTGTCGGGCGTTCAGGCGCGGCTGGCGGCAGGCCTGGAAGGCGCCATGTGCGCGGCCTTTGTCGTCCTGCTGCATGTGCCGCGCGTCATCGCCACCCCGACCAGCCAGATGGAGTGGACGATGATGTGTGTGGCCCTGGCCATTACCGGCGCCGCCTGGGTGATCCGCAGCCACGCCACACCGCAGAAGGCGTGATCCTTACAGGCAAGATTGACTAGCTCCTCCCTGCGCTTGCGTGGAAAAGTGGCATCGAGCGCAGGCGAAGATGACGGAGGGTAAAGGCTGTCTGCAGTATACCCCTCCCCATGCTGCGCACAGGGAGGAGATGTGCTGCCTGGCCTGAGGCCTTTCAACGCCCGCCCTCCTCCCTACGAAGTGGGGAGGTGGCGTTTGCGTTAGCAAACGACGGAGGGGTACAACGGTCAGAGGATACCACCACCACCCCTTCGGGGTTCCCCTTCCCATGCTGCGCATAGGGAGGAGATGTGCGATTGCCCCGTCTTGTCATCCGGTATGACAGGTAAAAATTTTACAATCCATTCCATTGCACCCGCCTTATTTCCTTAGCCCTCCCCTTATCGAGGGAAGGGCTTTCCGCGCCGCCGGTTCGGATTTTCCTCCGCAAGGGCTGTCTCCCAACTGGATTGGGCCGCCTAAGCCCGCGGCTCCGTCATTTTACAAAAGGCCCAAAGGGTCGAACGGAGATGGGGACGACAGGCGGGTCCGCAAAACCGCCCATTGAAAAAGGTTGCAAGCCTGCGAAGCCCGAAAGGCCGGTCAGGACATAATTGGCAATAACAGGATTGGGATGACAAAGGTGACCACACACGTATCAAACAAACAGACCCGTGCGCTGCGCAAAGCCATTCTCGGCGGCGTGTCGACACTGGCCCTCGCCGCAATGGCCGGCGCAACCCTGGCGCAGGACGCCGCTGCCCCTGCCCCCGCCGCGCCGGCGGAATCGGACGTCGTCGTCGTGACCGGCGTGCGCGGTTCGCTTCAGCGTGCGATGACGATCAAGAAGAACGCCACCGGCGTCGTCGACGCCATCTCGGCCGAAGACATCGGCAAGTATCCGGACACCAACCTGGCCGAGTCGGTCCAGCGCATTCCCGGCGTCTCGATCGACCGTGTCAACGGCGAAGGCTCCAAGGTCACGGTGCGCGGCTTCGGCCCGGGCTTCAACCTGGTGACGCTCAATGGCCGAACCATGCCGACCGCCTCTATCGACCTGATCGGTACCGGCAACGCGTTTGCCGGCGGCGGTTCGCGTAACTTCGACTTCTCGAACATCGCTGCTGACAGCGTTTCGGGCTTCGAAGTCTACAAGACCGGCAAGGCCCACGTCGCTTCGGGCGGCATCGGCGCCACGCTGAACATCAAGACCCTGCGTCCTATCAACAAGGCCGGCGGCACGGGCGTGCTGGGCATCAAGGCGCTGCATGCCGAGAACCTGGTCGACGGCAAGGACTGGACCCCGGAAGTCACCGGCGCCTACAGCTGGGCCAATGATGACCGGAGCTTCGGCGTCGCCCTGTTCGCCCAGTACCTGGAACGCGACAACGCTACGCGCCAGGTGTCGCAGAACTCATGGAACCTCGACGCCCGCGCCCAGTTCTTTGACCCCAACAGCGGCCGTCTCCGCTACGCCGCCGACAAGACGACACTGCTGACCCAGATCACCAATGCCCCGCCGGCGGGATCCCTGGTCGCCTATCCGAACGACAGCCGTTACGCTTTTTCGCAGACGCACAACCAGCGCACCAATATCGGCGCGACGGCCCAGTTCCGTCCGGCCGAAAACTGGCTGTTCACCGCCGACGTCCTCTATGTCGAAAACAAGGGCTCGGAACAGCGCGCCGAACAGACCAACTGGTTCAACCGCCCCTTCGACCAGATCGTCTTCGAACAGGGCGAGTCGGGCATCTACAATGCCCTGTTCCTGCAGGAAAACCTGAACGGCACCAAGGATGTCGGCTTCGAACAGCAACTGCTGGGCCAGAAGAACACCCTGCAATCCATCGGCCTGAACGCCAAATGGGACATCAACGACAAGATGTCGCTGACCTTTGACGTCCACAGCTCCGAAGGCAAGGCGACGCCGGACAATCCCAACGGCACGTCGTCGGTCATGATGTCGATCGGCGCACCGGTCGTGAAGGACCATTCGGTCGATTTCCGCAGCGGCGTGCCGGTGCAAAAATACACTGTCTGGGACGGCAATCCGATCTATAGCACCAACAGCTCCGGCCAGTTGGTCAACTCCGCCGGCACCGTCATCGTCGACGCCAACGGCGCCTACCTGGCCGGCTTCTCGGCCGCTGACCGCGTCATCGCCGGCTATCGCGGCAACAACAACGGCAAGCTGGATGTCGGCGACCTCGGCAGCCAGGTCGCGCGCATGGCGACCAACAGCCAGACACACACGATCGACGAAGCCAAGATCGATTTCACCTATGATTTCGACGGCGAAAGCCGTTTCGACGCCGGCGTCAACCTCATCAAGTCGCGCATGGAAACGACCACGGGCAGCACCTACCAGGCTTTAGGCGACTGGGGCATCGGCAATCCTGGCGATATCGCCCAGTTCGCGCCGGGCCTTGTCGAAACCTACGACCTGGGCGGCCTGTTCAAGGACTTCGAAATCGGACAGGCCAACACGGCCTTCCGCGGCAATGCGCTCGACATCTATACCGCCATGGCCAAGTCGACGCTGTACAATGCGACCATCCCCAACGCGGCCCTGACGTCGAACGCCGTCGAAGAACAGATTACCGCCGCCTATGGCCAGTTCACCATGAAGGGCGACTTCCTGGGCCGCCGCGCCACGGTCGTTGCCGGTCTGCGCTACGAGAAGACCGACGTCACCGCCTCAGCTCTGCAAAGCCAGCCGGTCGCTATCCGCTGGACCGCCGACAACGACTTCACGCTCGACAGCTCGGCGACCATTGTCAGCCAGGAGTACCAGTCCGACTACGACAACTGGCTGCCGAACATAGATATCTCCTGGGAAGCCATGGACGATGTGATCGCCCGGGCGTCGTTCTCCAAGACCATAGCGCGGCCCGCCTATTCAAACCTCTATGCGACGACCGCGCCGGGCACGCCGCCGCGCCCGACCGCCAACGGCACCAACCCGACGGCCGCGCGTGGCAACCCGGGCCTGCTGCCGCTGGAATCGTCGAACATCGATTTCTCGGTCGAATGGTACTACGGTCGCGACAGCTACATGTCGCTTGGCTACTACAACAAGGACGTCAGCAACTTCGTCGGCACCGGCCGCATCCAGGCCAACCCGTTCGCGCTGCGCGACCCGTCGTCGGGCGCTGCCGGCTCGCGTTCGGGCATCGCCAAGGACCTGCTGGCCGGAATCAACCAGTCGACGACCGACGTCAACCTGTTCACCATGACGGCGCTCTACGACCACTACCTGAAGAGCGGCAGCACGCCCACGGTCGCCCAGACCCAGGCGCGCAACGACTACGTCGCCAATCTGGACGGCTCCGGCAACCTGAACCAGACCTATGTCGACCAGGTGCTCAAGGCCTACGACCTGGTGGCCGACGCCAACGATCCGCTGTTCGTGTTCGACACCAATATCCCGGTCAACAACAAGACGGCCAACCTGCACGGCTTTGAATTCGCCATACAGCACTTCTTCGGCGACAGCGGCTTCGGCGTCTCGGGCAGCCTGACCACGGTCAATGGCGATATCGGCTTCGACAACTCGGCGCCGCCGGGGACGCTGCAATTCCCGCTGCTGGGCCTGTCGAATACCTATAATGCGACCCTGATCTACGATAAGGGCAAGTGGTCGGGCCGCGTCTCTTACAACTGGCGTGACGAGTTCATCATCGCCAGCAACGGCGGCGCCCAGGCCGACCCGATGTATACCGAAGCCTTCGGCACCATCGATGCTTCGATCAACTACCAGATCACGGATAACCTCCAGGCAACCTTCGAAGGTCTCAACCTGAATAAGGCCCACATCCGCAACTTTGGCCGCGACAAGACCAACATCTACTTCGCGCAGGAGCTTGATTCGCGCTATCAGCTCGGTCTGCGTTACAAGTTCTAAGCCAAAGCATTTCCCGGCGAAGCGGCTGCCGGTTCGCCGTCGGAAATGCGACAAGATTAGAGTCTTGCAGACTTGACCGGTCACTTGAAAGGCCGCGGCTTCAACCGCGGCCTTTCTTGTTGTCCGAATGTTCAGCACCCGTATCAGTGCTCAATCGCCGGGCGCCACGTCCCCCGCCTTTTCCGCGATCGGCCGGGCGTGGCGCAGCAGGGACACAAGCACCTTGCCGGGCTCCTCGGTCATGACCTCATGGCCGGAGTCCTCGAACCAGACAAAGGCCTTGCGCGGCGCCTTTACACGCTCGAACCATTCGTGTGCGACGTAGGAATTGACAGTGCGGTCATGACGCCCCTCAAGCAGGATAAGCGGGCAGTCGAGCCGTGTAATGGTGCTCAGGTCAAGACCAAGGACCGCGCTGAACAGAAACTCCTGCGACCAGCCATTGCCTTCATAGACACGCGGCGCATCGGCGTCGGAATAGTCGGGCGACAGGCGGCTGGCAACGCCATTGTTCTGGCCTTGCCGATAGGCCATGACCCCGCCGAAATAGTCATTCCAGCGCCGCTCCACGATGATTTTTTCCAGCGGGATCGGTTGTCCCGGATCGGCGTAAGGGGCGATGCTCTCTAGCTCGGCAATGGCCTTGGCATTGCCGGCCTTGCGCGCGGAATCAAGCGCATAGGCATAGCCGCGCCGCTCGCTTTCCGGCGTATTCGCCGCCTGGCCGACGCCGATATAGGCGTGGAGGTTGCCTGGATGTTGCCGTGTATACTCAAGGCCGACAAAACTGCCCCAGCTGTGGCCCAGCAGGAAGACCTTCTTTTTGCCGAGTTGACCCTTCAGCCAGCCTATCAGTTCATCCGTATCCGTTATGAAGATCTCCGGCTTCATTGTCGGCGCCACGGCCTTGGGATCATTGGCCAAGTAGGTCTTGCCCGCGCCCCGCTGATCCCAGTGGACAACTGTGAAATATTCTTCGAGATCGCGCGTGTTCCACCATGCCAAGGCGTTCTCCGGGAAGCCCGGACCACCATGCAGCACCAGCAGGACCGGATTGCGCCGGTCGCGGCCTCGGATCGTGACATACTGGTCGATCCCGCCGATGCGCACCATCTCGGCGCGGTCTATTCCGTTGGGCGTCACGATCCGGCGCAGTTCGGCGACGACCGCCGTCGCTTCGGCGCGACTGGTCAGATTGGCCTCCTGGGCGGCAACGGGGCCCACGAATGCAAGCAATGACCAACCCAAGGCTAGATATCGCACTGAAGATCTCATTTTGGCCTTCCCATCGATGACGAAAGTCTAAGCTTACTTCTATCCGGCATAGGTGCCGTGGCCGGAAACGACCTTGTCTCCCCGGAAGGTCAGGACCTCCGCCACCTTGCCGCCGCGCTGGTTGGTGTATTGGATGACCACCATGTCGATGCCCGAAAAAACCGTCTCGACCTGGAAATGCAGGTCCGGTACAGCCTTCAGGCCTTCGGTCCAATAGGCGCGGATCGCGGCCTTGCCGTTAAAGCGTCCGTCGCTGTCCGGCCAGATTCGCTGCGCGAAGGGCGACGTAAAGGTCGCATCGTCGTGAAAATGCGCCAGAACCGCGTCCAGGTCACGGCTATTCCAGGCGGCGGCCCATGACGCGGCAAAGGCATTTGCATCAATCTCAAGCATGATTTGCTCCTCGGGCATGGCGCGCCATCAGCCCGTCCTTGGCCTTTATGGCGCGGTATCTGGCGGCAGGGTCATCTAAAAGCCGGCGCAACTGGTGGTAAGCAAGCACTATGGCGCAGAATTCGAAAGCTGCTTGTTCGGCGGCATCGCGGTTCGTAGCGCCGGCCGCCAGGAATTCGCGGGTCAGTACGCGATTCCACCGTGCCTGCTGTTCGGCGACAAGGTCGCGGAAAGGTCCCGGCTGATCATCGTATTCTATCTGCGCCTGTATGATGCCGCACCCTGCATCCACCCAGTCAAGCCAGGCCAGAAAGACCGCATCAAGCCGCGTTCGTCCGCGCGGGAGCCGCTCGGCAGGGTTCCAGACCGCCGCCATGAAATCCGACACCAGTGCCTTGAGCGCCGCCACCTGCAGTGCCTCGCCGGAGCCGAACTGCTTAAAGACAGCGCTTTTTGAAAGACCCAGGCGACCGGCAAGATCGGCCAGGCTGACCGAGGCAAAGCCGCGTACCGCGCCCTGCCGGACGGCCTCGGCAACAATGCGTTGCCGGGTCTGTTCACCCTTGGATATGGCCTGTGGCATGTTGCGCCTTGACAAAAGTAAACGATCGTGCACTTTTATCAGCGCTGCAATGGCAGCGCAAGTGCGGGAGATGCAGTATGTCGAAATGGCTGGTCGTGACCGCGGCACTGATGTTTGCCGCCCTGGGCGGTCTGCATGGCGCGCTGACGCTCAAAGGCAATGCCCTGACGCCCCGCGACGATGGCCTTCGTCGCGCCATGCAGGCGGCGCCACTTCGTCTCGACAGTGGGATAAACCTGTGGGACGCCTGGGTTGGCTTCAATCTCAGCCACAGCCTGGCCCTTTTGCTTTTTGGCGGCGGATTGGGATGGCTCGCGCTCGGCCACTACCCTGCCCTGATGCGTAGCCTGCCTTTGCAGGCGGCCGCCGTTACTTTCGCCGCCGTCTATCTTGGGCTGTCGCTACGCTTCTGGTTCCGCGTGCCGTCCATGTGCCTGGCCGTGGCCCTGGCGCTCCTCGTCGCCGGATTCGCCTGCCAGGCCCTGATCGACCGCATTGCGACCTGACGTCACGGCTCACGTGTCAGCGGCAGCACCTCGTTGACCAGCGTGATCAGGAAGCGACCGGGTTCTTCCTGATAGGCCATGTGCGCGGAGTCTTCGAACCACACGAGCTGCTTTTTCGGCGCCTTGACGGTATTGAACCACTGATCGAGCAGGACAGCCGAGGTGCCGATGTCATGCCGCCCCTGGATAAAGACCACCGGCAGATCAAACTTCGACGTCGGCCGCAGGTCGACCGCACCGAGTTCAATCCACAGGTTCTGGATGCTGAAGCCCTGCGCCATGTCGCGCGCCTTCAGTTCCTCATCGCTGTAGTCGGGGCTGAACGGGTTCAGTTCGCCTTCGTGGCCGACGTTGTTGCGCCAGTAGTAGCCGCCATAGTGTGCCAGCCAGCGCCGTTCCGTGCCCAGATTCTGAATGGTACGCTCCGGGTGCGCGGCGTCGGGAAAAGGCGCGATCCGTTCCAGGTCGGCGATGGCTTCGGCGTTGTTGTCGGCGTGGGCGGCCTTGAGCGTCGCTTCATAGCCCATGGCCTCGTTTTCCTGAGCCGAGACGAACTGGCCGGTGCCGACATAGGCATGAAACCAGTCGGGATGCTTCTGCGCCAGTTTGACACCGACGATCGAGCCCCACGAAAAGCCGACCAGGACGATCTTGCGCCGTTTATAGGTCTTGCGCAGGTAAGCTGCCACCTCCTCGGCATCGGCCACCATGCGATCGATCGTCATGGTCGGCCGGACGGCTTCCGGATCGTTGGCCAGGTAGGTCTTGCCGGCGCCTCGCTGGTCCCATTGCACGACCGTGAAATATTCGCGCCAGTCGCGCATGTAGTAGTAGCTGGACGGCAGCGAGGTGAAACCCGGCCCACCGTGTAAGAACAACAGGATCGGCGCATTGGCGTGGCGGCCGCGGATCGACACCCACTGTTTTATGCCGCCGATTTCGACAAATTCGTCTCTGTGGATTGCGTCTTCAGTGTGGATCTTGTCGACATTGCGGAAGACCGCACGAGGATCGGCCTGCGCCGGCAGGCTTAGACAAACAGGCATCAGCATTGCGGCGAGAAAAGCGGTGAATGTCCGGTTCATGGTTCGGGTCCGTAGGTGGGCTCACCTAAGATGAGGCACCGGCTACCGCCTTCGGATGCAATATGGACAAGATTTAATCTGGTCGCGCGCGCCACAAATCATGACCGTGATCGCTTAGCGCGACGCAAGTCATCATCCCGCCCCCTGGCCCGCCCCTCACCCGAGCGTGTCGGCCAGGGCCCTGAGCCGGGCCGGGGCGTCGCGCTCGATCGGCTCGCCATGCGACATGATGATCCGTTTCAGGTCCGGCAGGTCGGCCCAGGCTTCAAGCTGGGCGCGCAGGGTTTCCTTCTCCTTCAGGCTCATCCGAACCGGCACGGGGATGTGGGGTTCATCGCCGGCGAAGCCCGTGAGGCGCAGCACGAAGCCGGAGTCGTGCGGCATGTTGCCGATGATGTCGTTGACGACCAGGGTCGTACCGCCTGCCCTGCGGACAATCAGGGCCGCTTCGTGGCCGGCCATGCCGCTCACCGTGACGAAGCGCACGGCGGCGTCACCGAAATCCGGGTCGGTGGCATCGACATGGACGACATCTTCGGCCGCCTTCTGCGCGCCGGAGGGCGCGACGACCCGAAGGTCCGGATAGCGCGCCTTCCATATCTTGGCGTCCATGCGATGCAGGTCGCCCGGCACGATCAGCCACGCCGGCCGGCCCTCGGCCTCAAGCGCGGCCATCTGAGGCTCATCGAGCGCAATGGCGCTGTAGATGACCAGATCGCCGCTGTTCAGGCGCACGACGGTCATGCGCCTTTGCAGCGGTGTCAGCGGCATGTGCAGTTCGCCGGTCACCGTCCACAGGCCGTCATCGACCTTTGTCAAACGCCCGTGGGGCAGGACTTTCCACTCTTCGAGGATCTTCGGCATGACAGGTCTCCGCGCCCGCCCCGGTTAGCGGCCGGCCCCTAGGCCGGGCCGTGCAAGTTTTCGATACCTTGACTAACCGCGCGGACGGCACCTGCGAGGCCCCACCGAAGACCAGCCGCTTCGAATCCGCCTTCGAAAGTCGAAGCCGGGTCACCGTGGCTAGGTGGCGCGCAGGATCTTCGTCATCGGCCGGCCCTTGGCCAGTTCGTCGATCAGCTTGTCGAGATAGCGGATTTCGCGCATCAGGGGATCTTCGATCTCCTCGATGCGGACGCCGCAGATCACGCCCTTGATCTGGTCGCGCGCCGGATTCAGCTTGGGCGCCTGACCGAAAAAGTCTTCGAAGTTGGTCTGCGCCGCGATGTGTGCCTCCATCTCGGCCTGGCTATAGCCCGTCAGCCAGCGGATGATCTCATCGACCTCGTCCTTCGCGCGGCCCTTCTTCTCGGCCTTGGTGATATAGAGCGGATAGACGCTGGCGAAACTGATCGTATAGATGCGGTGTCGGGTCTTGGCTTGGGTCGCTGACATGGCGCGGGCGGCTCCGGGCAGGATTCACACACCCATGCTAACCGCCCGGAGGCATTGAAGGAAGCCCCCTCACCCTTCCCTTACGGCACGAAACCTGCTACCCCTTCGTAATCGATTACAAAGCCGCGGCGCGTAATGATCGCGGCACGATCTGGGAGGACATCATGAAGCCATTCCTGTTCGCGGCCGTGGCCGCGTGCGCGCTCATCGCCGGCCAGGCGGGCGCCGAAGCCGTCGGCATCTTTGAACAGCACCTTGATGTCGGCGCGACCGCCATCCCAGGCAAGGCCAGCTTCAAAGACGGAAGCTATCGCCTAACCGCCTCGGGCGCCAATATCTGGGGCACGGTCGACGCCTTCCACTACGCGGCCAATAAGGTCAACGGCGACACCTATATCGCAACCGATATCGCACTCGTCGGCAAGGGCGTCGATCCGCACCGCAAGGCCGGGGTCATGCTGCGCCAGGACCTCACACCCGACAGCCCCTATGTCGACATCATGGTCCACGGCGACGGGCTGGTGTCCTTGCAATACCGCGAAACCAAAGGCGGGCCGACGCAGCAGGTGGTCGCCAACCAGAACGGCGCAAAACGGGTCGCGCTCGAATACCACGACGGCTATGCCTGGATGTCGCTGTCGGACCAAAACGGCGAGGTCCGCCACGTCGGCGGCGGCGTACGCATAGCGCTCGGAAGCGCCTATCTGGCGGGGCTGGCCTTGACGGCGCACAACAATACCGTCTCCGAAACCGCCGTCTTTTCCAATGTCGAACTGGAGGCTTTGGCGCCCGGCGTCGCGGGCTGGCCGACGCCGCAGACCAAGGCCGAAAGCACGCTGGAAATCCTGACGATCGGCGACAGGAACCGCACCATTGTCATGCACACCAAAGACCTGATCGAAGCGCCCAACTGGTCGCGCGACGGGACCACCCTGCTCTACAATTCCGGCGGCCATCTCTATACCCTGCCCGTGACGGGCGGGACGCCGGTCAGGCTTGACGCCGGGCCGCTGAAGAAGATGAACAACGACCACGGCTATTCGCCGGACGGCAAGTGGATCGTCGTCAGCGACCAGACCGAAGCCGACAACCAGTCGCGCATCCACATCCTGCCGGCGGGTGGCGGCGCCCCGCGCCTGGTCACGCCGAAAGGGCCGTCCTACTGGCACGGCTGGTCGCCGGATGGGAAAACACTCGCCTATATCGCCAATCGCAATGGCGATTACGACGTCTATACCATCCCGGTCGAAGGCGGCCCGGAGACACGCCTGACGACGGCGAAGGGACTCGACGACGGCTCGGAGTATACGCCCGACGGCCAGTATATCTGGTACAATTCGGTGCGCGGCGGCAATATGAAGCTGTGGCGGATGCGCGCCGACGGCTCGGGCGCCGAGCAGATGACGCATGAAGCCGACACGCGCGACTGGTTCCCGCACCCGTCGCCCGACGGTAAGTGGATCGCCTATATTTCCTTCGGCACCGATGTGGCGGTCGGCGACCATCCGGCCAACAAGGATGTGACGCTTAAACTTATCCCGGCCGAAGGCGGCGCGCCTGTGGTGCTCACGAAGCTGTTCGGCGGCCAGGGGACGATCAACGTGCCGTCATGGTCGCCCGACAGCACGCGCATTGCCTTTGTCAGCTATCGGCCGGTGGGAGACTAACGCCCCGCGGCGGCGCCAGCCGTACCGCCGGTGTCGTACCCCTCCACCGCTGCGCCGTCGCTTCGCGCCGCTGGCGGTCCCCCTCCCCGGCAAAGCCAGGGAGGAGTGAGTTGGTGATGCCGTCTCAGGCTATCAAACCATTCCCTGGCATTGGCCAAGAGTCTTTTACGGAGGCCGTTTCTCTCCCTTCTCCCTGTGCCGAAGGCATGGGGAAGGGGACCGCCGGAGGCGATGGAGGGGTCCATCTCGGGCGTTGACACACCCACTGCCGGATCAAGCCCCGTCTCGACAGGGTCGCTGTAGGTACCGTTCCACGTCCCGGTAACCGAGCCTAATCCTCGCCGCTGCCCGAAGACTTTATCTCCTTGGCGACGCAATCGGAGCCTTCGAAGCCGTAACTCCGCACGCGGTGATCAGGACTGATGACGAAGCGCGTCTCGCAATAGGTTTCCCAGTATTCCGGCGGCACCCAGACGGTATCGTAGGTCGTAACCGTCCGGGTCTTTTCCCTCCCCTTCTTGTCCTTGTATTTTTCCTGGTACGAGCCGTTGGGCACCTGTGAATAGGAATTACCCGACTGGCGCTGGGTGATCTTGCGGTAGATCCACAGTTCGTCGCCATTGCTCAATTCCGACACGCGGTCCGGCGGGCCCCAATCGACCTGGAGCTGGTCGCTGTGCATGCCGGTCATCAGGTCCATGTGCTGGCGATAGCCCTCGACCGTGGCACATCCCGTTGCGGCAATGACAACGCTTAAGACAGCAATGATACTTAGACGGCGCATGGTCTCCCCCTCTTCTGCCGACCGAGGCTAACAGAGATTTGACCCGACGTACATATCCCGCCTCGTGCGACCCGAGTTGACAATCCTGCCCGCCGGGCTATCCTCTGCGCATGGCAATCCGCGCTAAACTCGCGATATCGCAATCGCTCAAGGGACATCCTGTCACAGGATCATAGCCCGAAGTCCGGCCGTCAGCGCCCTCCGGACTTCGGGAGGGTCGCGCATTCCGGCAGGTGACACCTCACCGCCCCAATGCCATCCCGGCGCACGCAATCCCCCCAAAATTTTCCGCCTTTGCTTATGCCAGGGCCCATTGTGTGCATATCCATGTCCGAAACCCTTACACTCCCAAAGATCGTCATCAGCCGCGACGACTTCGAAACCCTCGGCAACCTGGCCGACATCGCCGCGCCCGACCAGAAAGCCGCCGCCGACCTGCTGCAGCGCGAATTGCAGCGGGCGCGGATCGTGGCGCCGGAAAAGCTCGATCCCGGCATCGTCCGCATCGGCGCCTTTGTCCGCTACCGCCTGGGCGCCGGTCCTGAGCGAACGGTGCAGCTTGTGCTGCCCTACCAGGCCGACATCGCGCACAACCGCGTCTCGGTGCTGACGCCCGTCGGCGCCGCCCTGATCGGCCTCAGCCACGGCCAGGCCATCCGGTTCACCGCCACGGACGGCCGCAGTCAGGTGCTCCAGGTCATGCAAGTCAGCCAGGTGGAGGACATGTCATGACCCCGGTGCTCCAGGTCCGTGACTACCGCCTGCTGCGCCAGCTGTTCGACCGGCTGAACGGTTCGAAGGAGCCCTTTGAGCGCATCGTCCGCCAAAAACTGGAAACAGCGCGCCTTTTGCTGCCGGGAGAAGAGCCATTCCCGTTGGTCCGCCTGGGCAGCCGCGTCCGGTTCCGCATCAATGATGCGCCCGCAGAGGAACGGACGCTGGTCCTGGCGGCCGACTACAGGCCCGACGGCCATTGCCTGGCGCTCGACAGCCCGATCGGCGTGGCGCTGTTGGGCTACCAGGCCGGCGACGTCATAGAGGCCGAATGGCGCAGCGAATGCCCCGAACCCATTACCATACTGAATGTCCGCAACCCTTCGCCTCCGGCCCCGCGCCGCGAGGGCGTGGTCGTGCCCTTTCCCGGCCGGCCGAACTGATCCCTGGAGGAACCTCATGCCCCCCAACGACAAAGCCAAAACGGCGCCCCGTCCCGACTGTCCGCGCCAGTACCACGACGACTATATCGGCAAGCCACCCGGCAAGACGCGCGGTCCGATCCTGCTGGCGGCGCTGGGCGGACTGGTGCTGATATGCGCCGCACTCTATGTCGCCAGCCAGGGTGGGATCGGGTAGCCGGGTCCACGGCGAACGGCGAACGCGACGTAATCTTGCGGGTTGCGGAGCTTCATGCTTGTTTGCCCTATCGCATTTACACGGGGGCGATTTACGCCATGACGGACGAACATGATCCCACCGCAGAGTCATCCGACGATGACGCCATGTTCATGCGCACCTTCGAACTGGACGGCGAGCCGACTGTGGAGGCCTGGGTTTGGCCGCCAGAGGAAGACGAAGACATGCAGACGATCCGTTGTTACTATCAGATCGTCGGCATAGGCGATGAAAAGTTCCGCTCAGCCTACGGCGTCGACGGGCTTCAGGCGTTGACAACCGCCATGAACTTCATAGCCGTGCAT
>CBFGPQ010000059.1:0-20114 GCA_965650705.1 uncultured Asticcacaulis sp. | reverse complement strand
TGGGCATCGCCCTGCCATCAGCGCTCAAGCACCTGGCCATACTGGAAGACGGCGGGCTGATCCGCTCCGAAAAGGTCGGGCGTACCCGGACCTATTCCATGGCCTCCGATGCCTTCGGCGGGCTGGAGAGTTGGGTCGCCGACCGCAAGGCGCGGTGGAACCAGCAGTTCGACCGCCTGGAAAAATTCCTCGAAGGAGATGCGTGAGTGTCGCGATCCGTCACCCATACCGATTTCGTGCTCGAGCGCCGCTTCAAGGCCTCACCTGCGCGGGTCTTCCATGCCTGGGCCGACCCGGACGCCAAGCGGCGCTGGTCGGACTGTCATGCCGAGACGGGCACCACCGAGTACAGCCTCGACTTCCGGCCGGGCGGCCAGGAGCTTTACCGCGCCACGCTTCCCGACGGCACACGCACGACGGTCGACAAGACCTTTCTGGAAATCGTGCCGGATACGCGCATCATCTTCGCCTACGCCATGGCGGCCAATGGCCGTGCACTGTCGGCGTCGCTGGTTACGGTCGAACTCCACACCGATGGCGACGGCACGCGGCAAGTCCTGACCGAACAGTTGGCCTATCTCGACGGACACGAGGATCGCGACGAGCGTCAGCGCGGCACGGCCGAAGGGCTCGACCGGCTCGAACTGGAGTTGTCTAGAGTTTGAGCCTTAGCGCCAGTTGCACCTGGGTCTGCACCTGGCGCGGCGCCAGAGATTGATAGCTCCGCGATGGACGATGGCTCACCACGTGAAGCCCCTCGATCGCCAGGTCAAGATACGCGTTGAGCGGGCGCATATAGGCCACCGTCGCGGCGTAACCCTTTTCGGTATTGTCGTCCCTGCTGCGCCATGACCGGTCCTTGACAGCAAAATAGTCCGCCCGGCCCGTCAGTCTGACCCCATTGGCAAGTTCGCGCGTCGCCAGCAGATAAGCCGTGTCGAAAGCGACGTCGAAGGTCCAGCCGTCCGACCGTCGCCAGCCCATGACGGACGTGCCCCGCATATATTGGCCCAGCACTTCGACATTGCCGGCCGGCCGGGTCTGGACACCCAAGTTCCAGAAACGCGTATCCCAGCCCCATTGATCATGGCGCATCGCTTCCGGATCAGCTTCGTTGGCGTAATATTCGAGGTTGACGGCAAAAGGCGCCGGCGGCCGCCAGTCAATACGGGCATATCCGCCGGTATTGCCATCGACCTCGGCTGAGATGTCAGTGAACGACGCCTGCCCGCCATCATCGAAAATCTGCGCCCAGCCTTTTTGCCCCTTAGGCAGGATGAGACGGCTGTCGCGGTTCGAGGCAATGTCGTGCAGGGCCCAGCCTCGCCAGGTTAGGATCGTCCCAGATGTGTCGTTGCCCGTAAAGACCGCGCCTGTCAGGCCCAGAACGTGGCCGCCAAACGTCTTTTGTACAGCGCCCTCAACGCCGTCGACTAGGACCTCTTCGCCAATCCAGGTATTGGCAGCCGACGGCGTCAGTGTGCGAGACACCGACCAGCCGGCGCCATCGTGCTCCATTGATACCGGCGGGAACATCTGGCCGACCCGGACCGAATATTTCAGGTCCGAAACCGGCACGGGTTTCCACTTGATAAAGGCTTCCTCGATACCCCAGGCGTTCATGGCGTCGGGTGCATATTGCGCCAACATATAGCCGGTGACGGTGTCGCCAAGGCGCGGCTTCCAGACGAAGGCGGCTTGGGCGACAGCCAGGCGGCTCTCGTTACCGTAGCGCAGCTTGCCAAAGCCGCCGTCGAGCCAGCCGCGCTCACCGTCGGCGGTAACGGCGCGAACGTCGATCCAGCCGTCGACGTTTTCACGATTGAACAGTTGCGTTTCGGCCTGTGCGCCGCCCGCGATTCCAAGCCCCAGCAATACGGCCAGGCTCAAAAATTTCATATCAGCTGGCAGCCTTTTGCGGCGCGACCAGGCTCGGCAAGGCGGTGGTAATACCCTTGCGCGAGAAGTCTTCGATGAAAGGCACCAGCTTGTCGAACGACATCGGCTTGGCGATGCCATAGCCCTGCGCCATGTCGCAGCCCATGGCCTGCAGCAGGCCAAAGGCCGCGGCGGTTTCGACGCCCTCGGCGGTCACCTTCATGCCCAGGCCGTGGGCCAGGTCGATCGAGGACCGCACCAGCAGGGCGTCGCGCTGTCCGCTTTCGATTTCCATGATGAAGGCGCGGTCGATCTTTAGTTCGTGTGCCGGGATCTGCTTGAGGTAGCTCAGCGACGACAGGCCGGTGCCGAAGTCGTCGATCGAGATTTCCAGGCCGTGGCTGACGAAGGTATTGATCGCCGCCAAACCGATGGTCGGGTCTTCGATAACCGCCGTTTCAGTGATTTCGAGACAAATGCCACCCACGGCATCGTCGCACATGGCCAAGGTTCGGGCATTGAACTGCTCGTCGCTCAGTAGGCGGCCGGAATAGTTGATCGAGATGTCGAGTTCGATGCCCAGCGCCTTCAGGCGCGACTGGTCGGCCAGGCAGGTCTGCAGGACTTGCAGTGTCAGGTCGCGGATACAGCCGGTTTCCTCGGCGATGCGCACGAAACGCTGCGGCGAGACGAAGCCGCGCTCCGGGTGCTGCCAGCGCACCAGGGCCTCGACCGCGGTGATGCGGCCAGCGCGGTAGTCGAACTTGGGCTGGTACCAGACCTCCATCTGCTTCTGCTGAAGCGCGGCATAAAGCTGGTCGGTCAGCAGCAGATTGTCAGCCAGCTCCGAATAGATGCGCGGGTCGAACAGGACAATCGACGACTTGGATGCCCGCGCCTGGTCCAGCGCGATCAGCGACCGTTCGATCATCTCGTCGGCGGTCGGACGCGAGGCGCCGATATGATAGACGCCCAGCGTCACGACGACGTCGAGGCTCTGGTCGTCCGTCACCTTGATGCGCTTGGCCAGACGCGCCTGGATGGCGCGGGCCAGCGGCAGGGCCTGCTCGGCGACGCACGGGCTGAGCGTCAGGCCCAGCGTGTCGGCCGACAGGCGCGAGATATAGGCACGGTCGAAGATGCTGACGAGGATGGATTGCAGGCGCGACACCAGGGTGTGGGCGTAGGCGACGCCCCACACGGCCCGGATATGGGCAAAACGTTCGATGCCAATGGCGATGACCACCATGCCGTTCTCGCCAGAGCGGTCACGCATGGAGGTGATGTAGTCCTCAAAAGCCGAACGGTTGGGCAGGTCGGTCGCCACATCGGTCTTCGCCAGACGCGTGATGTCACGCTCGCGGTCCTCGATCGAGATCGCCATGGCGTTGAAGGCATGGGCCAGGTCGGCCATTTCATCGTTGCTGTCGACGCGCACCTGACCCGAACGGCCGTTCTTGAGGTTGAAGGCAGCGTCCTTGAGCGCCAGAATCGGGCGCACGAGAGACCGCGAAAGATAGAGACTGGCGACGACGACCAGCAGGAGGCCCAACGTGCCGATGCCGAGCAGCACGGTGAGCAGCGGCTGATAGGCCTTCAGCGCATGGCCGAGCGGATAGGTCAGCAAAAGCACGCTGGTCTGGCGGCCATCCAGTGATGGCAATGGCGTGGCCACGGCAATCAGCGAACCCTTGGCGCTGTCGACCATGCTTGCTGACTTGGTTTGCAGGCTCTGGTCGATGACGAAGCTTAAAGAGTCGGTCTTGAAGTCGCGCGTCTGTTCCTGCGGCCCTTGCCACAGACCACCGCGCGTCTGGGTCATGACGGCCGCGCGAATCGGAATCGCCGACAGGCTTTCCATGCCGCGCATTTCGGTCTCGTCAAGGCGGGAGGCGAAGACCACCCAGCCCAGGCGGTCGGGCGCCATGACGGGCGCGGCCACGGCCTGCCACGGGCGGCTGTCGACGGCCACGATACCGGAGACCGGCTGCCAGGCGTCGCGGCCGGCCAGGGCCGAGGTCACAGTTTGCGACAGGGCCGAATGATCGCCGGCAACCGCCTGGCCATCGGCGCCCAGAATGACGCCGGCGTCGGCGTTCAGGCGGCCCTGAAGATTGAGGAAGGCCGATTCGACGGTCGCCTTGTCATGGGTCGCCAGTGCCTGCTTGAAGCCGAAATCACGCGACAGCAACCCCGCATTGGTTTGCAGGGCCTCGGAATTCAGCGTCCAGATACGCTTGAAGACTTCAGCATTGGCCTGCAGTTCCTTCTGCACCGACACGCGGGCATAGGAAATGACCGCCATGTAGCAGGCAATGGCAATGACCAGCAGGGCTGCGGAAAACAGCCCACCGTACATGACAGCCAGCTTGGTGCTCAACCGTTTGAAAGCCATGGGCAAGACCTAGTATGCTCCACTTGCCGGAAGGCCGCCGCCCCGGACCTTGATCGCGAAGGTCTGTGGGCCGGACTTTCCAGATGCCAGGGCGCGCGCAACCGAATGTTGCGGCGCATCCATCATCGGCTGCCACACCGACAGCGTACCGGCCGCTTCCGGCACGCCGGCCAAGGTGACGCGGCCCGACGCATCGGTCGTGGCAAAAAATGGGGTATCGACGACGCGGATATAGGCGCTCATCGAATCATGGATATTACAGGCGACGGCGACCGTGCCCGGATGATCGAACTTCATGGTGCGCGTCTTGCCCTGACCGTACAGCGGAAACTGGAAGGGCTGTACCTTCGAGAACGAATAGACGTGATGGTTGACCCGGTCCTGATTAGGAAAGTTGACCATAGCGCCCGCCGGGACCGCCAGGACATAGGGCGCGAACTTCAGGCTCTTCTGCGTGAGCGTGTAGGCGACGGCCTTCTTGCCAGCGGCGATGGCCGCCCCGTTGGCGGGCGTGAAGGTCACCACCGCAGAAGGCACGGGTTTGCCGGCGGCGTCCGTCACCACGACCATAAGGTCGACCGCCAAGACACTGGCAGGCGCGGCGAACAGGCACGCAACAAGGACAAAAAGACGCGTGAAAACACTCTTCATGCCCGATCGTGTATCACAACAAATATAAGAGTCGGTAAATCTTGGCTTTTCTGAACCCCTTCAAGCACAGTGCGGAAGGCACTATGCGAAGTGTTTACATTCGTCCCAAGTATCACCGTCGCGGCAATTTTTGTTTTTGTCGCAAAGCCATGACATCCAAGGTGTTCCGCCTCTTCGTGATAGAATTTCTTCAGGCGGGAATTATTAACAGCCAACTGCGCAAACGCTGTTATTCGGCAGGGTTATGCAGAGTTTGCAAAAGGCGCGAACAGAGTTTCTCGAGAATTTTCGTATAATTGTCCGTAAAAACGTCGATGCCCGCCGCGCCACCGTCTTGGCATTTTCGCCGTGAACGACTATTTTAGGCGGCGAGGACGACCTCCCCACCTTGGGCCCATTTTTTGGGGTACGATTTCCGGGACGGCCCGGTTCTCTTCAGGAGGGCCGGATGGCCTGGATTTATCTTGTTTGCGCGGGGTTTTTGGAAATCGTCTGGGCCTATGCGATGAAACAATCCGAAGGCTTTACCAGACTTACCCCCAGCATCGTCACCCTGGTCGCCATGATCGCCAGCTTTGGCCTCCTGTCGCTGTCGATGCGCACCTTGCCGCTGGGCACCGCCTATGTCATCTGGACCGGTATCGGCGCCGTGGGCGCCTTCATCGTCGGCGCCGCCGTGCTGGGTGAGCCCCTGGGCTTCACCCGTGTTCTGGCGGCGGTTCTCATCATTTCCGGTCTCATCCTTATGAAGATCGCCACCCCGAATTAGGTCCATGGCCAGTTTCGCAAGCGACAATACCGCTCCCATCCATCCCGACGTCCTGGCTGCGCTCGGCGCCGTCAATGACGGCGCCGTGCCCGCCTACGGCAATGACCCGGTGACGCTGAGGCTTCAGGAGACCTTGCGCGAAACCTTCCGGCACCCGGATTTGCGCGTCTTTCCGGTATTCAACGGTTCGGCGTGCAACGGCCTAGCCTTGGCGGCGATGATCCGGCCTTACGAATCCATCCTGGCCCACCGCCAGAGCCATATCAACAACGACGAATGCGGCCTGCCGGAATTCTTTACGGGCGGCAAGATCGTGGCTTTGGACGGCGCGCACGGCAAGCTGACGCCGGAGGGTATCGGCAGCCTGATCGAACGGACGCTGGAACATGCGCCGCACACCTCACGGCCCCGCGCCATTAGCCTGACCAACGCGACCGAGCTCGGCACGGTCTATAGTCCCGCCGAGATCCGCGCCCTGTCGGACGTTGCAAAATCCTATGGCCTTTACATGCATATGGACGGCGCACGCTTCGCCAATGCCATCGCGCATCTCGGCTGTCATCCGGCCGAAGCGACGCACGAGGCCGGCATTGACATACTCAGTTTCGGCGGCACCAAGAACGGCGCCATGCTGGCCGAGGCTGTCGTTATCTTCAATCCATCATTGATCGAAAATTTCGCCTACATCCATAAGCGTGGCGGACAACTGCCGTCGAAGGCGCGCTATGTGTCGGCGCAATTGCAGGCCCTGCTCGACAATGGCCTGTGGCTGAAGCTGGGCGCGCATGCCAATGCGATGGCGCAGGCGCTTCGCGACGGGTTGGACAAAGTCGCCGGCGCCGCCCTCCTGCATCCGGTCGAAGCCAATGAGCTGTTCGTTACCTTGCCAAAGGCATTGGCCAACCGGCTGATGGCCAAGGGGCACCGCTTCTATCCATGGCCTAACGAAGGCGATGATGCCTATCGCATCGTGACCAGCTTCTCGACGACAGAGGCCGAGGTCGCGGAATTCCTCAGGGATTGTCAGTAGTTCTGGCTTTTTCGCGCTTTTTTGAAAGCGTTCGGTCAACCCCGGCTCTGCGCCGCCAGCAACGGCACCAGCACCCAGCTGATCGGCGTCGAAATGCCGTGCTTTTCGGCCTTGCGCACAATCACGCCGTTGCGGGCATTCCATTCTGTCATCCGCCCGGCCATGAAGTCATCGTACATCGAGTTGGTCTCATCAGGCCCGGCCCCCAGCCAGGCGTTGATCTGGTCCTCGACCATCTCTTCTGTAAGTTTCGCGCCCTCGGCCCTGCCGACTTCAACGCATTCGTGCAGGATGCCACGCGCCAGCTCGATAATGCCCGGCTCGTGGAACACCTTCATCGGCTTGCCGCTCAGACAGAGGATGGCCCCTCCCCCGGCGTTTACCAGCAGTTTGCGCCACAGGCGCGTCGTCATGTCCTCGGTCAGCGAGACATCGACGAAGGTGCCGCCGAACAGCGCCTGAAAGGCCTGGCCGTCGATCGAATCCTCGACCACCAAATGTGCGCTGCGACGCCACGCCGCCCGGCCGGCGCCGAGTTTCGACGCCGGGATATCTACCATGACCGGCAGGATCAGCGTCGTGACCGGCGCATGCGGCGCAGTATTCTCGACGTGCTCGACGCCGTTTTGCAACACGGCGATGCGCGTACCCGGCTGGATGGCGCGGTTAAGCGCTTCCGTGGCCGACGCCACCTGATGCGCCTTGACGCACAGCAACACCCAGTCGGCCGGCGGCGATCTGTCGGCCGTCACGACCCGCACCGGACGTTGGCGGACCTCGCCATCACTCATAGTCACGCTCAGCATATCGAACGGTTCGCGCGCCACGAAGGTCACATCGTGGCCGGCGCTGAGCAGGGCCATGCCGACGGTCAGGCCAATGGCGCCGGGTCCGATGAGAGTTATGGTGGCCATGGCGACTCACGAGTTGAACTTGGTCGCCTTATAACCTTAAAAAGCGAGTTATGTCCAAGACCACACCCGCGACCCTTTTCCTGACCCAGGCAGGCATCGCCTTCGACCTGCACCCCTACCCTTACGACCCTGATGCGCCGCGGGTTGGGCTTCAAGCCGCCGAGGCATTAGGGATCGATCCGGACCAGACCTTCAAGACACTGATGGCCGAACTCGACGGCAAGCCGGTGTGCGTCGTTGTCCCCTCGCCCCAGGAGGTCAGCATGAAGAAACTGGCCGCCCATTTCGGCGGCAAGTCGGCGAACATGATGAAGGTGCCGGATGCGGAACGGCTGACCGGGTTCAAGGTCGGCGGCATTTCACCGTTCGGTCAGAAGAAGACGGTGCCGACGGCAATCGATGAAACCGCACAACTGTTCGACGTCGTCTATATCAATGCCGGCCAGCGGGGTCTCCTGCTCAGCATCGCGCCGGACGATGCCGCGCGTGTGTTGAACGCCGATTTTGTGGACTTGATGGCTTAGCTTTTACCTTCTCCCCGCGTGCGGGGTATAGCGCCAGCGAAAGTACCGCTTCCGCCAGCGTTGGGTGGCCCGCAGCGCCGGGTGAGGGGCAAATTACACGCTCCATCATCTTGGCAAAGAGCCCCTCACCCGAGCCCTCTCCCCGTAAACGGGGAGAGGGGACTAAGGCTAACTCCCTCCGAACCAGTTATAGCCCATGTCCTCCCAGTAGCCGCCGGGATAGATGTTGCTCACCCAAATTTCGACAATGTGCTTGGGGTTCTTGTAACCAAGTTTGGTCGGCATGCGCAGCTTCATCGGGAAGCCGTATTCGCGCGGCAGAATCTCATCCCCGAAAGTAAAGGTCAGAAGCGTCTGGGCGTGCAGCGCGGTCGGCATGTCGATAGAGGTGTAATAGCCGTCGGCGCATTTAAAGCCGACATATTTGCAGGTCGTATCCGCCCCTACCCGCTTGAGGAATTCCGAGAAGGTCACCCCGCCCCATTTGCCGATGGCGCTCCAGCCCTCGACGCAGATATGACGGGTAATTTGTGAGGTCTGCGGCAGACCATAGAGCTTATCGAGCGTCCACGGCCGCCGGTCCTTGATCTTGCCCGACAGCTCCAGCCGGAAGGTCGCGGGATCAACCACCGGCGCCTTGCTTTTGGCGTAGAAGGCGTTGAACGGGAAAGGCTTTGTAACATCAGCCTCGGTATATTCCTGCGCCATCGCCGCTGGGTTGAAGATCAGCGCCTGCGCCCCGTCATTGAAGCGCGACACGGCTTCAAGCATCTTTTTGACTGAACCATAATGGTTCAGCGTCACGCCGGTCGCCAGCGACAGCCCGCCGAGCGTCAGCACATTTCCAAGCAGCCGGCGCTTGCCTGGGTCCTTCAACAGGCCATTGGCTTCCTTGAGGATCGCATCTTCGTCGTTTTTGATCTGCTCGTCCATCATCGCCCCCAGACCATGGCCTTGACGGTTTTCGGCACCAGCAGCGCCATCACCACATGCACGACGATAAAGGCGCAGATGCCGGCCATGGCGAAAAAGTGCACCCGCCGCGCCCCTTCATAGCCGCCGACCAACACCGCCAGCCAGGACAACTGCACCGGCTTCCACAGCGAAAGCCCCGACACGACCAATACGATCAGGTCGATGATGGCGAACAGATAGGCCGCCTTCTGGATGGAATTGTAGATGCTGAGATCGCCGTGGCTCAGCTTGCCGCGCACGAAATGCCGCACGTCGTCCCACAGGCTTTTCGGCGTCAGTGGAAAATACTTGCGGCTCCAGCGCTTGGTGACAACGCTCATGACCGCATAGATGATGACGTTGGCGAACAGCACCCACATGGCGGCGAAGTGCCATTGGATCGCCCCGCCCAGCCAGCCGCCGAGCGTAATGTCCTTGTGAAACTTGAAGCCCATGAAGCCGGTGGCGTTATAGATGCGCCAGCCGCTCATGATCAGGACAACCACGGCCGCGGCATTGGTCCAGTGGACCAGCCTGAGCCACAAAGGATGGATACTGGGTTCGCCTCTGGCCATTTGCCTCTCCGTGCCGCACCTTAACATAGATACGTACGACACCAAGGTCAGGTTACGGCTTGAATTTTGTACTGATCAGTATATTAAGTCATTTTGGTTTGTCGCAATGCTTCGCGAAAACCGCTGACACTTTTCGCGCATTGCTCATATGGCCAAGGCTGACCGCTTCAAACTGATCAATCTCTACCCGCCGTTGATCGGCGCGGGCATCCGCGTCATCGGCGTCGCCAGCGACTTCACCACCGTCACGGTCGAGATGAAGCTGCGCTGGTGGAACAAGAACATCTTCGGCACGCAGTTCGGCGGTGCGCTCTACATGATGTGCGACCCGTTCTTCGTGGCCATCCTGATGAACAATCTCGGACCCGGCTATATCGTCTGGGACAAGGCAGCGTCGATCCAGTTCCTGAAACCTGGCCGCAAGAACGTCCGCGCCATCTTTCACATCCCGCACGACGAAATCGCGCGCGTCAGGGCGGACGCTGATACGCGCGGCAAGACCGAGCCCGAATACGATGTCGACATCATCGACGAGGACGGCGTGGTTGTCGCTCGCGTCCACAAGGTGCTCTATGTGCGCCGCAAGGATGCGAAGAAGCCTTCCGGTTAATCGCCTAAGGCAACTGCATGCCACGCTGCACGGCCGGGCGGCTGCCGACCTCATCCATCCAGCGCAGGATATTCGGACGGGCCTGAAGCAGCGGCTCGACATGATCTTTCACGCGGACGCGGTATTGCGCAAGCCACGGATAGATAGCCATGTCGGCGATAGTGTAGTCGTCGCCCGCCACATATTTCGCCTCACCGAGACGTTTGTCGAGCACGCCGAACAGGCGCTCGGTTTCGTTGTGGTAGCGGTTGACGCCGGTGGATGTCTGCGACTTGTCCGACACGACAAACCAGCCAAGCTGCCCCATCATCGGCCCCAGTCCGCCCATCTGCCACATTAGCCACTGGATGGCGGTATAGCGGCTCTCATCGGGCAGGAAGCGGCCGTACTTTTCAGCGAGATAGATCAGGATGGCGCCCGATTCGAACAGGCTCAAGCTCCCGCCGTCGGTATCGGTATCGACAATGGCCGGGATCTTGTTGTTCGGCGAGATCTTCAGGAATTCGGGTGCGAACTGCTCGTCCTTGGAGATGTCGATCTTGTGCGTATTGTAGGGCTCGCCAAGCTCCTCCAGCATGATGGTGACTTTGCGGCCATTGGGGGTTCCCCAGACATAGAGGTCGATCATGCTGTCTCTCCTTTGCGTTGTGCAAAGACATGGGCAGATGACTGCATCATGCAATAGGATGGCGCGACTTATCCCCAACTCAGAAGGATGGCGTGAATACCATCAGCCAGAAGATGACGACAAAGGCTGGAAAGGCCAGACTGCCAAGGATAATCCACCAGCGATCGAATGCCCAGTATTGCGCCGGCAAAGGTTCATTCGCCACCAATGCGGCATTTGCCAGTTGCTTCATGCGTATCTGTATCCACACCACCGGAAGCCAGCACGCGCCTGAGAAGGCATAGAGGATGATTGCCGCGACCAGCCATGGCGTGGTGAGCGGATAGCCGGCGAGATGGGCCAGATACAGACCCGTCACAGGCTGAAGCACGGCCGTCGGCGCAATAAACAGCCAGTCAGCCAGCACCACGGTGCGCGTCGCGAAAGCGATGGCGGACACGTTCTTCGACCGGTTGGCGACGAACATCCAGAAGGCGGAGCCCAAACCTGTGCCGAAGACGATGGTCGAAGACAGGATGTGTATCCATTTAACCAGCAGGTAGGTCATCTTTTCCTTCTCCCCGTCAAAACGGGGAGAAGGTGGTTCGCCTTGGCGAACCGGATGAGGGGCAAAAACACTTTCCGCCCGCGCCGCTGCGTCCGCAGGCCCCTCAGGCTCGCCGCCCAGCGCCTCCCCCCTCCAGCAAGCAGGGCGAGGGGACTATATGCCGCACAGTTCGTCATTGCCGCCATTCCCCCGCATGTTAAGGTCAGGATCCTTAACCCGTTGATCCGTCATGAGCAATCCGCCCAACACCCTATGGCTCGTCTATGACGGCGACTGTCCGTTCTGCTCGGCGACGGCGCAAATGTACCGCCTGAAAAAATCGGTCGGCACATTGCAGGTGGTCAATGCGCGCGAGGCCAGCGACACGGACATCATGCAGGCGATAGCAGAGGCAAAGCTCGATCTCAACGAAGGCATCGTCGCCCGGTTCAACGGTCGGCTTTACCACGGCGCCGAAGCACTGCAACTGTTGGCCATGCTGGGATCGGACAATGGCTGGCTGAACCGGCTCAATGTCACCCTGTTTCGCAACCCGCACACAGTACGATTGGCCTATCCGGCGATGAAATTCCTGCGCAACTCCGTACTCAAGCTGATGGGGCGCACGCCGATATGATGAAACCGACCTTTGCTGAAGTCTTCGCGGAGCAATGGGAAGCCCTGCCGCCCGCCATGAAGCTCCACTACGCCAACCGGCCCTATACGCGCGACTGGGTCACGGTCGAGGGCCGGCTGACCATCCGCATGGGCTGGCTGATGAAGAGGGTGGCGCCGCTGATGGGGGCGCTCGGCATGCTGACGCCGCGCGATGGCGATAATATCGCCTGCACCGTCCATTTCCTGAGCGAGTTTGAAAGCAATGTCTTCATTTTCGAGCGCCGCTTCGCCTTTCCGGGTAAGCCCTACATCTTTCGCTCACGGCTGATGCCCAAAGGCCCGCACGATGTCACCGAATACATGCCATGCGGTATCGGCTGGCGCTGCAGCTATGGCTTCGAAGACGGCAAAGTGATGCTCAAGCACAAGGGCTATGTCTGGCGCATATTCGGCGTCGATGTGCCGCTTTTTGGCCTGGGGGAACTGTTGATGGGGCGGGGCGACGCCTTCGAAGAGGCAACCGGCGCAGACAGTTTCCGCATGCGGATGGGGACGTCGGGCAGCCTGTTCGGCAAGGCGATGGATTATGGCTATGAAGGCGAATTCCGCGTGACTGAGGTGACGCTTGACCAGTGAAGTCCTGATGAATCCCGTTCTGATTTTGGGCGGCTACGGCAATTTCGGCAAGCGCATCGCCACGGCGCTCAGCCGCCACGATGTGCCGGTCATCATCGCCGGGCGCGACTGGAACCGGGCCGAAGCTTTGGCCGGAACCTTATCCGGCGCGCGGGCCTTTCGCCTCGACATCAACCAAGATTTCCTGGCGACGCTGAAGCTCGAAAAACCGTCGGTCGTCGTCCATACCTGCGGTCCGTTCCAGGGCGCGGACTATAGCGTCGCGAAGGCCTGCATCGAGGCCGGCGTCCACTATGTCGACCTGGCCGACGGGCGTGATTTTGTACGCGAATTCCGGGGCCTCGACGCGGATGCCAAAGCCGCCGGTGTGACGCTGATCAGCGGCGCCAGCACTGTACCGGGGCTTTCGTCGGCCGTTCTTGCGCATTTCCGGCCGCGCTTTAGCCGGCTGGACCGGCTCGATTTCGGTATATCACCCGGCCAGAAGGCCGAACGCGGCCTGGCGACGACGCGCGCCATCATGAGCTATGTCGGCAGACGGCTGCGGCCGTTCGCGGGGCATCCGAGAGCCTATGGCTGGCAAGACCTGCGCCATTACGACTATCCGGTCATGGGCAAGCGCTGGCTGGCCAATTGCGATGTGCCCGATCTCGATCTTTTGCCCGAAGCCTATGGCCTTCGCGACATCCGCTTTGGCGCGGGGCTGGAAATCGGCGCGCTGCATGTAGGGCTCTGGGCGATGTCGTGGCTGGTGCGGTTTCACCTGCCGCTCAATCTGGTCAAGTTGGCGAAGCCCCTGCTGGCCGCCAGCAACGCGTTCGACGGCATGGGCAGCGATATCGGCGGCATGCACATGGTCATGGAGGGCGTCGGCCTAGACGGACAGCCCTTGACCGAGCGATGGGTGATCGTTGCCAAATCCGGCGACGGTCCGCAAATTCCGTGCGTGCCGGCGATACTGCTGGCCAAGCGTCTGTATGAAAACGACGCGGCACTTACGCCCGGCGCGCAGGCCTGCGTCGGACTGGTCCAACTCGAGGACTATCTGGCGGAGCTTCAACGCTTCGATATCGCGACCTACTAATTTGGCCGGTTGTTTGGGGCGATTGGCGGAAATGCCCTCTCGAAATTTATGACTGTAAGGCGCAAAAGCTGTTCGATGCAAAATGCCCCCACCACCGCATCTAGCGCTTCGCGCTGCGTGCGGTCCCCCTCCCCGCTGTCATTCTTTGCGTGTTTCCAGATGCGTCGACAGCAGGGAGGAGCGAATAAGATTGTACCTCCCTGCCGTCGGCGACGCAGAAGCCAGATTAAGAAAGACGGCGGGGAGGGGGACCGCACGAGTGAGCGTCAGCGAATGAGATGTGGTGGTGGGGGGACTTTTTAGAGCCTTTAGGAGCCTCCCATGTATGAACTGCATATCGGCAACAAGAACTATTCGTCCTGGTCGCTGCGGCCGTGGGTGCTCCTGAAGACGCTGGGCATTCCCTTCACCGAACGCCAGCACTATTTCGGCGAAGGCCCGGGCTTTTCGACCTTCTCGCCGACGTCATTGGTCCCGGCCTTGGTCGACGGAGCGACCACCGTATGGGACTCGCTGGCCATTGCCGAATATGTATACGAAGCGTACCCCGCCGTGTGGCCGGCCAACAAAGCCGCGCGCGCCTTTGCCCGGTCTGCGGCGGCGGAAATGCACTCCGGCTTCTCGGCGCTGCGCAATATCTGCTCGATGAGCGTCGGCATTCGCGTCAAGCTCAACGACACGCCGCCCGCGCTCATGCGCGATCTGGCCCGCATCGATGCATTGTGGACCACTGGCCTCACCAATTTCGGCGGACCTTACCTTGCGGGAGATGCCTTCACGGCCGTGGATGCCTTCTTCGCGCCGGTCGCCTTCCGCATCCAGACCTACGGCGCCGGCTTCGAACTGAGCCACACGGCGCGCGCCTATATCGACCGCATGCTGGCCCTGCCCGCCATGATCGAATGGTACGAAGGCGGCTTGGCCGAAACCCAGCGCGACCTGCTGCACGAAGCCGAGATCGAAGCCTCTGGTGAAATAATCGCTGACTTCCGCGCGAAATAACGCCGGCAGGCTTGCGCGGAAATATCATACAAATTAAGCTCCCTGTAATCGATAACAAAACGACCAGGGATCCCGAACCATGTCGCTGCCTATTCCACGCGTGAGCCTTCTTGCCATTGCCGCCGCCTTGTCAGCCGGCGTAGCCCAGGCCGCCACCAAGACCGTGTCCTCGCCTGACGGCCGCATTCAGGTCATTGTCGAATATGGCGACAATGGCGTAACCTATGCTGTCAGCCGCGACGGCAAGGCGATCATTTCGCCATCGTCCCTGGGCCTGCGTACCGACAAGGGCGCTTTTGGCCAGGGCCCGCAAACACTCAAAAACGCCGCCGACCGGTCGGTCAACGAGACCTTTCAACTGGTCGTCGGCAAGACGAAGGACGTCGCGGACCGCTATAACGAAAGCACCCTGACTTTTGCTCAAGATGGCGCCACGCCGTTGACCTATTCGGTCGTCGTGCGCGCTTACGACAGCGGCGCGGCCGTGCGCTACGCGTTCGATGCCAAGAGCGGACTGGGCTCAGATGTCGCCGTGACCGAGGAGTCAACGCGCTACATGTTCGCCGCCGACTACGACTGCTGGGGCCTCAACCTCGGCCGGTTCAACAGCAGTCACGAAGGCGAGTTTGACAAGATCAAGACCTCGCAGATCCGGGTGCACAACCTCTTCGACTACCCGCTGGTGTGTAAGACCGGCGAAGGCACGACCACCTTTGCGCTCGCCGAAGCCGATGTCGAGAACTATCCGGCCTCCCTGCTCTCACGGATCGGCGGCGGTGACAATGACCGGGGCGTCCAGGTGATCACCGCGCCCCGTCCCGACAACGATCCGGGCGCCCGTCAGCGCTTTATCGCCGCGAAACTGACCCTGACGAATGACGCCTTCCAGACGCCATGGCGCGTCGTCATGATCGGCGATACCCCCGGCGCCTTGACTGCCTCGACCCTGATCCCGCAACTGGCGGCCCCTTCGCGCATCAAGGACAAGTCGTGGATCAAGCCCGGCAAGGCCGCCTGGGACTGGTGGAACGGCTGGTCAGTCAACACTCCCAATCCCGGCGTCAACACGGAAAGCTACAAGGCCTATATCGACTTCGCCAAGGAGGCCGGGCTTGAATATATCCTGATCGACGAGGGCTGGTCGGTCGGCAGCTCGACCGAAGCCAATCCAAATGCCGACCTGACCATGGCCAAGCCGGAAATGGACATGCCCGCCATCGTCAAGTACGCGAAGGATCGCGGCATCGGCGTCTGGGTGTGGGCGCAGTGGCAGCAGCTCGATCAGCAGATGGACGCCGCGCTCGACCAGTTTCAGGCCTGGGGCCTGAAGGGCGTCAAGGTCGACTTCATGGACCGCAGCGACCAGGCGATTGTTGATTATTATCACAAGCTGCTTGGCAAGGCCGCCGACCGCAAGCTGATGATCGACCTGCACGGGGCGTTCGCGCCGACCGGCCTGAACCGAACCTATCCCAATTACATGACCCAGGAAGGCGTCATGGGCGCCGAGTACAACAAGTGGTCCAAGCGCGTCACCGCCACCCACAATGTCACCCTGCCCTATACGCGGATGATCCTGGGGCCCATCGACTACACGCCGGGCGGTTTCCGTTCTGTGAAGCCTTCGGAATTTTCGCCGCGCAGCAAGGACCCGTTTGTCCAGACGACGCGCGGCCAGGCCGTCGCCATGTATGTCGTCTATGACTCGCCTTTCAACATGCTTGCGGATAGTCCGGGGGCCTATAAAAAGCCTGACGGGTCATGGGCCGACGGCGCGCAGTTTATCGCCAAGACGCCGGTGACCTGGGACGAAACCCGCGTTCTGTCGGGCGATATCGGCCAGTCCATCGTCATGGCCCGCCGGTCGGGCGACACATGGTATGTAGGCGCCATGACCAATGAGGACGGCCGCACGGTCACCGTGCCGCTCAGCTTCCTCAAGGCCGGCAATTACAAGGCGTCTCTCCTTCAGGACGGAGCTGACGTGAACAGTCTCAACGTGTCGGAACAGACGGTTGATGCCGGACAGAGCCTGACCCTGACGCTGGCGCCTTCGGGTGGGGCAGCGGTTACCTTGACACCGGCAGTCAAGGTGAAGAAAAAGAAGAAGTAAAACGGGTTGTAACACTCACTGACACTTGTTGCAGATGGAACGGCGTTTCATCTCGCATCTGCACACTAAACCGCGTATAGGGGATGCATGTCAGCCCCCATGCAAGCTCCTGCCGGACAGGCGGCGCCCTCGCAGCCGTCCTTCGCCGAATTCGTCGCCCTGATCGCCAGCATGATGGCGCTGGGCGCGCTCGGCATCGACGCCATGCTGCCGGCATTGCCCGCCATCGGGCGGGAGTTGAATGTGCAGGTGGAAAACCACCTGCAATGGATCGTGTCGGCCTATTTTGGCGGCATGGGTGTGGGCCAGCTGTTCATGGGCGTCCTGTCCGACTGGCTGGGGCGTAAACGCCTGCTGGTGACAGGCATCGCGCTCTATGTCGTGCTGGCCCTGGTCGCCGCCTTCGTCAATGATTTCGGCCTGCTCCTGGCCTTGCGCCTGCTTCAGGGTATCGCGGTGTCGGCGACCGGCGTCGTGACGCGTTCGGTCGTCCGCGACCTCTATGCCGGCCCGCGCATGGCCAAGGTCATGTCGATGAGCTACGTCGTCTTCCTGATCGTGCCGATCCTGGCGCCAAGTCTCGGCCAGTTGGTCCTGATGTTCGCCCACTGGCGCGTGATCTTCCTGGTCATGGCAGGCCTCGGCACCATCGTCGCCCTGTGGGCGTGGCTGCGTCTGCCCGAGACCCTGGCGCTGGAAAACCGCCACAAGCCCGATCTGGCCCACCTGAAGCGCGTCGGCTTCTTTGTCGTTACCGACATGTCGTCGGTCGTCTATACCTTGTCCATGGCGTTCCTGGTCGGCTCGCTGCTGGCCTATGTCTCGCTGATGCCGCAGGTGTTCAACGACTTCTTCAAGGCGCCCGGCTTGATGGCCGCGGTCTTCGCCGCCTGCGCCGCCACCATGGCGGGAGGCTCCATGCTCAATGCGTCACTGGTCGAAAAGCTGGGCCTGAAGCGGATCTCGCACGCGGCCCTGTGCGCCTTTTTCACCATCGCCGCGCTCCATTTCGCGGTGGCCAGCCTGGCCAACGAGAGCATTCTGGTTTTCGTCATCCTGCAGGGGCTGACCTTGGGCACGATGAGCCTGACGACGTCCAACTTCTCTGCGATCGCCATGGAAAAGGTCGGCCACGTTGCGGGCACCGCCTCGTCGATCCAGGGCGTCGTCGTCACGGTCGGCGGCGCCGTCATCTCGGCGTGGATCGGCCAGCACTGGAGCGGTCATGTGTCGCTCTTGCCGATCGGTGCATTGGTCTGCGGCCTGATCGCGCTCGGCCTCGTCGCCGCCGGCGAAAAGGGCAAGCTCTTCAAAAATTAGTGGACGGGGCTTTTCAGCTCGGCTTCCAGCCACTCCATGTCGTCGTCCGACAGGCCGAAATGATGACCGGCTTCGTGGACAACGACGTGGACCACCAGGTCCTCCAGCGTCACGCCGCCATCGGCCCATTCGTCGAGGATCGGCCGGCGGAAGAGATGGATCATCGGCGGCAGATCGCCGCTTATGGCCTCAAGCTCGGCCGGCCGGCCGCTATATAAACCCGTCAGGTCGAACGGGTCTTCGATGCCCAGGTCCGCCAGCAGTTCTTCAGACGGAAAGTCCTCGACGATCAGGACAACGCCGCGCAAGTGGCCCGCGAACGGCTCAGGCAGCCGCTCCAGCGCCGTGCGCGCGATCGTTTCGATATCTTCCAATGTCGGCGCCAGGCCAAACCCCATCACACTCTCCAGACGCGAAAATCGTCAGCCCTTGAGCCGAATAGCAGAAGGCTAGCGCTGGCTGTATTCTTATACAGCCAAGCGACGCCGACGCACTAGGCGGCGGCACGGGCCGCCCCGCAAGGATGGCGATTTTCACTCCAAGCCGTCGGGGAGACCGACAGCATGGAACCCGCCGTCGACGTGAACGACTTCGCCCGTCGTGGAGTGGCCGAGGTCCGAAGCGAGCCACAGGGCGCAGCCGGCCACGCCTTCCATCGACGTTTCGGTCTTGGTCATCGAGAACTGGCCGCTCTTGGAATGCAGACCGCGGCCACCGGAAATGCCGGCCAGGCTGAGCGTGCGCATCGCGCCGGCCGAGATGGCGTTGGCGCGGATGCCCTTGGGCCCCAGGTCGCGGGCGATGTAGCGCGTCGAGGCTTCCAGGGCGGCCTTGGCGACGCCCATGGTGTTGTAGTTCGGGATGGTGCGTTCGGCGCCGAGATAGGTCAGCGTGATCAGCGAGCCGCCATTCGGCATCAGCTCGGCGGCGCGGCGCGACACGTCGACAAACGAGAAAGCCGAAACGTTCATGGCCAGAAGGAAGCTGTCACGCGTGGTGTTCTCGACGAACGACCCCTGCAGTTCGTTCTTGTTGGCAAAGGCGATCGAGTGGACGACGAAGTCGATCTCGCCGTAGATCTCCTTCAGCTTTGCAAACGCGGCGTCCATCGACGCGTCCGAGGTCACGTCGCATTCGATGAGGTGCTTGACGCCGACCGACTGGGCCAGCGGCTCAACGCGGCGCAGCAGCGACTCGCCCATGTACGAAAATGCCATGTCGGCGCCCTGCGCGGCCAGTTGCGAGGCGATGCCCCAGGCAATGGACTTGTCATTGGCGATACCCATGACCAGGCCCTTCTTGCCCTTCATCAGTTCGCCCTTGGGGAATACCCAACCGTCTTCAGCCATGGTCCTGTCCTCGCAATAAGTGGTTGCGCGGTTTGAGCAAATATCGCTGGAAATGGCAAGCCTTAGAACGCCGGGGCCCGGGACACTCGGGTCGAGGATAGACGACGGCCGGGCACAATCAGCAGGAAAAGCGCCAAAGCCAGATTAAAATAATAGAGACCACGAAAGGCCCATGTGAGAAGCGGCTGAGCGTCCATCCCCATTACCGTGCCGTTTGCAGTCACCTGCGTTCTGAGAACTCCAACGGCCAGATCCATGACCAGCGTAAGCACGATGGGCAGCGCCAGCCATCCGGTAACGTCAATATCGCGCAGGCGCTTGGCGCTGACGATCGCGAGACCGACGACAAGCAGGTCCATAAAAAGGGATAGAGCGATCATGTAACGGGGAAAGCTGACAAGATCGGCGTTGAAGAGCTTATCGAAAAAAATCGGTGCATACATCACGATGACCGGTGACCAATACTGCACCAGAATCAGAGGAAACGTCCTCATTCCACCTAGCGCCACTAACCCTGTAGTCGTACGCCGCAAGCAGG
>CBFGPQ010000058.1:0-20235 GCA_965650705.1 uncultured Asticcacaulis sp. | reverse complement strand
ATGATCAAGTACTTCATCCGCAAGGTCCACAACCGCAAGGGCTTCGTGAACCCCAAGGTGATCGTGTGCGTGCCTTCGGGCGCGACCGCCGTCGAACGCCGCGCCATCAATGACTCGTGCCTTAACGCCTCGGCACGCCGCGTCGGCCTGCTCGATGAGCCCATGGCCGCGGCCATTGGCGCCGGCCTGCCGATTCATGAGCCGACCGGTTCGATGGTTGTCGATATCGGCGGCGGTACGACCGAAGTCGCCGTCCTGTCACTGTCGGGTATCGTCTATTCGAAATCGGTCCGCGTCGGCGGCGACAAGATGGACGAAGCCATCACCAACTTCATGCGCCGCAATCACAACCTGCTGATCGGCGAAACGACCGCCGAACGTATCAAGAAGGACATCGGCACGGCCCGCGTCCCGCACGACGGCGAAGGCATGGCGATCGAGGTCAAGGGCCGCGACCTGATGCAGGGCGTGCCGCGCGAAGTCCGCATGTCGGAGCGCCAGGCCGCCGAGGCCCTGGCTGAGCCGGTCGCGCAGATTATCGATGCCGTCAAGGTCGCCCTGGAAGCGACGCCGCCGGAACTGGCGGCCGACATCGCCGACAAGGGCATCATGCTGACAGGCGGTGGTGCGCTGCTGCGCGGTCTCGACGTCGAAATCCGCGACCAGACCGGGCTGCCGGTGTCGGTCGCGGAAGATCCGCTGTCGTGCGTGGCTATCGGCTGCGGCCGCGTGCTGGAGCATCCGCGCTGGATGAAGGGCATTCTCGACGCCACTCTGTCATAATTGGTCATAATGGCGTCGCGGTGCGGTCGCACTTGACCGCTAGAGTGATATTCCGAAAAGTGTTAAGCGGTTTTCGGTTAAATATCGCTCCATACAAAAAGCGACGGCTATCTGACAAAAACGTTCGATTGCGGGGGGATAGCCGCAAGTTTGCTATCCGAACAGTTCCGGTTCTGGCAAGGAACCAAGGAAGTACTTAAGTGGCTTACGGGGACAACAAGCACTTCGAGCATCTCAAACTGCCCGTGACCTGGGCGGTCATGGCCATCGTTGTCGGCGTCTGCATCTTCGCGGCCCTGATGTTGCTGGGTGACCGGCGCGAAGAGGTCGAAGCCGGCACCTATGGCGACCGCTCGGCCTTCGACAGCGCCGCCAAACCGGTCAATGGCGCCTTGGCAGCGCCGGTCCACGTCGTCGGCGCCGGCACCAGTTGGCTCGACGACTACCTGTTCGCCGCCAGCGAAAACCGTACCCTGAAAAAACAGGTCGCTGAGTTGCGTCAGTATCGTGACGCTTACTTTGTGCTCAAGGACGTCAACGAGCGCTATGAAAAGCTGCTCAACCTGCGCACCGAGCCGGCGGTCGAAGCTGTCACGGCTCGCTCGGTGTCCGTCACCCGCGGTCCATTCAACAACAACCGCCTGATCGATGCCGGGGCCAGCCGCAAGATCACCTTCGGCAACCCGGTCATCACAGACCAGGGCCTGGTCGGCCGCATCGTCGGTGTCAGCCCGAATGTATCGCGCGTGCTGATGGTCACCGACGTCACCAGCCACGTGCCGATCATGGTCATGCGCACCGATGCGCGCGCCATGATGAAGGGCGACGGCGGCTGCTGTCCCAAGCTGGAGTTTATCCGCGGCAAGAACGTCATCAAGAAGGGCGACCAGATCCTGACTTCCGGCGACGGCGGCATCTTCCCGCGCGGCCTGCCCGTCGGTGAGGCTGACCAAGGCGTCGATGGCGTCTGGCGTGTCCGCCTCTATGCCGACCGCGCCCCGATCGACTTCGTCAAGGTGTTGTTGTTCCAGGATTTCTCACGGCTTCCTGATGCCGATCAGCTGCTGAAGACGCCGCCGGTCTCAGACTTGCTGCCGCCGCCGGCGCTTCCGGCCGTTAATTCCGCCGCTGCCGCTTCGTCATCGACCAGCGCCAGCGCGGTCGTCAGTTCCGCCGCACCGGCATCGGCCGCAGCCGCATCATCCGTTTCGGCCACGGCGCGTCCAGCGCCGGCCAGGCCCAGACCCCAGCCACGCCCTGCCACATCTGCGTCCGCCTCATCGTCGTCGGCGCCAGAGCTGCGGCCGTTTACGCCCCAGCCCGCAACGCCCCAGCCGGCTACGTCCCAGCCTTCAACCCCGACTGGGGGCGCCAACTGATGAAAGCGCCGCTTGACCGGGGTTTGTTCAGGCAGCGCCCCAAGAAGGCGATTACCCGCAACCTGCGCGGCGCCATCGCCTCGCGCGTTATCGGGCCGTGGGAATGGCTGTTCATGCCCGCGCTTCTGGCCGTGGCCGTAACGGTGATCCTGGCGACCCCGATCCGCATCTTCGGCCTGCACCTGCCCGAACCCGTCATGCCACTGGTTCTGGCCTTCGTCTGGCCCCTGGTCCGCCCGTCCTACCTGGCGCCGCTGGTGCTGGCGGCGCTTGGCCTGTTTCTCGACGTCTACTGGTCGGCGCCGCTCGGCTTCTACACGCTAACGCTGATGATTGTTTATGGCGTACTGGTCACGGTACGCAGCTACGTCGCCGGCCAGGACTGGCGGGTCGTTTTCGGCATCTATGTCGCGACGGAGATCGTCTTTTTTGGCATGGGGGTTACCCTGATTGCGCTGGATACGGGCTCGATCGTTCGCCTGATCGGCGTCTTCGAGCAACTGATTGCCACGACCCTGCTGTTCCCGGTCGTGCCTTACATGCTGGACAAGTACGTCCATGCGGATGTGCGGTTTGGATAATGGCAGAGCCGTCGATCGTCTTCACCGATGTCAATGAACGCCAGGGGGCGTTTCACCGCCGCATCTTCGTGCTGGGCGGCGTGGTCGCGTTTGGCTTGTTTGCCCTGACGGGACGCCTTGCGCATCTCCAGGTCCTGCAAGGCGGCAAGTATCAGAAGCTTTCAGCGGCCAACCAGTACAATTTCCGCCTGATTCCGCCGCCACGCGGCGACATTCTCGATCGGAATGGCAAGGTCATCGCCGGTAATCGTCCGTCCTTCCGTGTGATGATCGAGAGCAACGAAGTCAAGAATATCGACGACACGCTTAACGAGGTCTCCTACATACTTCCGCAGGCGGTGACGAACCGCAGGCGTATCTTGCGCGATCTCAACCAGAACCAGCGCTTCGTACCGACCATCATTGCGTCGGACCTGAACTGGGAGGACTTCTCGCGCGTCAGCCTGTACGCCAACGACATCCCAGGCATCGTCGCAGATATGGACCAGCTTCGCGTCTACCACTACGGCGGCGCCTTCAGCCATGTCGTGGGATATGTGTCCAAGATCAATGCCAAGGATCTTGAACGCGAAAAGGCCCGACCCGACTACACCGAGGAAGAGGACAAGCTGCTGCGCCACCCTTCCTTCCGGATCGGCAAGACGGGGATCGAACGCTCCTATGACGCGCAACTGCGCGGCACTGCCGGCGGCCGCAAGGTCGAGGTCGATGCCGAGGGCCAGGTCGTGGCCGAAGATCCGCAAGGCATGATCCCGCCCAAGCCGGGCGCCGACATTACCCTGACGCTCGATGCCGACATCCAGATGCGCGCCCTTGAGGTTTTCGGCGAGGACTCGGGTTCGGCGGTCATGATGAACGTCAATACCGGCGAAGTCCTGTGCATGACATCGACGCCGGCCTTCGACCCGAACCTTTTTGTCTCGGGCATCCCGACCGACGCCTATCGCCTGCTGGCTGACTATGAGCGGTTGCCGCTGCTCGACAAGGCCGTGGGGTCGACTTATGCGCCGGGGTCGACCTTCAAGATGACGACAGCCCTGGCTCTGCTCGATGCCGGTATCAATCCGGCCGAGCGCGTCCATTGCAGCGGCGCCTTCTATTTCGGCCGCCGCTTCGGCTGCTGGAAGCCGGGCGGTCACGGCTCGGTCGACATGGTCGGCGCCATCAAGCACTCGTGCGACGTCTATTTCTATTCCATGTGTAACCGCGCCGGCATCGATCGCATTGCCCGCACCGGCCGCAAGCTGGGCATGGAGCACATCTACCCAGACCTCGGCATCGAAGGGCAGAAAAAGGGCCTGCTGCCGGATCAGGAATATGTCCGCAAGTACCGTAAACGCGATCCCGTCTGGCATCCTGGCGAGACCCTGTCAGCGGCCATAGGCCAGGGGATGACCCTTGTGTCGCCTATCCAATTGGCGACCTATACCGCGCGCATCGCCAACGGCAAGAAGGCGGTCGAGCCCTATCTCGTCAACAAGATCGGTGGCGATCTCGAAGACCACATGTCGAAGTTCAAGACAATCGACATTCCCGAAGCGCACCTCGCCATCATCCGCGAGGGCATGAACCGGGTTTCGAACGATGCCGACGGCACGGCCTACCGCCAGTCGCAGCTCGATCTGGGACCGAACATCCATATGGCCGGCAAGACCGGTACCGCCCAGGTGCGCGGCTACGACAAGACCGGTATCCGCAAGGCCAACGAATGGAAGTACAAGGACCATGGCCTGTTCGTCTGCTATGCGCCTGTTGACCAGCCGAAATACGCACTGGCCGTCGTCGTCCAGCACGGCGTCGCCGGTGGCCGGTTCGCGGCGCCCAAGGCGCGTGAAATCATGCGCCTGGCCCTGATAAAGGACCCGGAAATCCGCAAGCGCATCACCGGGCCGGTCAATACCGCCATCGATACCGGCAAGCTGAACGCCGACGCGTCTGCCTCGGTCAGCGCCGAAGTGGATGTGCCCGTCGATCCCGGCGCCAGAGCGGATTAGGAGAGAACAATGGTCGATTCAGCCCTTTCCCGTCCTGGTCAGCGTGAGCGTTATGACTCCAAGATCACGCAGATCAACTGGGTCTTCGTCGTCTGCCTGATCGCGCTCGCCAGCATCGGCATGTTGTTGCAATACAGCGCCGGCGGGATGAGCTGGCAACCCTGGGCCTATAAACAGCTGATCGTCTTCTGTACCTGCCTGGTGCTGACGCTTTGCCTGGCGCTGGTGGACCTCCGCGTGTGGCTGTGGATATGCTACCCGTTCTACACCATATCCCTGCTGCTCCTGGTTGCCGTGGAACTGATCGGCGACGTCCGGATGGGCGCGCAGCGCTGGCTGGAAATCGGCAGCTTCAGCTTTCAGCCATCGGAGTTCATGAAGCTGGCGATCGTGCTGGGATTGGCGCGCTTCTATCACGAAGCCTCAGCCAAGGACGCCAACCTGTCCTGGAAGCTGATCATTCCGGCGCTGATGATCGCTGTCCCGACCGGGCTGGTCATGCACCAGCCGGACCTCGGCACCGCGCTCCTGATTGCATTTACCGGCGCGGCCGTCATGATTTTGGCGGGGCTCAATTGGAAGATCATCGCGGCGGCCGCGGCGGGTGCGGTGGTGATGGTGCCGATCGCCTTCCAATATATCCTCCACGACTATCAGCGGAACCGCATCCTGACCTTTCTAAACCCCGAAGCCGATCCCTCCGGCACCGGGTATCACATCCTCCAGTCCAAGATCGCCATGGGTTCCGGCGGCCTGCTCGGCAAGGGACTAGGGCTGGGGTCACAGTCGCAGCTGAACTTCCTGCCGGAAAAGCACACCGACTTCATCATGGCGGGTGTGTGTGAGGAACTGGGGTTTGCGGGCGGATTTGCGGTCTTTGCCCTCGCGGGCGCATTGATTTTCATGGCGCTGCGCATGGCGTCAGTATCGCATTCGCACTTCGGCCGCCTGGCGGCTGCCGGCACGACGGCAACCTTTGCATTGTATGTCCTGATCAACGGAGCCATGGTGATGGGCCTGGCGCCGGTCGTGGGTATCCCCATGGCGCTCGTGTCCTACGGCGGTTCCGTCATGCTGACGGTCATGGCCGGTTTCGGCCTGATCCTCGGCGTGCGGGTGCATCGTTATCAGGAACTGCCCCGGCAGCAGTCCATTTTCGCCCGCTTCGAATAGGGAATCCGCATCCTTGGGCGGTTGCGTCGCAGTCGTCGCTTGCAGGTACTAATGTACCTGCGGCGCTAGCCGGCTAGCACTCGCCTCAAGGCTCCGAATTTCCGGCCAGGTACAGGCGGCACTCAGCTCCTGCGGTCTCACCCAATTTGAAGGGTTTTATGGCCCGGAGCGCGCTGTAGTTAATCTCGACACTTGTGCGGTGCCAGCGGAGCGAGTGGTGGGGCCTTGGGCTCGGCTACAGCCCCGGCGTATAGGTCGCGGAGCCGCCGGAGAAGTTGGCGGTCTTGATCTCGCGGCGCATGCGTGGGTCGAACGAAATATGCACCCAGGTCCCTTCCTGGATCAGCTGGTCGAAACGGATATTGCTCGCCGCAATCTTGTGGCAGATCTGAAGCGGGGTGCCGAACTGTCGGCAGACAAAATCGACGGCGTGGCCGCTCATGTGCGCGCTCGTCGGCGAGCCGTTGACCAGCGCGTTCAGCGCCGGGCTCCGGTAGCCGCTGGTCACGGTTATGGGATAGCCCAGAAGTTCGCGCACCGCGTCCATCTGCGTGGCCGTTTCCCGCAGCTTTTCCAGGACTGCCGCCGATGGCGTGTTGTCGATCTGCTGGCGCACCGCCGTCGAGGAAAACGTCATTTCCTCGAGCGTGAAATAGCGGCTCAAGGCGCCAGGCGGCAGGGCGGCCGGTGTCGTCGCGGCTGTAGCCGGCGGCAGGGCAACCGGCGCGCTGACCTGCCACAGACGTTTAGCCTTGTCTGTAAGTGTTCGTCGATCCGCCAGGCCGTTGTCGCCGCCATTAATCAGGCGCGTGACCAGATTGACGTCGTCCTGGTCGGCGGCGGCGTTGAGGTTGTTCATTTGCCAGAAGGCGGCGGACGCAAGGGCGGCGATCGCGGGCTGCTCCAGCAGTTCGGGGCGCTCGGTCAGCGGCTGGCCGATACGGTTGCCGCACAGCTCGTAATTGGTACGGCCGGTGACCATGATGAAGCCGCGCCCGATAAAGCGCGCGCCGTCGCCGGGGTTCACATTGCCCAGCCGTCCGCCATAGATGTGCTCGGCGATGGCGTCCTTGCCTGCATTGACCAGGGCCTGCGCCTGCTCGAGGCTGGTAACGCGCTTCTTGAACACGGCCATCAGGGTTTCCGGACGGTAGTTCAGGTTTTCGACAAGGGCACGAAAGCCACCGGATTCGTGACAGAGCTGCGCCATGAAATGTGCCACGCGCAGAGGCGTTGTGATGCCGGCGCGTTCCAGCACGGCATCCAGCGCAGGCGCATATTCCGCCGCCCGCTTCGTCGTCGGCGCCAGGGCCAGAAGATGTTCGGGCGTAATGATGGCCATGGTGCTACCGGCGGTCAGGCGTCGCGCGGGCGCTGATTAGGATCAACCGGCAAGTCATCCTGCAGCACGACGGCCGCCTGCGTATTGCCGGGCGTAAAGCTTAGGAAGGGCTTGGTCTCCTGAACCACTGGCTGCGGCGGCGCCAGGGTCGCGGCCAGAGCCGCAAGTCCCGACACCGTGTCCACTGTACCCGGTTTATTGCCGCCGCCGGGTTTGAAGGTCGACCGCACGACCATCAGCTTGCTCAGCACATCGAACCAGAAGGGCGCGCCCAAGGTCACGGCAAATGCTGTCATGACCCAGCCCATGATCAGCGATACGAAGGGCAGGAGATTGAACAGCGTGTTGTCGCCGAGGCCCGGTGTGCCGTAGTAGAAATTGACGACCTCCTGCCAGGCGCCGTTGATCGAGGCGGCGATCTGGCCCGTCCAGGTCTGGCTGTCCTTGGCGGAGACCTCCAGCAATGCGACCGCTTCCGGATCGACGGCGCGGGCTTCTTCGCGGGCAAACAACCGCGCCATGGCATCGCGCGTCTGCTGGGTCCAGCCCAGCGGCAGGCCCAGTTCGTTCAGCGGGTTGTTACCGAGCGTCTGGAGCTCGCCGGTCCGCAATTGTCCGGCGGCGTGCTGCTGGTAGTAGGTTTCCGCCGCGACCTCGACGCCCTTGCGGAGCGTCGGGCTGCGGTAAAGGGCGTCGGCGATGACGACCGTATTGACGTTGAGCACGACGCAGGCGAGCAGGCTGACCCAGAACAGGAAGGTCTGGGTCTCCAGCCGGTACCAGCCGGTGACGCGGTCCATGGTGGCGTTGAACCAGTTCTCCAGGAACTGCCGCGCCTTGTCGACGTCACCACCGGCATTTGAAACGGCGAACTGGACCATGCGCGCCAGGCGCGGATTGCCGAGTTGACGCGAGCCATCCATGACGGCGTTGAGGTTCACGCCCTGGTCGGTGCCTAAGCCGCCGCGTTCCGACAGCATGTCTAGGATGACGTAGGCGAAGTGCGAACTGGGGACGTAGGACGGCATTGACCGGCCCTGCAGGAAATTCCGCTTCGGCGGAATGGTGTAGCGACCGCGATAGAGCGACATGATCAGCGGGTGATCGTAGAAGGCCTGCAAGACCTCATAGCCTTCGATTTTTTTCACGCCCTTGGTCTTAGGGCCTTGCTTCGCGGGAGGATGATCGCACAAGAGCTCGATCAGGCCCTTTTCCAGGTTGCGGGAACGGCGCTTCATGAAGCCTTCGAAGGCTTCTCGCGCTACGGTCGCAAGCACGCTCATGAACAGGTAGACGAAGACAAGCCCCGCCGCCACATCCAGCGATTCTGGCAACAAACTTCCCACGCAACCCCCGGAGAGCGCGTCCGTCGTTTGCCCCAAAAGCCGGCCACACATGCGCTCCAGGATACCTTAACAACAATTAACCATACGGCAAGGGCGGCGTAATGTTGTTTTTTGAACAAGGGCAGGGGTGTGGCTTTTTCCCCTCAGCGCAAATGTTGTTTTTGTTTACTTTGCCAGCAGCGCCAGGGCTTCGTCGGCGGCGGCGACCAGCCCGTGCAGTATGCCGTCGTCGCTGGACGAATGACCGGCTTTCTTGACGAGGTTGAAGCGGGCTTCCGGCCAGGCCTTGTGCAGTTCCCAGGCCGTCTTCATTGGCGTCACGACGTCATAGCGGCCCTGGACGATCCACGCCGGCACGTCCTTCAAACGGTGGATGTTCTCGAGTATCCAGTTGTCGGTTTCGAAGAAGCCGCCGTTCTTGAAGTACCACGACTCAATGCGCGCGAAGGCAATGGCAAAGTCGGGATCTGAGAATTTCGAACCCGCCTCCGACGGCCCTTCGATCGACAGGGTGTCGCCTTCCCATCCGCTCCATGCCAGGGCGCAGGCGCGCTGCACCGCCTTGTCCGGGCCGTTCAGCCGCGTGATATAGGCGTTGAGCAGGTCCCCGCGCTCGGCTTCGGGGATCGGCGCGATGAAGCGTTCCCAGATATCCGGATAGATGTGACTGGCGCCTTCCTGGTAGAACCAGTCGAGCTCGGATTTGCGCACCAGGAAGATGCCGCGCAGAATCAAGCCCAGCACCTTGTCGGTGTGCGTGAGCGCATAGGCCAGAGACAGGGTCGAGCCCCAGGAGCCACCGAACACGACCCACTGGCTGACGCCCAGCTTTTCGCGCAAGGCTTCGATGTCCGAAACCAGGTGCCACGTCGTGTTGTCTTCCAGCGACACGTCTTCGGAGGCGTGCGGCGTCGATTTCCCGCAGCCGCGCTGGTCGAACAGGATGATGCGGTAGCCGTCCGGATTGAAGTAGGAGCGCAGATTGGCTGAGATGCCACCGCCCGGGCCGCCGTGCAGCACGACGACGGGAATGCCAGCCGGATTGCCGCATTGTTCATAGTAAATCTTGTGCTTGCCGCCGACCGCGAGGTGGCCGGCGTCATAGGGTTCGATGTCGGGATAAAGACCCCGCGGAGCCGCGCCGGATCGGGATTTCGAAGCAATGGAAGAATTTACAGAATCGATCATGATCTTTAGAAAATAAACGGCGCACCCAGAGTGTTTCAAAGTTTACGCCGCAAATGGCCGCCGCCACAACCCCCAATCCGCCGAACCCGTTGCTGACGACACCTGTTCGCCAGGCCGGCTTCTACGTGCTGCTGTTTTCGCTGACCGGCGCCAACCTGCCGTACATGCCGGTGTGGCTGCGCGACCAAGGGATTACGGCGCAGCAGATCGGCGTTATCCTGGCCGTGCCCTTGTTGTTGCGGTCCTTAAGCGGACCTTTGAGTGGCTTGTGGGCGGATCGCTTTACACTCTACCGGACGCCGATGGTCTGGCTGGCGGCGGCGGCGTGCCTGTTTTATGGCCTGATGGGCTTAAGCGACGTTTATGGGCCGTGGCGCTTCGCGGCCTTCCTGATCCTATATGCCTGCGCCTATACCTGTTCGACCAGCATTAGCCCGATGCTTGATTCGATGACCCTGCAACTGTCGCGTAGCCACGGTTTCACCTACGCCATCCCGCGTTCGGTCGGATCGTTCGCCTTCATCGTCGCCGATGTCCTGGTCGGTTGGCTGCTGCTGGTTTTGCCGCCGGACATCATCCTGTTCTGGGTGGTCTGCGCCGTCGGCCTGATGGCGATACTCGGCCGGATCGTCCTGCCGCCCGAACCGCGCCAGGACCGCAGCCACCTGATGCCAGAAGCGCAGGACTCAGGGTGGGCGCGCCTGAAGACTCTGCTGGCGACGCCCGGCCTGGCGTGGCTGTTCATGGCCATTGCCTGCCTGCAGGCCTCGCACAGTTTCTACTATGCCTTCTCGACCTTGATCTGGAAGGAGGCCGGCCTGTCGCCGGTCTGGTGCGGCTATCTGTGGGCCATCGGCGTGATCGGCGAGATTGCTTACATGATGCTGGGCGAACGGTTCCGCCGCTTCATGGGGCCCTGGCGGATGATCCTGCTCGCGGCGGCGGTGACGGTCTTCCGCTGGTGCCTGATGATGTGGGACGCGCCGCTGTGGCTGCTGGCGGCATCGCAGTTGCTGCACATTTTCAGTTTCGCCGCCACCTACATGGCCGGGCTGGAACTGGTCTACCGCCTGACGCCCAAGGGCTATGAAGGCCTGGCACAGACGATCAACGCCGCCTATTCCAACGGGGTGATGATGGGGCTGGGGACGCTCGCCTCCGGCGTCGCCTTCGCCCATTTGGGCTTGCGTGGCTACGGTCTCATGGCGGGCCTGGCGGCGGTTGGCCTGTTGTGCGCGGTCAGGCTTTATCGCCTCAGGACACGGTTAGCCCCATAGCTCCGGCGCCGGCGGATGCAGGATCGAGCCCGTGACCTCCAGCCCATGATCGCGGTCGCGCGCCAGGAGCAGCGGCCCATCGAGATCGACAAAGTCCGCGCCCTGCGCCACCAGCATGGCCGGCGCCATGCTGAGCGAGGTCGCGACCATGCAGCCGACCATGATCTGCAGACCCAGGGCTTGCGCTTCAGTTTTGAGGGCCAGGGCTTCGGTCAGCCCGCCGGTCTTGTCTAGCTTGATATTTACGCAGGCATAAAGCCGTGCGCACCGTTTAAGTTCTGACCGGTCGTGCAGGCTTTCGTCGGCGCACAAAGGCACCGGACTGACAAAACCCAGCAACTGTTCGTCCTCGCTGGCCTTCAGTGGTTGTTCGATCAGCTTGACGCCAAGCCTGGCCAGGTCGGGCGCGATGCGAACAAGATCGTCGAAGCTCAGGCCTTCATTGCCGTCGACGATCAGCCGCGCATTGGGCGCATGGGCGCGCACGGCTTCGACGCGGTCGAGGTCATTCGCGCCGCCGATCTTGAGCTTGAGGAGTGGGCGGCGGGCATTGGCGGCGGCCTGCTCCCCCATGGCTTCGGGGGAGGCTAGGCTAAGCGTATAGGCCGTCTTAAGTGGATCGAGCCGTTTCAGTCCGGCGGTCTTCCAGGCGGGGATTCTGCTCTGCTTGGCCGTTAAGTCCCACAGTGCGCAGTCGAGCGCATTACGTGCCGCGCCGGGCTTCATCAGGCTTTGCAGTCGCTCGATCGTGACGCCGGCCTCGACCTGGCCGCGCACCGCTTCGAGTTCGGCCAGCGACGCCTCGATGCTTTCGCCATATCGTGCATAGGGCACGCTTTCGCCACGGCCGGTATGACCGCCGTCCTCGACCTCGACATAGACCACATGAGCCTCTGTCTTCGATCCGCGCGCGATGGTGAATGTGCCGGCGATCGGAAAGGTTTCGGCGCGAAGGGTGAGTTTCATCAAATGATGTCGGCAATCGCCGCGTCAATCAACAGATAGGCGCGGCCCTTGTCGTTGCTCAGGACTTCCTGCAGTCCGCGCGACGCATCCTTCGACATCAGGGCAATGTTGACCTGCTGGTCGTAGGCCGTGACGAACTCCGAGGCATGCTGGCGCAGCACCGGATCGGCCATCAGGCGGCGGTTCAGGCGACGGACGGCAGCGGGAGCGATGCGGCGGACCAGGTTGCGCGCGCCTTCATTATTCTCGGCCATGATTGAGGTAATCATTTCGTCTATGCGCGAACGGCTGAGCAGCGAGGCCGCATCGACGCCCATGGCGTTGATCTCGCCGACCATCACTTCATCGAGATCGTCGTCGAAGTCGGCATCGACCGGCACTTGCGGGGCCGAACGCTCGCCGGCGTCTGTCGGAATCTCCAACGGGTCGCGCGCCGGATTGCCATTGCTGTCCATGCCGTTCAGCAGGTCGCGCCACGACCAGCCGTTCGACTCATTGGCGCGGGTTCCCAGCGGCTTTTGGCCTTGAGGCGTCTGACGTTGGGGCTGCGGCGCCGGCGCCGCGCGCGTTTCGGCGGGCAGCGGCGTCAGGCGCAGGCGGCCCGTCTCGCGAGACGCCTCACGCGCCGGTTGCGGCGCCGGTGTCGGTCGCGGCATGGTCTGGGGCGCCGGGCGCGACATGGCCGGTGGCGGCGTGCGCGGATCGCGCGTAACCGGTGCCGGCGCGGGCTGGGGGAGTTGGGCCGAAGCGAGTGGCTGGTCGCCCGAAATCACTCCCATCAGGCGCACCGCTTCGGTCAGCATGTCGTAGTTGCGGCGCACGCGGTCCTGGAATGCACTGTCGACGGCTTCGGTTTCGAGCGCGGCCTTGCGCGCCGCCGCCGTCATCGCCGCCAGGCCTTCCTCGACTGCGCTGCGGATTTCGTGCAGGCGGTCCTGGGCCATCAGCGGCAACTGGTCGGCGCTGTGGGTCAGCTCATTCAATGCCTCATTGACCTCGGCGATCGTCTGGCGCGTATGCGCGAAGCTGTTGTCGAGCCGTTCGGCGGTCTGGTCGCCGGCCTGGTTGATCAGCTCGGCCGAGTCCTCGATCAGGCGGCGCGCGGCGGAAAAGCGGGCGTCGAAGACCTCGTCCGCCTTCTTGCTGGCTTCGAAGATCGACTCGTTCAGGCGGTCGACGCGACCCTGCGCGACCTGCGCGGCCGTGTCAGCGGCCTTCTTGGCATCAGAGGCAGCGGCCGTCAGTTGCTCCAGCGACCGGCGTGTTTCATTGATCAGGTCATCGCGCGCATCGGCGGCCATGACCGATATGTTGGAAAGTGTCGCGTGGATACGCGTTTCGAACGAGGTGCGCTCGTTTTCCGCCGCGCCAAGAACAGCGTGGAATTGTTCCTGGGCTGATTGGACGATATCACGCAGGACATCGACGCCCCGCGCCGAGGTCTCGCCGAGGTCAACGGTCGCCACGCGGGTAATCGCCAGGGCTTCAGTCAGCTGGGCGCGCTGGTTTTCGATATGGACGGCGAAGTCTTCCTGGTCCGCCCGCAGCGACAGGGCGGCGGCGACCAGACCGGCGCGTTGTTGCGACAGGCCTTCCTCGACCGAACGAATCTGGCCGGCAACGCCCGAACCGGCTGTTTCCAGGCGCTGGGTCTGCCGGTCGAGATCCTCGCTGATCAGGCGGGCATTGGTCGAGACATCGTTGGCGGCGCTCATCATATCCGAGGCGCGGACGGCCAGGGTGGCCTCGGCTTCGCGCAGTTGCGTCTGGGCCAGGTCAGATGCATCGGCGACCATGCGCGCCTGACGATCGACGACTTCGATGATGCCGCTGGCCTGCTGTGCCAGTTGCTCGCTCATGCGCGCGACAGCCTCGCGTTCCTGCTCCATGGCGCGCGTGACGCTCATGGTCGTCGCGCGGGCAATATTGGCGGCGTCGTGTAGCCGGTCGGTCTCGCTCTTCAGCTTGGCCTGAAGTTCGGTGATGTCGGCGTGCGCCAGGCGTACGGCTCGGACGGCATGATCGACCTGGGTGCGCAACTGGTCGACCAGTTCGTGCGTCTGCATGGCGGCCGAGGTCGCCGGCGCCAGCATCGAATCGGCCAGGGCCGCGGCGCGCGCCGATTGGCGCGACAGAGCTGCGGCATTGCGCAGCGCAAAGGCAGCCGCGAAGATAAGGCCGGTCGGGAATACAGCCAGGAAGCCGATCACGATCAGGCGGAACGGTTCAACGGCGAAGGCGCCACTGTTGTTCTGGGCGCCGAGCATGAAGGCGGCAAGGCCGCACGCCCACAACAGGCTGATGAAACCGGTGGTACCCCAGAACAGCATGGGCGACGCGCCTGTGGCCTTAAGCACCCCTTCGGTTTCCACGCGCGGGGTCAAGTCGCGGCGCCGGGCAGGTTTGGCGTCTTCGTGCGTAGTGGCGTCCTTAAGTCCGACGCGCGCCGGCGGTGTCTCCGGGGGTGGCGGTGGGGAAAAGTCCGGGGGGGGCGCCGCATGCGGAATGTCGAGATCGGCAGCTTCATCAGTTAGCGCGCCGGAAGCCTGGGGCGTGGGGATGAAGGCCGAATCGAGCGGCGCTTCGAGCAGATCGTCCACCGGCGAATCGTCCAGCGTCTCCAGAGACGGCATGTCCGTCTCTGGATGGTTGATCCCAATCTCCGGACGCGTTCTTGTGCGCGTACCGGAAGTATTCAAAGGGGGGCGTCTCGATTTCATCTAACAGTCCTGCAACCCCGCCGCCTCGTCCGGAACACACATCTCCGGCATCGCCCCGACAGGTTCTCCCAAGAGGCGAAAGCTATCTCTAACTCACGTTGAAGGCAAAGGAATTTGTCAGAATCCCACGTTCCGCCACGGTGAATTCTGTCCTTTCACGGTCAAATTAACAACCGTGACAACCATCCTATCTCCCGGCGGCCAGTAGGGATCAGGCGTCGCCCTGATCGTGCGAAGGGGCTGATGAGTGATTCGCCTGCTGTTCGGCCGGGGCGGGTTCAGGCTTGGCGGTAAATTCATCCTTGTCGCCGCCAAAATGCAGGAAGGCCGCCGACACCAGGAGCGCGATGAACGCCGTGATCATGTCGATAAGCGAAGCCATTTCGCACGTTTGCCCGTTAATTGTCCTAAGCGGCTTATGGCGCAGCTCTGCATGCAGCGCAAACAAAACCGTTGCTGGGGATGACGACGCGTTAACCCTGCGGCAATTCGGTCACTCGGCTGGAGCGGAATCGTAGCGGTTCGGACCGGGCCTGGAATTGGCGTTGAGATTGTACTGGATGAACAGGCTGTAGGCGACCATGACCGCGGCCGCCAGAAGGCCGTAACCGCCCAGGCTGAAGGCAAGGCCGACCAGGGGCTGGGCCAGTTCCCACACGGTCCACAGAAAACGCATCAGCCCGCCTTCGTAAAGGGCGCCCATCAGGACGGTGCTGGTCGTGCCGATGACCACAAGGGTGAACAGCATGATTGGCCACAAGAGCCAGCCCGGCAGGTTGCGGTCGTGCAGCCGGCGTATGGCCAGTTGCGCATCGCGGTATTGCAGGTAAAGCACGCCGGCTATGACGACCGCCACCACGGCCAATGACACGTAGGTATTTTGTTTCGTAAAGCCCAGCACGACGCCCGCGCCGAGGATGACGGCAATCAACGAACTTATGCCAAGCTTGGTCTGTGCGGCGCGATAGTCCTCGCGACTCAGGCGGCCCCTGGTGTCCCATCCCAGCTGCAACATATTCGTGTTCCCGTAACGCTGTTAACCAAGTTTAAGCCTAAATATCCACGGCTGTAAACGGTTGTTGCCGCGCGAGGGCTGCGTTATGGCTTTCGGCATGCTCTCGATTCCGCCTGTCGAATTCCGTAGCGATGTCGTCCCGGACGACCTGCCCGGCGCCATTGCCGGACTGGACAGACCTATGGTTTTCAAGGGACTGGTGCGCGACTGGCCGATAGTCCAGGCAGCCCTTTCCGGCGCTGGACCGCTTGTCGACTATCTGAAGGCGCGTGACAGCGGTAAGCCGCCGGAGACCTTCCGTCAGGCCCCGGGCGGTGACGGCAAATACTTTTACGGTGCCGCGCCGGGCAGTTTCAACTTCGCCCGCGCCCACGTGCCGCTGCGCATGACGCTGGACCGCCTGCGCCGCCTGGCGGGGCAGGCAGGGGCGGAACGCATCTACATTCAGTCGGCGCCGCTCGTCGAGTGCCTGCCGGTGGTGAAGGCCGAGAACCCTCTGCCGGGCATCACCGCCGAACCGCGCATCTGGATCGGCAATCGTTCGACGACCCAGATCCATTTCGATCTCTACGACAATCTGGCCTGCATGGTGGCGGGCACAAAGCGCTTTGTGTTGTTCCCGCCCGAGCAGTTACCGAACCTCTACATGGGGCCGTTCGAAACGACGGTGTCGGGTGTGCCGACGGCCATGGCCAATATGGAAAATCCCGATTTCGACGCCCATCCACGCTTTGCCGAGGCTTTGAAGGCTGCGACCGTGGCGGAGCTGGAACCCGGCGATGTCCTGTTCGTGCCCTATATGTGGTGGCACCACGTCGTCTCGGACGACGACCTTAATGTCCAGATCAATTACTGGTGGAACGACGCGCCCAAGGAGATGGGCGTGCCGATCCAGGCCCTGTTTCACGCCATGCTGTCATTGCGGGATTTGCCGCCGCAGCAGAACCGGGCGTGGAAGGCGATGTTCGACCATTTCGTCTTCCACCAGAGCGACCCGGTGGCCGAGCACCTGCCGCCGGAGGTCCGTGGCTTTCAGGGTGAACTGACGTCAGAACAGCGCACGGCCTTCCGCCAGCAGATCGGCCGGAATCTTCTCGAAGATTAGGCCCTGTGACGCTCACGGAGAATGTCTAGCACCGCCTCAAGCGAGGTGTCGCGCGCCATCAGCAGCACCGACAGATGATAGAGCAGATCGGCGGCCTCATTGTGCAGTTCGTCGAGATCACCCGCGCGGCCGGCCAATGCTGTTTCGAGGCCTTCCTCACCGACCTTTTGCGCGATCTTGGCGATACCCTTGTGCATCAGGCGCGCCGTATAGCTGTCGGCGGGATCGGCGGCGGCACGATCCTTCACAATAGCCGCCAAATGGCCCAGGAAACCAATGCCGGGCGCGTCTTCGTGGCCAAAGCACGAGGTCGTCTTGGTGTGGCAGGTCGGACCCTGCGGACGGGCATAGACCAGAAACGCGTCTTCGTCGCAGTCGGTCAGGATGCGGTCGAGCTTAAGCGTATCGCCCGAGGTTTCGCCCTTGGTCCACAGGCGCGACTTCGACCGCGACCAGAAGGTGACGAGGCCGGTATCCAGCGTGTGTTTCAACGCGTCGGCATTCATATAGCCGAGCATCAGGACCTGGAGTGTATCGGCGTGCTGGACCACGGCGGGCACCAGGCCGCCGTCCTTGGCGAAGTCGATCTTCGCGATGTCGTCGATCGTCAACGGTTCGGGCAGGGTGTGGGCGTCTGGCATATTCGTCCTTGGATAAATACCCCTCCACCACTTCGTGGTCCCCCTCCCCATTCTCATGGGGAGGAGAGGGGGGACTGCTTCTCCTCCCTATCGAAGATGGGGAGGTGGTATTCCGCTTGCGGAATGACGGAGGGGTATTCTTACAGTCTCACCGCAATTCCGTCCCCGCGCAATTGCTGCTTGAGGTCAGGGATCGCGATGATCTTCTTGTGAAACACGCTGGCGGCAAGGGCGCCGGATACGTCGGCCTGGTCGAAGACATCGCGGAAGTGCTCGGGCGCGCCGGCGCCGCCGGAGGCTACGAGCGGGATATTGAGCAGGTCGCGGACCTTGCGCAACTGGACGATGTCGTAACCCTTGCGCACGCCGTCCTGGTTCATGCAGTTGAGCACGATTTCACCGGCGCCGCGCGATTGCGCTTCGACCACCCAGTCGAGCGTCCGGCGGCCGGCCTGGCGAATCTTGTCGGGATCGCCACTGTACTGATGAACGTAGTAATCGTTGTGCATTTCGCGGCTGTCGATGCCGACGACTACGCACTGCGATCCGGCCATTTCAGCCAGTTCGTTGATCAGGTCGGGGCGTTCCAGGGCGGGCGAGTTGATCGACACCTTGTCGGCGCCCGAATCGAGGCACTTGACCGCCTGCTCGGCCGAGCGAATGCCGCCAGCGACACAGAAGGGAATGTCGAGCGCGCGGGCGATGTCGCGCACCCAGTTGTAGTCGACCGTACGGCCTTCGGATGAGGCCGTGATGTCGTAGAGCACCAGTTCGTCGGCGCCTTCGTCGCGGTAGCGTAGCGCCATATCGACGGCGTCGCCGAGGACTTCGTGACCAACAAACTGCACGCCCTTGACGACCTTGCCGTCCTTGACGTCGAGACAGGGGATGATGCGTCTAGCCAACATTTCGAGCGCTTTCCAAAAAGTGCGCAGCGGTTTTTGGATTAAAAAGCGCGCCCTTAACCAACATTGAGCGCGGCTTTCAAATCGATGAGGCCTTCGTAAATCGCCTTGCCGACAATGGCGCCGTGGACGCCCAAGGCCTTCAGATCATAGAGGTCCTCGACCGAACGCACGCCGCCCGAGGCCTGGACTTCCAGGTCCGGACGCTTCTTGCGCAAGGCCTTCATCAGCTCCATGTTCGGGCCCATCAGCATGCCGTCGCGCGACACGTCGGTGACGAGGATGCGTTGCGCCACGCCGACCGGATATTCGTCGAGCACGCTCCACAACGATATGCCTGAACCCTCGGTCCAGCCGTGCAGGGCGGCGTCAAAATCACCGTCTTCGGTGGGCAGGACGTCGAGCGCCAGGGTGACGCGGTCCTTGCCGAAATCGCGCAGCCAGCCGCGCACCGCCTCGGGATTTTTCACTGCGGCTGAGCCGACGACGACCGCTGACACACCTTCATCCAAAAGGGTTTGCACATGTTCGCGCGTCCGCACACCGCCGCCTGTCTGGATCTTGGCACGCGACGCCTTGGCCAGGCGGCCGATGAGTTCGTGCTGTTGTGGTGATCCGGCCTTTGCGCCGTCGAGGTCGACGATGTGAACCCACTTGGCGAACTCTTCATTGAACATGTCGAGGCGCTTGAACGGATCGGAGTCGTAGCGCGTCACGGCGTCGAAACGCCCTTGCGTCAGTCGCACGCACTCACCGTTGATCAGGTCGATGGCAGGATAAAGGATCATAGCTCTACGAAGTTCCTGAGGATCTGGGCGCCAACGGACTGGGAGCGTTCCGGGTGGAACTGGCAGCCCCAGACATTGTCCTTGCGGACCATGGCGGCAAAAGGCGCGCCGTAGGTCGAGTTGGCGAGCGTCCAGTCATTGACCGGACAGACATAAGAATGAACGAAATAGGCGAAGTCGCCGTCCCTGACGCCAGCGGTCAGCGGATCGGCTTTCGTGACTTCGAGCTGGTTCCAGCCCATATGCGGCACAACCATGTCCTTGCTGGCTTCCATCTTTGTCACGCGCCCGGGGATCAGGCCCAGACACGCAACATCGCCTTCGTCCGAGCCATCGAACAGCAGTTGCTGACCCAGGCACACGCCCAGCAACGGCACGGTCAGCCCGCGAATAATGTCGAACAGGCCCAGTTCACGTACGCGCGACATGGCGAAGCCGGCTGCGCCAACGCCCGGCAGCACAACCTTCTTGGCTCCGGCGATTTCGGCCTGGTCCGACGAAAGTTTGGCTTCGGCGCCCAGACGGTCGAGAGCGAACAGGACCGAAGCGGTATTGGCGCAGCCGAGTTCAATGACTGTAATCATCAGGCGTAACTTTCTTCTCCTTCCCCGTTTACGGGGAAGGTGTCTGCGAGGTTACGAGCAGACGGAAGGGGGGGCGTCAGGAGGCACGAAAATCCCCCTTCCGTCATGTTCGCTGCGCTCCATGCCACCTTCCCCGTAAACGGGGAAGGAAAAAGACCTAAGCAACTCACGCCAACATTCCTTTAGTCGAAGGCAGAGCATCACCTTCGATGCGTGTGGCCTGACGCAGAGCGCGGCCCAATGCCTTGAAGCAGGCCTCGGTCTTGTGGTGGTCGTTGCCGCCTTCGACCTCAACATGGATCGAGGCACCGAGCGTCTCCGACAGCGAGCGGAAGGCATGCGACGTCATTTCGGTCTGGTAGTCGCCGATATGCGTCGATTGGAAGCTGCCCTTGAAGACGCAGAAGGGGCGGCCGCCGAGATCGACCGACACCTTGGCTTCGGTCTC
>CBFGPQ010000057.1:0-20316 GCA_965650705.1 uncultured Asticcacaulis sp. | reverse complement strand
ACGCGCTGGGCCTCAACAAGGTCGTGCCCGACGAATTCCGCGTCGTGACCAAGGCTCCGCTGGTCGTGCCGCCGAACTTTGCCCTGCGTCCGCCTGCGCCGGGTGAGCCGCGTCCTCAGGAACTGCAACCCGACAGCGTGGCCCGTCAGGCGCTCCTGGGTGAACGCGACGCCGTCAGCCGCACCCAGGGCGAACAGCTCTTCGTCGCCCAGGCCGGCGCCGACAAGGCCGATCCACTGGCCCGCTACGTCGTCGACGATGAATTCGGCGATCTCGCCTACAAGGACTCAAGCTTTGCCGACAAGGTGCTTTTCTGGCGCAAGCCTGAGGCGCCAACGGCGCCTGCCAATACCAATGCGCAACTGGCGTCCGAAGCGACGCCAGTCGATGCCGAAGCCGAAAAGGCCCGCCTGACGGCGTTGACCGGCGACCAGCCGATCATCATCGCCCAAAAGAAAGACCAGAAGTTCAAACTGCCGGGCCTCTAAACCCGGACTACAGTCCCAAAAGTATCGAGGCGTTCCATTCGGAACGCCTTTTTTCTTAAACGCGTCAATGCTGGAGGATAAGATGAAGCTGAAATCCCTGTTCGCGGTATCCGTGTTCCTGATGGCGCCGCTGGCCCTGCCCGCCCTGGCCTCTCCGGCCGCCGACTGCGCCAAGCAGACGCTGGAACAGCGCGTCGATGGCGCCCTGGCAGCCGCCGACCGTCCCGCCGACCAGCGCGAGCGCGACGCGGTCCGCAAGGCCGAAGTCACCTTCCTGCTGTCGCACGTCAAGCCGGGTGACCGCGTGCTCGATATCGGCGCAGGCCAGGGCTACGCCTCGTGGCTCTTGTCTTCCGCTGTGTGCAACGGCCATGTCGATTCGCAGAATCCGCAGGGCTGGGTCGACTATTACAAGATGGGGCCGGCGCGCGACGCCATGGTGGCGGCGCGTAAGAATATCGGCCTGGTGACGGCCGATTTCGACAAGATCCCCGTCCCCGCCAAGCCCTATGACGTCATCTTCATGGGCATGGTCTATCACGACACCTACAACGAAAAAGACCACGATACGGCGAAGCTCACGGCCTCGCTGAAGTCGCTTCTGAAGCCGGGCGGCCTGGTTGTCATCACCGACCACGATACAGCCGCCGGCAAGGGCGCGACCGAGACCAACACCACCCACCGCATTGAAAAGGCGCAGGTTCTGGCTGATTTTAAGGCGGCCGGCTTTACGGTTGCCGAGGACAGCGCTGTGCTGGCCAATGCCGGCGACGACCACACCAAGAACGTCTTCGATCCGGCGATCCGCGGCAAGACGGACCGGATGGCCCTGGTCTTCCGCAAGCCATAAGATTCGACCACGAACCACACGAACCGACGCAAGCGCCGTCACGAACATTGAATCTCTGTGTTCGTGTTTGTTCGTGTCGTTCGTGGTTAAACCCTTGCTGACACTCAAGCCGACTCCGGCTATTCTGCCGCGATGTCCGTAATTCAGCGTCTCCCCCAGGATACCATCAACCGCATCGCCGCCGGCGAGGTCGTCGAGCGTCCGGCGTCCGCAGTCAAGGAACTGGTCGAAAACGCCATCGATGCCGGCGCGCGCCAGATCGACATCCGCTGCGACCTGGGCGGCCTGTCTCGCATCCTGATCGAGGACGATGGCTGCGGCATGGGGCCGGACGACCTCAACCTGGCCATCGAACGCCACGCCACCTCCAAGCTGAAGCCCCAGGACGATGGCACCTGGGACCTGCTGCACATCCAGACGCTGGGCTTCCGCGGCGAAGCCCTGCCGTCCATGGGCTCGGTCGCCCGCCTCAGCCTGACGTCGAAGCCTCGGGACGGCGATGCCTTGACCATCACGGTCGATGGCGGCGCGATCCAGCCGCTGCAACCCGCCGCCTTCAGCCGCGAACACGGCACGCGCGTCGACCTGCGCGATCTGTTCTACGCCACGCCGGCGCGGCTAAAGTTCATGAAGTCCGAGCGCTCGGAAAACATGGCCATCGCCGAAGAAGTCAAGCGCCAGGCCATGGCGCACCACGACGTCGGTTTTTCGCTCGAACTCGACGGCAAGAAGTCGTTGCGCCTTTACCGTGAAGCCGATGGCTTCGAAGGCAGGCTGAAGCGCCTGGCCGCCCTGCTCGGCGCCGACTTTTCCGAGAATGCCTTGCTGATCGACCAGCAGCGCGAAGGCGTCCGCCTCACGGGCTATGCCGGCCTGCCGACCTTCTCGCGCGGCAACGCCCTGCATCAGTATCTGTTCGTCAATAACCGTCCGGTACGCGATCGCCTGCTGGCCGGTGCACTGCGGGCCGCTTATGCTGACTTCCTGGCGCGCGACCGGCATCCGCTGGCGGCCCTCTTCATCGAAATCCCGCCCGAGGAGCTCGACGTCAACGTTCATCCGGCCAAGACCGAGGTCCGCTTCCGCGATCCCAACCTGGTGCGCGGCCTGATTATCGGCGCCCTGAAACACGCCCTCGCCTCGGCCGGTCACCGCGCCTCGACCACGGTGGCGTCACAGACGCTCAGCGGTTTCCGGCCCGAAGGCATGATATCGCCGGTCCAGCCACAGTTGAGCCTGAACCGGGCGTTTGCCGCGCCGGCTTACGAGCGCCCCTCGCCCTCGCAGATCACGGCCGTGCGGCCGTGGCTAAGCCCCGAACCATCGCCCTTTGTGCCGGCCGGCCGCGTCGAACCAGTGGCCGCCTTCGATGCGCCCGGCGTGTCCGAAGCGCCCTTCATCGACATGGACGGCGTCATCACCGAAGTCGCAACCTGGACTCAGGTCGACGCGCCGTCCGTCCCGGACGCCATCGCCTTCCCACTGGGTGCCGCACGCGCCCAGATCCACGAGACCTATATCCTGGCCCAGACCCAGGATGGCATGGTCATTGTCGACCAGCACGCCGCGCACGAACGGCTGGTCTATGAGCAGATGAAGGCGGCCATGGCCGAGGGCCATGTCATCAGCCAGAGCCTGCTCATTCCGGAAATCGTCGATCTCGAACGCGAGGAAGTCACACGCCTTATGGCGCGTGCCGATGACCTGGCGACCATGGGATTGGGCCTCGAAGCCTTCGGCCCGACCAGCGTGCTTGTGCGCTACATTCCATCCTTGCTTGGCGATTGCGATATCGCCGGTCTTGTCCGCGACCTGGTCGACGACCTGACCGAGCACGGCGAGCTGCTGGCGTTGAAAGAACGGATGGCGGAAATCTGCGGCGACCACGCCTGCCGGCACAGTGTGCGCTCGGGCCGCCGCCTGACGGGCGACGAGATGAACGCCTTGCTGCGGCAAATGGAGGCCACCCCCCATTCCGGTCAATGCAACCATGGCCGTCCAACCTATGTCGAGCTCAAGCTCAAGGATATCGAGCGCCTGTTCGGCCGGCGCTGATCAACTCCGCACACAAACAACAATGGCGAGCGCACCCATTTGCGCTCGCCATTGTCACACCCCACCCATCGAACCATATGCGTCAGGGCGGTTAACCCGCCTCCGCGCAAGTCAGTCTGGCCCATGTCCTGCCACGTGTCAGAACATATTTGGTCATAAAAAAACCTGCGGTCAGATGACCCCAGGCGAACAGCACATCAGTGTGCGAAATTCAGGATGAGCAGGCCGAGGCCCATAACGACGCCCCACGCCTGGACGCTAAGACCCGCGACCAGAAGCAGCTTGAAAGCGTCCTGACGGCCGCGCGCGGCGCGCACCTTCCCTGTGTGTATAGCTTGATTGTCCATCACTTACCCCTAAGTTTGGTAGTCTCACCTCAAGGCGTAAAACGGGCAATTTACATGCCTCTATGATATTTACGCCTTGTTAAGGACATATTGTGGATAAGACCGAAGAACCGTCAATAGACTTTTTTAACGTTTGCGCTAATTTTACCACTAGACAAGGTAATTGAAATTTTATCCTGATAAAAATCAAATACTTATTTTTGATAAATTTTTTGTTTAAGGAACAAAACCTGCGCCGCGCCGTAAAATTTGGCGTTGTTTATTTCCCACACATCTGTGGCAAAATCACCCTCATCGGCGCCCCGCTCGAAAACCACTGTCGCATTTTCTGACAGCCAGTTTCCCGAAATGAGGCAATCGAGCGCCTTCTCACCCAATCCCTTGTGGTAGGGCGGGTCGAGGAATACTAGATCGAAGGCTTCGGCTTGCGATCCCGGACGCGGCCCGAGCTGCGTGGCGTCGCGGCGATGGACGCGGGTATTTCCGAACAGCCCGAAAGATTCGACATTGTCGCGGATGGCGCCGCGCGCCGCCTCGTCCGTCTCGACGAACAGGCAGAAGGCGGCGCCACGCGACAGGGCCTCAAAGCCCAGCGCGCCGGAGCCGGCGAAGACATCCATGACGCGGGCGCCGTCAATATTCGCCGCCCATTCGGCATGGGCCAGCACGTTGAAGATCGCCTCACGCGCACGATCGGAGGTCGGCCGCGTATTGCGGCCTTCCGGCGCGGTGATAACGCGGCCCTTGAAGTCGCCCCCGACGATGCGCATGGTTTAGTCTTCGCGGCGCGGCTTGCGGCTGAAACCGCCTGGAGCGCTGCCGGGACGACCACCGGGGCGACCGCCCGGCTTGAAGCCGCCTGGCTTGCCGCCAAACCCACCCGGCTTACCGCCTGGGCGCGGTCCCGAAGACGGTCTGTCGCCATAGCTCTTGCGCTCGCCGCCGCCGGCACGGTCTTCACGCGGGCGGAAGCTGCGCTCGCCCTGGGAACGATCACCTTGCGGACGGTCGAAGCGCGGCTTGTCGCCGTAGCTCATGCGTTCACCGCTATTGGCACCACCGCCGGCGCGATCCTCGCGCGGCCGGAAGCTGCGTTCACCCTGCGGGCGATCGCCTTGCGGACGGTCAAAGCGCGGCTTGCCATACGACGGACGGTCACCACCGCTCCGATCTTCGCGCGGACGGAAGCTGCGTTCACCCTGCGGGCGGTCACCTTGCGGACGGTCGAAGCGCGGCTTGCCATACGGCGGACGGTCACCACTGCCACGGTCTTCACGTGGACGGAAGCTACGCTCGCCCTGCGGACGCTCGCCTTGCGTACGGTCAAAGCGCGGCTTGTTGCCATAGCTCTTGCGCTCGCCACCACCGTCGCGGTCTTCGCGCGGACGGAAGCTGCGCTCGCCCTGCGGACGGTCACCGCCACCGAATTCGCGCTTGGCGCGCTCATAGGCGCCGGCTTCCCCCGCTGGAATGCCATCATACGACTTTTTAGCGCCATAGCTGCGGGCCGGACGCGCGCCGTCGCGCGGCGCACGGTCTTCGCGCGGACGGAAGGACGGCCGATCTCCGCCACCACGCTCTTCGCGCGGCTTGTAGGCGCGGGGCGCACGATCTTCGCTGCCGGTCTCGGGACGCGGCGTCCATGGCTTCTTGTCGAACGACCGTTCACCGCGCGGCGCGAAGGTGCGCTCCTGCCGGCGGTCGCGGCTCTCGCCGTCACCTTCGAAGCGCGGACGCTCGTCGAAATCCCGGTCCTTGAACTCGCGGCGATCCTCGAAGTCACGGCGGACACGCGGACCATCGCCAACCTTGCGCTCGCGCGCCGGCCTTGACGTTTCGCGGGCGTCGGTCTTGCCAAAGCGGTCGCCACCGGCGCGGCGGCCTTCGGCGGCTGGTCGCGCCCTGGGCAGGTCGCGCGTCTGGCTGGCGCCTTCGGGCGGAAGATTGCGCGGGTCGATCTTGTCGCTCAGCAGCTCGCGGATCACGCGGGGGCCGACTTCTTCGACATCGCCGGCTTCGAGGTTGCCAAGCAGGAACGGGCCATAGGCCAAACGGATCAGGCGATTGACCTTCAGGCCGATCGATTCCAGTACCTTACGGACTTCGCGGTTCTTGCCTTCGGTGATCGAGACGGTCAGCCAGACGTTGGCGCGGCCATCGGCCTTGTCCTGCCGCTTGTCGAGCGTCGCTTCCATCGGACCGTAGATGACGCCATCGACCGTCGTGCCGTTCTTCAGGCGATCGAGTTCAGCCTGGGTCGTGTGACCCAGCGCGCGGGCGCGATACTGCCGCACCCAGGCGGTCGATGGCATTTCCAGCGCGCGCGCCAGTTCGCCGTCATTGGTCAGCAGCAGCAGGCCTTCGGAATTGAGGTCGAGGCGGCCGACGGAGATGACGCGCGGCATAGGCTGCGGCAGCTTTTCAAAAACGGTCGGACGGCCTTGCGGATCGGAATGGGTGGTCATCAGGCCGACGGGTTTATGATAGCGCCACAGGCGGGTCGGCTCGGCCTTGCCGATCGGCTGGCCTTCGACGGTGATGACGTCGGTTGACGAGACCAGCACGGCCGGCGTTTCAAGGATGCGGCCGTTGACGGCGATCTTGCCGAGGCCGATCAGGCGCTCGACTTCACGACGCGAGGCCAGGCCGGCGCGCGCCAGCACCTTGGCGATACGCTCCGTCTTGACCGGTGGCTTGGCATCCTTGCCGTCCTTGCCACCCCTTTTCGGGCCTTTGGCGTCCCTGGCAGGGCGCTTGCGTTCGCCATCGGGCTTATCGCCACCCCGCGCGTCTCGGAATTCCTGGCTCTGATAGCGATGGCCATCGGCCATGTCCTGGTCTTCCTGGCTGATCGGCGCAGCGGCCGGGGTCTCAGGGGTTCCATCTTTATTGGGCATGTCACGCTCTCCAGCGTTACTGTTATCGGTCACGACAATGACTTTCTTTTAAAACCCGGCGCATAAGGCCTTTTTGCTTGACGCGGCGGGCATGTTTCGTCTTGTGACAGCATGGTTCACGACGACGAAAGCCTGATGCAGGCCGCTTTGGACGAGGCGCAATCCGCAGCCCGGTCCGGCGAAGTGCCGATTGGCGCTTTAATCTTCGATCCGTCAAGTAAAACCATTGTTTCAGTCGCAAGAAATTCGCCGATTAGCCTTAATGACCCTTCGGCGCATGCTGAAATACTGGCCATGCGGGCGGCGGGCGCGGCCCTTGGCAACTATCGTCTCACCGATTTGTGGCTCTATGTCACGCTGGAGCCTTGCGCCATGTGCGCCGGCGCCATTAGCCACGCCCGCATCGGCCGCGTCATCTATGGCGCCTCCGATCCGAAAGGCGGTGCGATCGACCACGGCCCGCGCTTTTTCGCGCAGCCGACCTGCCACTGGCGGCCGGAGGTGAGCGCGGGCGTACTTGCCGAACAGAGCGGGACTATGCTCAAAGACTTCTTCCGGGCAAAACGTAAAGGGAATGTATAGGGGGACGCATGATCAACGCCGGCTTCAAACTTGATCTTGGCCCGCTCAACGGCTTTATCCACGAAGTCGCCACCTATGCGGACGCCCTATGGCACCTCGTGACCAAAAAGCCGGAAATGCTGGCCAATGTCGGCTGGGCCGCGGCGCTCATGGCGGTTACCATGGTCCTGTCGAGCCTGATCGGCGACGCCGTCAAACGGGTGTCTCGCCGGCTGGTTCACCGCGACGCCGACCGGACCCTGCCGGAATTCTTCTCGCAGGTGGTGCGCTGGCTGGTCCTCCTGATCGGCCTCGTCGCCGTGCTCAACCGGCTGGGTGTCCAGACCGCGTCATTGATCACAGTCCTGGGCGCCGCCTCTCTGGCCATCGGCCTGGCGTTGCAGGGCACGCTCAGCAACGTCGCCGCCGGACTGATGCTGTTGTTCACCAAGCCTTACCGCATCGGCGATTCCGTCAAGATGGGCGAAGTGGCGGGCAAGGTGCACCGCCTGGGCCTGTTCTCGACCGAAATCGACAATGTCGACAATGTCCGGGTTTACGTGCCCAACACCAAGGTGTTCTCGAACGAGATCACCAACATGACCACCAACGGCGCCTCAAGGGTCGAACTGCGCGTCGAGGTCGGCTACGAGACGGACCTGGAAGCCGCCGTGGCCCTTTTGACCGAGGTGGCGAAGGCCCAGGCCGATCACCTTCCGGCGCACGAGGTGTCGGTGCATCTGCACGAATTCGCTGCATCGGGCGTCATTGTGCGCATGTGGATATGGACCCTGCCGGCCAATGCGCTGAAGGCCAAGACGCACTGGATCATTGCGGTCAAGAAGGCTCTGGACGCCGCCGGGATCGAAATCCCCTACCCGCACCAGGTGGCGATCGAGCGCAATGCCTAAGGTCGTAACAGCTCAGAACTTATAGCCGACGCCGAAGGACACAACCGGATAGGTCTTGAAGTCCTTAAGTTCATCTTCAAGATCCTGGCGCTCGATCTCCAGCGCCTGCTGATAGGTTGGGTCGCTGGCCAGGGTGCCATTCGACGTCAAAGAGACCTTGGGTGAGCCCTGAAAATAGGCGCCGGCTTCCAGGCTGAAGCCGACATGGCCGGCGGCCCAGCGCCAGCCAAGGCCCAGATACGGCGCGGTATCCTTGAAATCGGCTTTTGCGGTCAGGACGCCGATTTGCTCGGGCGTAAAAGGAATACCGCCGATGTCGGTCTGCTGCGCCGGATCGGCTGCCGCCTTGATCTCGTTGTCGTTCTTATAGAGGCCGGCTGTAACGAAGAACGGGCTGTCTTCGGTAAAGCGGAAATCAACCAGGCCGCCGAACGACCCCAGTTCGAGCTCGCCATTGTACTGGATGTTGTCGGACTCAAAATCGTCGTCGTAATTGTAGGTGTTGACGACGGCGCGGCCGGAAATGTGCGGCGTGAATTTGTGGGCATATTCCAGCCCGAGGCCGAGCGTGCTGGCGCGCGCGCCGACATATTCGGGCTCGGCATGGGCACTCAAGGGAAGAAGGATGGCGAGGCTTGAGGCTGTAAAAAGGGTAATGCGCATGGGTCGGTCTCCAGTTTGCAGGAGCCTATGCGTCATCCCCGATCGGTTGACAAATCGGATTGCCGCGCCAAAAAATCAGCCCGGTATAAGGATCAGAATACCGAAGCCAGACGGATATTGGCCGCCAACTGGTCGCGATGAATATCCCGGACAATTTTGAAGAAAGCCCCGGTTCCAACAATGATCAGCGCCAGTCCCAAGGTGAAAGCGATATAGGCCGGGCCAGCGCCGACCACAATCTCATCGTCCTGGAAACGTCCGGCGATCGACGTGATGATATTGCCGAAAATATTGGGCAGCCACCACAGCAGAATAAGTGGCGACGGCTTGGGATAGCGGACGTCAACCGGCCCCCTGCTGCTCACCGCAATATCGCCCATGACCATGCAGGGCTTAACCAGGTTGGCGAATGGAACGAAAAACCAGCCGACAGCCCAACCCGGCGTAATATCCAGCGCCGGACGCAGCGCTTTTGCATTGCGGGCAGCACCATAAATCCAAAACAGGCTGACAATGCCTGAAACCAGCCACATGACAATATAGGACAACATGGACAGCCCTACCGGCAACTCCAGGACATCGTAGAGACTGTCGTTAAAAAGATAAGCCGTCTGTCCGGCCGTCCAGATCGTCATGGCGATCAGCTTGACGACAATCAGGCCCAGAGTCCATGCGGTCAACGTCTTCATAGGCTTGAAGACATATCGCTTTTCAGATCTGGTATTCATCTTCCCCCCACCTTGGCTGCCTGGTTACAGCCCCTTACGACCAATGTTGTAGAACCTTTCCGACCGCTGGGCGACCAGTTGCTCCGGCGTCAGGAAGCTGAGCGCCTTCAACTCTTCTTCCAGCACATTGCCGAGCGTCTCGATCATCTTTTCGCGGTCGGAATGCGCGCCGCCGGCGGGCTCTTCGACCACGCGGTCGACAATGCCCATCTTCAACAGGTCGGGTGCGGTGATCTTCATGCGATCGGCGGCGTCCTTGGCCCGGCCGCCGTCCTTCCACAGGATCGAGGCGGCGCCTTCCGGCGAAATGACGCTATATATGGAGTGCTCGAGAATCAGCACGCGGTTGGCCGCTGCCAGCGCGATTGCGCCACCCGACCCGCCCTCGCCCGTCACGGTGGCGATAAATGGCGACTTCAGCATCAGGCCCTTTTCGGTCGAGCGCGCGATGGCTTCGGCCTGGCCGCGCTCCTCGGCGCCGATCCCCGGATAGGCGCCGGCCGTATCGACAAAGGTCAGGACCGGCAGACCGAACTGCTCGGCCATCTCCATCAGACGCACCGCCTTGCGGTAGCCTTCCGGGCGGGCCATGCCAAAATTGTGCTTCAGGCGCGTATTGGTGTCGTGGCCCTTTTCGTGGCCCATGACCACGACCGATTGGCCACGGAACTTGCCCAGGCCACCAACGATCGCCTGGTCGTCACCGAACTTGCGGTCGCCGCGCAGTTCAACGAAGTCCTCGATCAAACCATTGATATAGTCGACCAGATGCGGGCGTTCCGGATGACGCGCCACCATGGTCTTCTGCCACGGCTCCAGCTTGGCGTAGACGTCCTTGCGCAGGCGCTGGCTCCGGTCGCGCAGCGCCTGGATTTCCTCGTCGAGGTTGGTCCCGCTGGCCGAAAGCGTCGACAGTTCGTCGATCTTCGCTTCCAGGTCGGCGATGGGACGCTCGAATTCGAGATAGTGACGCATCTAAATTGGCTCTCGGCTGCCGGAAAGTTCGCAAAACTAAGGGAATTGGCGTTTAACAGCAAGCGCGTGAGAAGGCAAAGCGGTTTTTTGGGCGACCTTCCCTCATCAGGTTAACGCACTTTTGCAAGAGGATGATGCGTCTCCACGACTTCACGCAGGCGTTCGCTGGCCACGTGGGTATAGATCTGGGTCGTCGAAATGTCGGCATGGCCCAGCAGGGTCTGGACGACGCGCAGGTCGGCCCCACCTTCTAGCAGATGGGTGGCAAAGGCATGGCGCAGGACGTGCGGCGACACGCGGGCCGGGTCTATGCCTGCGTTCATCGCCGCTTCGTCGAGCAGTTGCCCGACGCGGCGACGCGTCAGGTGGCCATCGGCGCCGCGTGAGGCGAACAGGAAGGGATTGGCCTGGTCCTTGGCCTGCAAAAAGGCGCCCCGAATATCGAGATAGGCTTTGATGGCCTCTCGCGCCGCCGGGTTGAGCGGCACCAGCCGCTCGACGCCGCCCTTGCCCTTGATGATCAAAAAGGCCGGATCGCGGACAACGGCATCGAGCCGGAGCGACACCAGTTCGGAAATCCGCATACCTGAGGCGTAAGCCATCTCGATCAGGCAGCGCAGGCGGATGGCCTGGGTGATATCCTTGACGCCCGCCGCCTCGATCAGCGCTTCGATCTCTTCGCGGCTGATAATCTTGGGCAGTTTCAGGCCCTTGCGCGCCGCGGCGATCTTGCGGCTGGGGTCGGCGGCACACAGGCTTTCCGATACGCAGAACCGATAGAACTGACGCACCGCCGAGCGTTTGCGCTGCATCGAGCTCGACGCCAGGCCGCGTTCATCGAGGATGGAGAAGTAGCGCGCGATATCGGCTTCGCCCAAACCCAGCAAGCCCGAGGGCGTGACATTCAATATCTCACCGAGGTCGGCAAGGTCGCGGCCATAGGCGTCGAGCGTCGGACGCGCGGCGTTGCGTTCGACCGCCATCATCTGCAGGAACTGTTTCACCGGGTCGAATGCAGGGCGTGACATAATGAGGGCTCAAAGGAAATTCGTCCGAACTCTGGCAAAGCCCCCCTAATATCGTGTAAAAGCCGCCGTTATGACTCTTCATCCTTTTGGCCAGGACATGGCTAGCCAGCCATGACCGCGCCCACAAACCCTGCCGAGGCCGTTCCGCGCCCGCAATTCACCCTGCCCCGCACAGTGGCGCTCGTCGGACTGATGGGCGTCGGTAAGACAACCATCGGCCGCCGTCTGGCTGATCATTTCGGCCTGCCCTTCGTCGACGCCGACGAGGAGATCGAAAAAGCCGCCGGTCAGAGCATCGCCGACATCTTTGCCCACTATGGCGAAGCTGGCTTCCGTGACGGCGAGCAGAAGGTCATCGCCCGCCTGCTCGATGCGCCGGTTCAGATCCTGGCGACGGGTGGCGGCGCCCTGACCAACGCCCTGACGCGCGAACGCCTGAAAGAAAAGGCGATCACGGTCTGGCTGAAGACCGACCTGCGCGTCCTGGCGCGGCGTGTCGCCAACAAGCCGCACCGCCCCTTGCTGAAAGATCGCGATCCGATGGATGTCCTGAAAGACCACGTCGAAAAACGCTATCCCCTATACGAAATGGCCGATGTCGTCGTTGACACCGGCGACAATTCCCACGGCCGGGCCTTGGAAATGGTCCTCGATGCGCTGTACGCGCACGTCAATGGAGACAAGACATGACGGAGATACGGCGCATTGCGGTCGATGGCCAAGGCTTCAAGCCATACGAAGTCGTCGTCGGCCAGGGCCTCCTGAGCGAAGCCGAAAAGTGGATCGGGCCGTTCCTGACCAACAAGCGCGCCGTGCTGGTGACCGACAGCCATGTCGATCCGCTGCATGCCGACGCGCTGCTTAAACAGTTCGAAGCCGCCGGCCACGCGACGCACAAGATCGTCATTCCGGCAGGTGAGCAGTCGAAGTCGTTCGATGGGCTCAAATACCTCCTCGAGCAGATGCTGGAGATCGGCCTCGACCGCAAGGACGTGGTCCTGGCGCTCGGCGGAGGCGTCATCGGCGACCTGGCTGGTTTTGCCAGCGCCGTCTATATGCGCGGCATCGATTTCATCCAGTTGCCGACCACCGTACTGGCCCAGGTCGATTCGTCGGTCGGCGGCAAGACGGCTATCGACCACGAAAAAGGCAAGAACCTGATCGGCGCCTTCTGGCAACCGCGTCTGGTCCTGTGCGACCTCGACATATTGAAGACCCTGCCCGAACGCGAAATCCGCTGCGGTTACGCCGAGATCATCAAGTACGGCCTGCTGGGCGATCCCGCCTTTTTCGACTGGCTCGAAGTCCACGGCCACGATGTCATTTCTCTTCAACCGGAAGCGTTGCTGAAAGCCATTTCCAGAAGTGTGGAAATGAAAGCCGAGATCGTCGCCGCCGATGAACGCGAAGGCGGCAAGCGTGCCTTGCTCAATCTCGGCCATACCTTCGGCCACGCGCTGGAAGCGGAAGTCGGCTTTGGCGATCAATTGCTGCACGGTGAAGCCGTCGCGGTCGGCATGGCCCAGGCCTTCCGCTACAGTGAAATGATCGGCGAATGCCATGAGTCTGATCGTGAACGCGCTGTCGCCGCTATCGCGAGCGTCGGGCTGCCGACCAGCATGGCCGAAGTCCGCAATGAACCGTTTGAAGCCAACCGGCTCATCAAGCACATGGGCACTGATAAAAAGGCCGAGGGCGGCAACCTGACCTTCGTTCTGGTAAAGGGCATCGGCGAAGCCTATGTGGCCAAAAAGGTGCCACGCGACTCGATCTGCAACTTCCTGATCATGGACGGCGCCGAGATGGCCGAAGACCAGCCATGCTGATCGCTACCCTGCTCGTCCTGGCGCCGTCGCTGATCGGTCTGCTGTTCGTCTCGGCCCTGTTCTCGGCCGGCGAAACCTCGCTGACCGCTGCCTCGCGCGGCCGCATGCACCAACTTGAGCGCGATGGCGACAAGGCCGCCAAACGGGTAAACATCCTCCTCTCCGATCAGGAAAAGATGATCGGCGCCATCCTGCTTGCCAACAATGTCCTGAACATCGGCGCCTCGGCGCTCACGACCAGCGTGCTGGGCAGTCTCTTCCCCGGCGCCCTTGGCGTGGCGGCATCGACGGCCATAATGACGGTGCTGATCCTAGTGTTCGGCGAGGTCCTGCCCAAGACCCTGGCCATCCTCAAGCCCGACGATGTGGCGCGCGGCATGTCGCGCCTGGTCATGTGGACCGTCTATGTCTTCGGTCCGGTCGTCCAGGCGGTGCAGTGGTTCGTGCGCGGCACGCTGCGCCTGTTCGGCGTCAAGATGTCGATGGAGGTCGATGTGCTGGCGGCGCACGAGGAAATTCGTGGCGCCGTCGAATACCACCACGACGAAGGCGCGGTCGAAAGCCAGGACCGCAACATGTTCCGCGGCGTGCTGGACCTTCAGGAACTCGATGTCAGCCAGATCATGGTCCACCGCAAGCAGATCGACATGATCGACGCCGACCTGCCTGTTTCCGAGATCGTCGGAACGGCGCTGGGCTACAGCCATACTCGTATCCCCCTCTATCGCGGTAATTCCGAAAATATCATCGGTGTCCTGCACGCGCGTGACCTGATGGTTGCCATGGCGCGCGTCGGCGGCGACGCCAACAAGCTCGACATTGCGGCCATCACGCGCGAACCGTGGTTCATTCCGGACACGACCAACCTTAAGGACCAACTGGCGGCCTTCCTGCGCCAGAAAATGCACTTTGCCCTGGTGGTTGATGAATACGGCGCCCTGCAAGGGCTGGTAACGCTCGAAGATATCCTCGAGGAAATCGTCGGCGAGATCGATGACGAACACGATGCCGTCTTCACCGCCATCCGCAAGCAGTCCGACGGCTCGATCCACGTCGACGGCGACATGCCGATCCGCGACCTCAACCGCGCCATGGACTGGGACCTGCCCGACGACAACGCCGTGACAGTGGCGGGGCTGGTCATTCACGAGGCGCGTACCATCCCGGAGCCGGGCCAAACCTTCATCTTTTACGACCGCAAGTTCCAGATCATGCGCAAGCTGCGCAACCAGATCACGGCTTTGAAGATCACACCGGTGCCGCGCTTGAATGACTAAAATAAAGAAGCCCCGGTCCAGGTGAACCGGGGCTTCTTTTTGTTTAGTGAAGACCGATTACTCCGCCGGCTTGGTTTCCGGCTCGTCCTTACCTTGCGCGCGGAACGCCGGTGCGAACAGCTTGATGAAGAAGTTTGAGACCTTATCGATCAGGACATAGACGACCGGCACATAAAGCAGCGACAGCAGGGTCGAAGTAATCAGACCGCCGATCACGGCAACCGCCATCGGCTGACGGAAGCTGTCGAGGCCGATGGCAACCGGGATCATGCCGGCGCCCATGGCAACTGTCGTCATGATGATCGGACGCGCCCGCTTGCGTGAGGCTTCAATCAGCGCGTCTTCACGCTTCATGCCGCCCTTGATGGCCACCATGGCGTATTCGACCAGCAGGATCGAGTTCTTGGCGGCGATGCCCACCAGCATGATCAGGCCGATAAAGGCCGGCATGGACATGCTCATGCCGCACAGGATCAGGCCGATGAAGGCGCCACCGAAGCTTAGCGGCAAGGCCAGGATGATGGTCAGCGGATGGCTGAAAGAACCAAACAGAAGCACCAGCACCACATACATCAGGCCGATACCGGTCAGGATGGCGACGACGAAGTTCTTGCCCATGTCGGCGAAGTCTTCGACGTTTGGATTCACCTGGACACGGACGCCCGGATACTTGGCCGCGGCCGGATTGGCCATGCCGGCGCGGATATCCTTCATGACCTGCGTGCCCTCGACGGCCTTGTCGGCCAGGCCGGTCGGCACGCCATTGAGGTCGGCCTTGACGGTGGCGGAGCGCACGCGGTCGAGACGATTGATCTGAATCGGGCCCGCGCCGAACCGGATATCGGCAACGGCGCTCAGCGGCACCGAGGTGCCGGCGCGCGTCGGCACCATCATGGTCGACAGGTTGGTGACCTCGGCACGCGCATCCGATTTCAACATGACGCGGATCGGGATCTGGCGGTCCCCTTCATTATACTTGGCCAATATCTGGTCGATATCGCCCATGGTCGCGACGCGCGCCGCCGAACTGATGTCGGCGGTCGATACACCCAGCAAGGCTGCCTGCTCCGGCTTCGGCGTGATGACGATCTCCGGACGGGTCAGGTTGTCGTCGGACGAAACATTGGTCAGTTCCGGCAGCGAAGCCATTTCCTGCTGGAGCTGGATGGCCGCACGCGTCAGCGTCTGCGCATTTTCGGATACCAAAATATAGGCCACGCCGGTACCGCCGCCACCTTCGGCGCCGAAGCTGGCGTGTACTCCCGGATAGGTATCCAGCGTCTTGGAGAAGGCCTGCTCGAACTGCGTCTGGCTGATCTTACGTTCGGTCTGAGGTACCAGATTGGCGATGATCGTCGCCTTCTCCATCTCCATGGTCGCGAAGGTGCTGACGACTTCCGGCTTTTTCTCGAGGTCCGCGCTGATCCGCTTTACGGCTTCGTCCGTTTCCTGAAGCGTGGAGCCCGGCGGCAGGGCGACATTCATGACCGACATTGATACGTCGCCGGCGGGGATGTTGTCGCTGGGGATCATAACCAGCATGGCGATCGAGCTGGCAAAGAAGCCGATGCTCAGGAGCACGACCACGAACTTGTGACGTAGCGACCACCGCAGCGTTTTCAGATAGCTGTCCATCCAGAACGGCTTGTCTTCCTTCTTGTTCTTGTGGTCGCGTAGAAGATAGGCGCCCATGAGCGGTGTCAGGGTGCGGGCCACGACCAGCGAGAAGAAGACGCTGACACAGCACGCAATGGCGAAACTCTTGAAGAACTGGCCCACGATTCCGGGCATGAAGCCCGTGGGCGCGAAGACAGCGATCAGGGTCGCGGTCGTCGCCACCACCGCCAGGCCGATTTCGTCGGCGGCCTCGATGGCGGCCTGATACGGCGGCTTGCCTTCGCGGATGTGCCGGACGATGTTTTCGATTTCCACGATGGCGTCGTCGACCAGGATACCTACGGTCAGGGCCAATGCCAGCAGGGTCACGACGTTGAACGACTGATTGGTCATCCACATGACAAAGAAGGTCGGCAAGAGCGACATCGGCATGGCCATGGCGGACACGAAGGTCGCCCGCCAGTCGCGCAGGAACAGCCACACAACGAACACGGCCAGCAGAGCGCCGATAATCAGCGCTTCCATCGAGGAATGGTAGCTGAGATTGACCTCGTCGACCGAAGACGCCACCTGCTCGACACGCAGGTTGGGATTTTCCGCCTTCAGCTTGGCGATGACCTCACGGACCTGCTTGGCGACGTGTGCCTCAGAGGTTCCGCGGGTACGCTGGATATCGAACCCGACCACTTCCTCGCCGTTGTAGCGGGCGCGGGCGCGCGGTTCTGACCAGGAATCGACGACGGCGCCGAGGTCACCAAGGCGGACGCTTGACCCATTCGGCAACGCAATGCGGCGCTCCGACAGTTCCGCGACGCTGTTGGCGCCGCCAACCGTGCGGATGTTCTGCTCGGTCGTACCGGCATTAAACCGGCCCCCCGGCATGTTGACGTTCTCTGACCGCAACTGATTCGAAATCGCTGCCGCCGTTACGCCCTGCGCCGCCAGCTTGGACGGATCGAGTTCGATGCGGATTTCGCGGTTGACGCCGCCCTTGCGGTTCAGTTGCGACACGCCCTTGACCGCCAGCACGCGCTTGGCGACGTCATTGTCGACATACCAGCTCAGCTGTTCCGGCGTCATATTGTCGGCACGGATGACATAGGTCAGAAGCGCCTGCCCTTGCGCGTTCTCAACACGCGACACGATCGGGTCCTGGACGTCGGCGGGCAGGTTGCCCCGTACACCGGCGACCGCATTGCGGACATCGTTGGTCGCCTTTTCGAGATCGACCTCAAGCTGGAAGGTAACGACCGTCGTCGATGCCCCTTCGTTGACATAGGACTGGCTATGGCGCACGCCGCCAAGGCCGGCGACGGAGTCCTCGACAATGCGTGTTACCTGGTTTTCCAACTCGGTCGGCGCCGCGCCGGAGCGGATCACGGTGATCACAACCATGGGGAAGTCGACGTCGGGCCAGTTGTTGACCCGTATCGAGTTGAACCCCATGATCCCGGCGATGGTCATCACCAGGAAAAAGACGATGGTCGGAATCGGATTCCGGATCGACCAGGATGATATCTGGAAGCCGCCGGTATTTGCCGCTTTCGCGGCGCGTTCGTAGTGGTCGTTCTGTTCCGACATGGTTTAGGCTCCCGCCGCCGGTGCCGGAGCCGCCGCCTGAAGCTTGACCCTGTCCCCGTCGTTAAGGAAGCCTGCCCCAGTGGTGACGATGCGGTCACCCGGTTGCAAACCTTCGCGGACGATGACGTTCTTTCCCGCCTGGCCACCCAAGGCCACCTTTCGCCGATGCGCCTTGCCGTCGGCGCCGACAACGAAAACGCCAGGAGCGTTCTCGGAATAGACGATGGCCACCTGCGGCACGGTCGTGACGCTCTGCGTACCGACATTGACCTGACCCGAGGCGAACATGCCCGGACGCAGGCCCGACGACCACGGCACCGAGATACGTGCGTAGCCCAGGCGCGTCGCCGGATCGACCATCGGCGTGACGATACGGACAGTACCGGTGACGGTGCCCGTCGTAGCGGTCGTCACGCTGGCCGGCATGCCGGCCTTGACCATGCTTAGCTCGCTTTCGACGACTTCCATATTCAGTTCGATGCGGCCATCGCGTACGATGCGGAACAGTTCAGCGCCCGGCTGAACGACCTGGCCCAGCACGGCCTTGCGCGAAGAAATCACGCCGGCCACCGGCGCACGCACGGTAGCCAGCGACAACTGGGTCTGCGCGGTTGCTAGCGCCGCCGCCGTTGTTTCCTGGTTGGCGAAGGCCTGATCGAGCGCCGCCGCCGACAGATATTGCTTGTCGTACAGCTCCTTGGCGCGGGCATAGGCCTTCTCTGCCTGAACGGCCGATGCCTTGGCCTGGCGGACCTGGGCCTGCAGCAGCACGTCGTTCATCTTCAGCAGGGGCTGCCCCTTGGCGACACTCTGGCCTTCATCGACCAGGAGCGCGACAGCGGTCAGGCCACCGGTTTCGGCGCCGATCGGCACCTCCTGCCAGGCGCTTATGGTGCCCGATCCGCTCACTGCTACGGGCGCCGTATCCTGACCGACCGTGACATAGTTCACGAGCGTGGCATTGGCCGGAGCAGCCGTTTTGGCCTTGGCCTCATCCTTGTGCTCGCATCCGGTCAGAGTACCGGCCAGCACAACACAAAGACTGGCAGCCACCAGCGAGCCCTTGCCCTTCATCAACCCCATGAACATACCAATCGATCCCAGTTTTTCGTTATCCATCCGGCATGGTGCATTTGCGAACGGCCCGAGGCCTCGAAAAACGCCCATGATAAAGCGCCACACGCCGCAGGCATGTAGCTTACCCCTAACCCTACAAAGGTGCGCATATTGCACCGCAAGACTTAATTTGCCACTAAACTCGCCTCACGGGAAGTGCGGCAGACCACCGTTATGAAAATATTTCCTGCGAAGTCGCAGGAAATATGTCACACGTTCAGGCACATATCTGTCAGCAGTCTCGCCCATGACGGGCGGCCAACACGATGCCGGCCGCCCGTTTGCCGTTTTTACTTCGCGGCCTTGAAGGCGGCGCGGACTTCCATGCCCTTGGCGTCCTTCAGGACGCTGCAGTTACGCATGTTCTCCAGCATGCGGTTGAACGAGAGCTCGCCGCGTCCCGCGGCCTGGACCTTCGGACGCATGATGCGCTCGATCTCGTCGGCCTTTTCCGCCGAACAATAGGCACCGGGCAAAGACGCAACGCGGCCGGCCGCGAAGATACCGGTGCGCGCCGAAAACGCTTCGTAATTGGCCTTCAGCCATTCGTAGGCCTGGTCACGCGTCTTATCACTGCCGAACAAACCGCCCATCAGGGCCAGCTTGTCAGGTGTGCGGAGACGCGCGTCGTCCAATGCCCCGCCCAACAGCCAATCGGCGGTTTCCTTGGTCGCGCCGGCCGTCACAGCGCCCAACGCACGGGCACGGAACAGTTCGTCCTTGGCCGTCAGCACGCGCTCAAACATCGCCTTGGCGGCTGGCAGCCCCCCGTCCTCGACGTGCACGGCCAGAGCGCGGAAGGTGTAGGCCTGGTCGAGCGCCGTGGTGTCACCAGCCAGATAGGCCATCGCGGCAATGTTGAGCGTCTCGCGGACGGCGGGATCGTGCGCGTCGTCGGCGACAAGCCCAACCAGAGACTGACGCAGCTTCTGACGGTCGGGGGTATCGGCCTTGTGCGCCCCCGCCTTCGGATCGAACCCCATGGCACTGAGACGCGGCGCATAGATGCTGCCCATGACGCGACGATAGTCGGCCATGTCGGCCTCGCCCAGGAAGCCACGGTCGGTGAAGTAACTCATGCGTTCGCCGCCATCGACGGCGACGTTCGAGTCAGTATTGTCAACCAGGGTGCGCGCGGCGGTAATCAGTCTCGCGGCGTCGATGCGGCCTGCATTGAACTGCGCCCACAGACTGTCGGTTGTGGCGATGCCCTCGCCCGCCGGCAGCTTGGCGCCCGTGGCGATCAGCGCGTCCCAGTCGGCCGGTGTCAGGTTGAAGCGATAGTAGCCGGTACCGCCGGCGTTCGGCATGAAAGCGCCCTTGCCCGGCAGGGTCACTTCCTGCGTCGTCCTGTCGAGCAGGGTGCAGTTACGCGCCTCGCCCTGGCGGATGCACA
>CBFGPQ010000056.1:0-20455 GCA_965650705.1 uncultured Asticcacaulis sp. | reverse complement strand
CCGTCTGTTCGCGGAACAGCTTGGTCATCATGTCGTGGGCGATGTCGCCTTCGCCCAGGCGCGCGCGGAACATCATCAGCCACGCCGCGCTCCAGCCGGTATGACCGCCACCGTGCGCCAGCCGCGCCGACAGGGTCTTGCGCGCGGCCTGGGCCAGGTCCGGCGTGCCGGTGACGTCGATCTCGCTGCCCGGGAAGAGGCCGAACAGGTGCGAGATATGGCGGTGGCCAGGTTCGGCCTCTTCGAACGGCTCCGGCCACTCCATGATCCGGCCGTCCTGTCCGATTTTCAGCCGGCGCAGGCGCTGGATTGCCGCGCGGGCCTCAGCCGCCGTGTCCGGGTCGAGGTCCAGCCGTTTGGCGGCCTCAATGAACTGGCTGAGCGTCTCATAGGCGATCGACTGCGACATGGCCGGGCCCATGGTGATGAAGCCCGTCGTCCCGTCCGCCAGGCGGTAGGTGTTTTCCGGTGAGGTGGCGGGGCCGGCCACGAGCTCGCCCGTCGTGGGGTGGGCCACCAGGTAGTCGAGCGAGAACTCGGCGCAGGCTTTCAGGACCGGATAGGCACGGTCGCGCAGGAAGGCCGTGTCGCCGGTATAAAGATAATGCTCCCACAGGTGCAGGCTCAGCCAGGCGAGGCCGTCGGGCCACAGGCCGTACTGGATGTTGCCGTCGAGCGCAGTGTGGCCCCACGGATTGGAGGTATAGTGCGCGGCGGCGCCCCGGCAGCCATAGGCGACCGACGCCGTATGGCGGGCGTGCGGCAACAGGCGATGGGTATAGTCGAACAGCGATCCCGTCAGTTCGCTGAGCCCGCAGGTTTCCGCCGGCCAGTAGTTCATCTGAAGATTGATATTGATGTGGTAGTCGGAACTCCACGGCGGCGAGAAACCGTCGGCCCACAGGCCCTGCAGGTTCGCCGGCAGCGAGCCCGGCCGCGACGAGGCGATCAGCAGGTAGCGCCCGAAGTTGAAGAAGGTCTCGGCCATGCGCGCGCTGTCGCGGCCGGCGCGGACATCGGCCAGCCTCTGCGCGGCATCGCTGTCGCCGCCATCTTTGCCTAATTCAAGCCGGACCGCGTCGAACAGGCGGCGGTAGTCGCGGACGTGGGCGGCGCGGATGTCCTGCCAGCTCTTGCCGTTCAGCGCCGCGACGAGCGTCCGGCACTGGCCTTCGGGATCGGGCGCGATCAGGTCGGTCGCCGCCGTGAGGAAGAGGGTGACGGTCTTCGCGCCGGAAAAGCGAAAGCCGTCGCCAAGCGTTTCGCGCGTGCCGCCTTCGCTTGTGGCGGTCAGCATCGCGGCGAAGGCGACGCCATGGGGCTTGGGCTGGCCGCGCATGACGATGACGCTGTCTTCGGCCGAGACGGTGGCGTCTTTGGCGCGCGACAAGCGTACGGTGAGGGCGAGGCCGGCGGGATTGTCGGTCTCAAGCCGCACGGCGATGACCTTGTCGGGAAAGCTCGCCAGGTGGGTGCGGCGATAGGTGAAGCCGCCGGCCTTATAGGCGACGGTGACAGCGGCGGAATCGAGGTCCAGCTCGCGTTGGTAGTCGCTGACGGCGTCGGCGTGGTCGAAGTCCAGGCTGAGGTCGCCCAGCATCTGATAGCTGCCGAAATTGTGGTCCATCGGCGCCATCATCTCGGCCTGGGCCAGGGCATTGGCTTCAGCATACTTGCCGCTGAACAGCAGGTCGCGCACCTTGGGCAGGGCGTTGCGGGTTTGCGGCCGGTCGGCGGGGGCAGAGCGGCCGGACCACAGTTCGATATGGTTGAGCGCCAGCCGTTCGTGCCGGGTTCCACCATGGATCATCGCGCCGCTGCGGCCGTTGCCGATGGGCAGGGCTTCCATCCAGTTCTTGGCGGGTTGGCCGAAGCGCAGGCGGCGCGTTGCACGGGTGGCCGGCTTGCCGCTCACCGCATGCGGCGCCAGCGCGCCAGCCAGGAGGGCTGCGGCGTTCACGCCCAGAAGAAATTGCCGGCGGTCCATTTCGTTTCACCCATGAATAAGTTTTTATTTGTGGCAATGGTGTCAAATGAATTCTGCCGGGTCAAGGGCAAATGCAGGTGCATGTTGCGGTCCTGACATCCCCGGTGTCGCGCGCAGTGATAGGGTCATGCCGGTATTCCAGAAGTGTAAAGAGTTTGATGTCTAAACCCCATGCCGCGATGGCGCCGTGTCCGACCCTGACGTGGATTACCCTGGCAAAGACGGCGCGGGCGCCGGTCGCGGAAGCCGAAGCGGCCGGGTTCGACTGCCGCCAGACCGATTGCCTGCCCGACGGCCGCTTCACCACCGATCGTTTTCACGCCGATGTCCTGGTCGTCGACTTTGGCCCTGAGCGATTTCGCGAGGACCTGCTGCGCTATGCGTCGCTTGCCTTTCGCGCCAATGCCCTGGTCGCCATCGGCCCGGATGGAACCCACCACGCCATAAGCGCGCTTGAGGCCGGCGCCGACGACTATCTGCCGGTCCGGTCGCTGCCGCGCGAGTTGTTCGCGCGCATCCGGGCGGTGTTGCGCGGCCGGGCGCGCGGCGCGGTCCAGGCCGAGACCCGAAACGCCATCGGCGGCTGGACCTTCGACACGGTGGCGCGGACGCTAATTTCGGGAGACGGCGGCGTCTTGAAGCTCAACGACACCGAGGCCTGCCTGGTGCGGATCTTCCTGGCCGAACCCAACACCGTTCTGACGGCGGAAACCATCGCCGCGCGGCTGACCGCCTTACGCGTCGTGTCGTTCAGGCAGGGCAGTGTTCCGGTGCTGGTCAACGGGTTGCGGCGCCGGCTGGGGGCCGAGCAGGGGCGCCTGCGGACGGTGCGGGGGCTTGGTTTTGTTTTGAGGGTTTAAGGGCGGCCGGGCGCATGATGCGATTGACCGAATAACTGCCTTGATGCGGAAGTTCCCCCCCCCTTCCGTCATTTGCTCCGCAAATGCCACCTTCCCCGTAAACGGGGAAGGAAAAAACCACAGATTCAGATAGTTCCTTCCCCGTTTACGGGGAAGGTGGCGCGGCGCTTGCGCCGTGACGGAAGGGGATTTCGACATCAAACCAAGAATTCGATCTAAGTTCATCATGCGCTAAAACTGGAAGCGCGTCCGCAGCGCAATCGACGTGTTTTCGTAAGCCTCGAGCTTTTCGTACTGCACTTCGAGGCCAAGATGGCTGTACTGGCCGTCCTGCGAAATACGGAAGCCCGCGACCGGGCCGCCGCCCTCGACCGCGCCGGCGCTCAAAGTGAAGGCGTCGCCGCCCGCGAAATTGGCGATCGTGTCGGCCAGCTTCACGCTGACATTCTGGCGGTAGCCCAGCCAGATCTCAGGCCGGACGAGGCCCAGGTCATAGCTGGCGCGCAGGCGGGCCGTGGCGGAGACCATGTGGCTGTCGCGTTCGGCAATCGTCAGGTCGAAGGTGTCGCCGCCGCCGGCTTCGGTGTGTTTCGCCTCGCTCAGGCGGTAATAGTCGGCCAGGACTTCGGGCGTGACCGCAAAGCGGCCGGCGGTGATGTCGTAGCTCATCCCGGCGCCGGCGCTGATCGAATAGCCGTTCCATTTGGCCTCGGACTCGCGCACGACATAGGCGGTGAGGAGATTGCGGATGCTGCGCAGCTGGACGAAGCCCAGGCCCGCATGGGCCCATGCCTTGACGCCGGTCGCGTGGTTCAGGCGCCAGTAGCCGCCGGCCGTCAGGTCCGAAGCCGACATGCCTTCGCTGGAAATCGCGAAGCTGTCATAGGGCGAGGCGGCGGTCATCGACGCATAGACCCCGACCATCTGGTTGCCGTAGACGCTGCGTTCGCGGCCGCCGGACATGCTGAGGGTCGTGGCGGTGAAGCCCGCCGTCTCACCATAGTCGCGCTGGGTGTGGTAGCCGTATTCCTGCAGCCAGTACTGGCCGCCGTCATTACCGGGGATAACGGTCAGGGCGCTGAGTGAGCGGTTCAGAGACTGCGCGCCCAGCGACAGGCTGAGCAGGGCTTCGCCGCTATAGTCGGGCAGGTACTGGTTGAAAACGCTGTCGAAGCCCGTCTTGTCGGTCTGGGACAGCAGCGAGGCCTGAGCGCCGCTGTCCTGGGCGACGACGCTGAGCACCGGCACGAGGGCGGTGTACTGGTTGTCGGAATAGCCGGCCTCGTCCTGGGTCTTCAGGCGGAAATTGGCCGACAGCACGGTGGCCGCGTCATTCAGGTCCAGGTCGGCGTGGTAGAGATAGGGGATGTAGCCGTCGCGCGTCGAGGTTTCGATGTCGCCGAGGCTGATATTGCCGGCCGTCAGCACGGTGAAGGCGGTCGGCGTCGTGATGATCTTGTCGAGACCGAGATTGAGTGTCGCGCCGTCATCGAAGACGACATTGCCCGTGCTGGTGACGCGCGGCGTGGCCGTGGCGTCGGTGTCGAGCGTCAGGCCGAAGGTGCTGTCGCCGTCGACGTGGAGGCTGCTCAAGGTGAGGTCCGTGCCGGACAGAAGCGCTGCCGAGCTGCCGCCGGTGATGTCCATGGCGATGGCGCCCGATGAGGTCATGGCGCCCAGATAGACGGCCCCGTCGTTGAGCGTGAAGCTGCCCGTGCCCGCGCCCCAGGTGACGTCGCCATAGATGAAGCCGCCGGAGGAGGATATGACGTCGTCGCCTGAACCCAGCCGGATCTTGCCGTAGATATAGGGGGCGGCGATGTCGTCGTCGTCGGGCGCTGTATCGGTCTGGGTGAGGGTAAGGCCGACCGTGTTGGTGTGCGTGTCGACCGCGACAGCCGTGCCGGTAATGGCGTCGGCGACGTCGTCCCCGTCGTCGTCGGAGGCGGTGATGGTGGCGCTGAGCGTGCCGCTGTTGGTGATGCTGGTCAGGGTATTGGACCGGTCCTCGATCGCCGTGGCGCTGGCCGTCGAGCCCACGGCCGAAGCATGGAGGCTGGCGCTTTCGCCGATCGCGATCGTGGGCAGGGAGGCGCCCGAAGCGATGGTGACGGCCTTGGCGGTCGTGTTGCCGACCGTCGTATAGACATCGTCGTCATCGACCGTCGTCGCCGTCGTGGTGGTGGCGCGGATCGCGCCCGTGACGTCAAGGCGCGGGGTCGCGGCTCCCGCCATCAGGACCAGAGCGGTGGTATCGCCGCCGTAGGCCGAGGCGGTGACGGAGCCGGCCACGCCGATGCCGTTGGCGATGGTGACGCCGTGGCCGAGGCCGCCCAGTTGCACGGCGGTGGTGTCGACGCCGGAATAGATGCCGTAGGCGCCGATGGTGCCGCGCACCAGCAGGCCGTAATTGATGCTGGGTGGATCGAGCGCCGTGCTGGCATAGGAGAGGCCGCCGATGGCGATGTCGGCGTCGGCCGAAGCGACGCGCAGGGCGGGCGCGCCGCCGTATTGGGTCAGCGACGCCGTCGTCTGTGTGCTGTCGGTAAGCCCGTCGCCGTCCTCGTCGGTATTGTCGTCGTCCTCGCTGGTGACCGAAGCGCCGAACAGGATGCCGCCCGCGACATCGCCCGAGATCGTCATGAGGGGGCCGGATTGCAGCAGGTTGAGCGCGGGATCGAGCCCGCCCAGGGTGTCGCTGTCGAGCGTGCCGGTCGTCGAATAGCCGGTGCCGCTGTAGCTGCCGTCGATGATCAGCGACCCGCCGATGGCGCCGTTGAGCCGGACGGCGGAACTGTTGCTGCCCCAGACGCCGGCCGAGCCGCTTAGGTAGACATTGCCGGTGACGCCGTTGTCGAGCGCCAGGCCGGTGGCGTCGTTGCCGTAGACGGTTATCGCGCCGTCATAGGTGAAGGCGCCGTCGATCGCGTTTTCGAAACGGATACCGTAGGAGTCGTTGCCGTGGATGGTGATGACGCTGTCGCTCGTCACCGCGACATTGCCGGTAAAGGCCGACGTGCCCGTCGAACGCACGCCATAGCGCGCCGTGCCTTCGGCGAACGGAGCGTCGATGACGTCGTCATCATTGGTGTCTTCGGCGTCGTAGTCGTCGGTAACGGAGACGTCGCCGGTGATGGTCAGGTCCTGGGTGCGGTTGGGCACGTCGGTGATCAGTATGCCGGTGCTGCCCGACTCGGACTCTGTCATGTCGATCGCGCCGTTGAAGCTGAGCAGGTTGTCGCTGTCGAGCGTGATGGCGCTGCCGCTGGTCAGCGTGATTGAGCCGTCGCTGGTCACGGTGGTGTCGCCGGCGGTGCTGGTCGTCACTGGCGCGGTCGTCGCCGTCGAAATCGTCGTCGCGGCCAGGGACTGCGGCGCATGGGCCAGGACAAGGGCGGAGGCGGCCGCAAGGAGAGCATGTCTGCGCATCGGGGATCCGGAAAGCTGGATGCCGCCGGGATGCCGATCATCCGGGCGGGCAGGGGCCAGTTCTAAGGATGCGGTTGGCGACAGTGAGACCGGATTACTTCAGGTTTGTTGTCTGTACTTCAGGCGTGACACAGTAAAACAAATGCGGTGAAGGCATGGCCTGTGTGTAGTTCTGGACGTATTGATGGAAATATTGCGGTATGACGGATTTGACGCACACCCGCTTTTGAAAAAGTCACGATCGGAGTGCAGAACTGGCCGGGCCGCATCCCCTGCGGCACAGATGGGCGTCGTACCCCCTCATCAAACGGCGCCCATCACCCCAGTGGTTCCTCCTGCTTGCCAGATATTGAATTGGAGTTGTCATGGCGCGAATGTGGTAAAAACCAATTAAGCTTGCCAGGAACGGCAGCGCTTATGAAGTCAGGCTGCCAGAAGACTGATTGCCGACGCCGACCGGAAAATTTATAAATAAAATGATATTTTATGTGAAGCTTGCAAACAAAACAACATATTGTACGATAATTCGTCAATGGGTGGGCGTCACCGAAGGCTTCAGCCAAAAGCCCTGGCACGGCCGCATCGGTCCATACTTATAAGAAATCAAAACTCCGGGAGTGAATGTTGTGTCTGATTATGTGTTCCATAGCCGTGGTCTCCGGCTGAGGTCATTTGCCCTTGTGGCGGCGCTGTTGAGCCTGGGCGCCTGCGCGGGCGGTGCGGGCGGTGACCGGGGTTCCGGCGGCGTACCGGCGCCGGTGAGCGCCGATTGCGGACCCGATGCCCTGGGGACGGAACGCACAATCACGCTGCCGCGGACCTACGCGGCCTATGGAACGGCGCAGCATGGTCCGCTTCCGCTGAAACCAGGCGAGGTCGTCCTCACCTTTGACGACGGTCCTTCGCCGGTGTTGACGCCTAGGGTGCTTGATGCGCTTGCCGCCCAGTGCGTGAAGGCCACCTTCTTTACTGTCGGGCAAAACCTCCGTGACTATCCCGACATCGCCCGGCAGGAAGCGGCCGAGGGTCATTCGGTCGGGATTCACTCATATACCCACCCCGACCTTTCAAAACTGACGCCGGGCGAGCAACTGGCTGATCTCGACAAAACGGTTGAGGCTTATAAGACTGTATTCGGTCAGCCGCCGGCGGCTTATAGGTTTCCGTTCCTTGCCGAGACGCCGACCATGATGGACGCCCTGAAGGCGCGCAGCATGTCGGTCTGGTCGGTGGACTTAGGGATAGACGACTGGCAACCTGGCGACACGCCGGAAATCTTGCGGGACCGACTGGTTTCACGGCTTAAAGTGTCGGGCGGCGGGATCATCCTGCTGCATGACGCCAACGGTCCGACGGCGGACGCCCTGCCGCTGTTGCTAAAGACGCTGAAAGAGGGTGGCTACAAGGTGGTTCACATCCAATGGGCAGCACCTTGAACCTCAGGAGAGACAAATGACCATTTCCCGTTTCCTGGCCGCCGGTCTGGCAATGATGTTCGCCTGCGGAGCCGCCTTCGCGGAAGACAGGCAAAAATTCCAAGTCGCCGTCACGGTGGACGACCTGACCGTGCATGGCGCCCTGCCGCCGGGGGTGACGCGCCAGCAGGTCACCGAGACCTTCCTTGCGGCTTTCAAGGCGCACGGCGTCACGGAAGCCTGGGGCTTCATCAACGGCAAGAGCCTGGAATGGGACCCGTCGTCCATCAGTGTCCTGGAATCGTGGCGGGCGGCGGGGCATCCGCTGGGCAATCACGGCTTTACGCATATGAACGCGTCCCAGCACCCGGTCGACGCCTTCAAGGCCGATATCGACGGCAACGAACCCATCCTGAGTAAGTTGATGGGGCGGGAGGACTGGCACTGGCTGCGCTTTCCGAACCTCAGCGCGGGTACCGATGCCACGCATGGCGAGATCATGCGCTATGTCGAGAAGAAGGGTTATAAGGTCGCCGATGTGACCATCGCGCTCAACGACTGGGCCTATACCGACGCCTATGCCCGTTGCCTGGCCAAGGGCGATACCGCGTCGGCTGCGACCTTGCGCGGAAAGTACATGGATGACGTGACCGCCGCCATCAAACGCGCACGTACCTTGTCGCAGAAGACCTATGGTCGCGACATTCCGCACGTGCTGCTGGTCCATATCGGGGCGCTCACGGGCGAAATGATGCCACAGATCCTTGCCGCGCTCGATGCCGAAGGGGCGGAGTATGTCCGGCTGAAGGACGCCCAGGCTGATCCGGCCTACGACTTCAGCGGGCCTCAAGCCGCGCAAGGGGTCATGCTGGAGCGCGTGGCGCAGGAGCGGGGCATCGACCTTCGCGATGGTTCGATCGCATCGCTGAACGAGATCGGCCCGATCATGAGCACGTGCCAATAAGCCCTTTGATTGGAGTTGTCGTGGTGTGGAATTGGTGATAACCAATTTGCCTTAGCTCGGACGACAAATCAAAGCGAGGAAACCACATGGGCGCGCGCAAGGCACTTCTTTCCACCCTTTGCCTGGGCGCCCTGATGGCGCTGCCGGTGGCGGCCGAACCCGTGATTGCGGCCTACTACTTTCCCAATGGCGGAGGGCACGAAGCGCTGGAGCGGCCGACGACGACGAAGCTCACCCACCTGGTCTATGCCTTCGTGCCGGTCTGCGGCGACAGCCCGGCATTCGATGCCAAGGAGAAGGCGGAGCGTGAGCCTCTGTGCAAAGGAAAGGCGGACTATGCCATAACCTTGCCGGATACCGACAAGACGCGCGCCGACCTGAAAGCCATCGCGGATCTGAAGCAGCGCGATCCGGGCCTGAAGGTCATCGCTTCGGTCGGCGGCTGGGGCATGCCGATGTTCCCCGAGGTCGTGGCGGCGCCTGAACGGCGCAAGGCGTTCATCGACTCAGGCATGGCGTTGTTGAAGGCCCATCCGGTGTTCGACGGCATCGACATCGACTGGGAATATCCGGGCGGCGGCGACGAAGCGCGTGCGCCCTTGTCCGAGGCGGCGCGGGTTCAGGAGGCGAAGGATCATCGCGCCCTGGTCGAGGGTCTGCGCGGCGCGTTCGATGCCCTGGAAGCCAGCGACGGGCGCGCACGGCTGCTGACGACGGCGGTGGCCGGCTATCCGCGCTCCGTGGCCGGTATCGACTGGCGGGGCGTCGAGGACGACTTCGACCTCGTCTTCGTCATGACCTACGATTTCACGCCGGAAAAGGCTTTCCAGCGCATCGGCGACTATTCCGGCGGGGGCGGCTGGCCCGGCCACCATACCAACCTGACCGCCGGGCCGTCGACCGACGGCTATGGTGCGGACGCCATGATCGAAAACCTCAAGGCCGCCGGTGTGCCCGCCGCCAAGATGGTGCTGGGCGCGGGCTTCTATGGCCGCGAATGGACCAAGGCGCGCTTCGATGAAGGCCGCTTTCCCGCCAGCGGAACGGGCGGCGACGTCGTGGGCATGGCGTCGTGGACGGAGATCAGGGCGCGCGGCCTTGAGACAAAAGGCTGGGCTGCCGGTTACGACGCGGTCGCCGGTGCTGCTTATCTCCATGACCCGAAGACGGGTGGCTTCATCTCCCTGGATACGCCGCAGAGCCTTGCCGCCAAGGGCCGCTATGCCCGGCAGGAAGGGCTGGCGGGCCTGTTCGCCTGGGAACTGACCCAGGACGACGGAACGCTTGTCGAGGCCATGGCTTCGGCGGGCAAGACGGAGTAGGGGCGGCCACAGGGCTTGCGGAATTGGCCACCGGACGTAATCTTATGCGCCGAGGGGACTTACTGACGACACCCGGATCATGACCCAAAAACACGCGAGACGCGGCTCATCCCATCCCTGGATCGACACGGTTTGGCAGACCGTATGCCTGACGGACGGTATTTATAAGGCGACCCCCGACGGGTCATGGGATCTCATTTTTAGGATGGCGCCGGGCGAGGAACCCGTTGTCTTCCTGGCCGGACAGGGAAAAGAGCCTGTCGACGTGCCTTATGCGGCGGGCGAGTACGGCGTCGTCATCTCGTTTGCCGCGCATGTCTATGTCACGCAGGACAGGCAAACAGGTATGAATGCCCCGGTGCGATACCTGCCCGTGAATGCGGACAGCTTTGTTCTCAATGGCGTGGCGCTGCCTTTGCCGGCCTTTGAAAACGCTGAATCCCTCACGGACAGGATGGTCGAGGCCGGTCTGCTGCAATCCGATGACGTCGTCGCCAAGGCCTTCACCGCCAATCCAAAGGCCGCGTCGAAGCGATCCGTCCAGGAACGCTTCAAGAAGGTCACCGGCATCACCCAGCAGGATTTTCAGCTGATCCGCCGTGCGCAAGAGGCCGTGCGGCGCCTGAAGGCCGGCGACAAGCCGGCGGCCGTCGCGGCCGACCTCGGCTATACGGATCAACCGCACATGACCAAGTCCATCAAGAAGATCATGGGCCATCTGCCTTCGAACCTCGAGGCGGTTCACAAGATCTGACCTCAGGACGCGGCGAAAGGCATGCCCCAGAAGTGGCTAAGCCGTACGATTTGGGCATCCGCCAGGGTTCGCTGCTGCGCGTCGACTTCGGGCAGGAATTCAAGGGTGACGCGGCCGGATTTTGATCCCAGCGTTTTTTGCCAGGCGCCGGCGAGACGGCCGTTCAGCAGGATCGTGGGACCGAAAAGGTTGAGCGCAGTGTTTGGCGCGCCGCCTTTGAGGTCGTAGGCCGAGCGGTCCTTGTAGCCGACCAGGATTTCGTCGAAGGGCGGCAGGAGGCGCAGCACGTCACCTTCGCTGTCCGTTTCTGGTGGGCTGTCGACGTGCGACAGGAACGGCACGCCGTTCAGGACGCGCTCGGACAGTGAAGGCCCCGCCAGCCGGATGGCCTCACGCGCCACGGTCAGGGTAAGTCCTGACCACCAGGCGAAATCCCGCTCCGTGGCCGGGCCGTGGCTGCGGAAATAGCGCTCGGCCAGGGTTTTCAGCGCCGTGTTGCGGTCCGGCCGATTGGCTTTTTCGGGCGCCAGCCAGTCGTCGAGACGGACGAAGGTGTGTTGTTTGCCGCGATGCCCGGCAAAGCAAATCAAACCCGATTGCGCCCAGAAGGTGAGAATTTGAATGCCTACGGTTTTCGCCGTGGGAATGCCTTCCTGCTCCAGTTTTGCATAGATTTCTTGCCGGGTCAGAGGACCATTGCTCAAAGCCGCTTCGAGAATCTTGCCGGCACGGTCAAGCGTCTCTTGTCCATGCCCAAGACCACGAAGAAGCGATCGGACGCGGTCGTTTTCGCGGTCGCCGGTAAGCGAAAGCATCCAGCGCAGGTCGGCCGCCGGCACGAAATGGATTGTGCCCCGCATTGGCCAGGCGCGGACGATCTGCCTGTCCGCGATCGCGCGGGTCACGTCTTCGGCAGTCAGCCCTGCCGATCGCTGTCCAATGGCCCATAAGGCAGCGCCAAAATCCTGGGCCTGGATCGCCCCGAACCACTCGACGACCTGCGAAGCGGAGGCCAGCGGGGCGCCGGTCAGGTGCTGGTTATGGCAACGGAGCTGTGCGGTATCAAATGACATTGTCGTCTCTGCCAGGTTTGGCGAAGCGCCGTCCATGATTTACGCCCTCAGCTTCGAAAAGAACATGCGCAGATCGGCGACAAGCACATCGGGCAGTTCCATCGCGGGAAAGTGACCGCCGTCGGAACGGGACGTCCAGTGGCCAAGGGCGTTTTGCGGATCAAGGAGTGGGCGTGTCAGGCCATCGGCGTTGAATGCGATGACGCCCTTCGGGGTATTGGTCTGCGCCGCCCAGCCCATCGCCCTGAAGCTCTCCCAGACGGCGTGGGCGGAGCCCGCACCGCCACCGCCGAACCAATAGGTCGATGCGATGGCCAGGAACTGGTCGAGGTCGACCGCGTCTTCGATGAGCGCCTTGTCCGGATCGGTCCATGCCGCGAACTTTTCCGCGATCCAGGCCAGTTGTCCGATTGGGGAATCGTGCAGTGCAAAGCCCAGTGTCTTGGGCCGCGACGACTGAATGGCCAGGTAGCCGTTGCGGTTTTCCATTCCGGCAAATCGTTTGGCAAGTTCGGCCTTTTGCGCGTCGCTCAGGTCGCTTCGCGCCAGGGCAGCGTCCTTCATGAACGAGGCGACGGCGACCGCGGTATCGCTGTCCGTGCCGGTGTGCAGGCCGATGACGCGTCCCGCCGCGCGGGTGTCGAGCTCGCCGGCTACGCCGGCGCCCATGTCGGTGCCGTGAACGGCGAAACGGTCATAGCCGAGAGCCGAGACCAGCGCGAGGACAGCGTCGGCGACCTTGCCCATGTTCCAGCCGGGGGTCGTCGGCGCGGGGGACAGCCCGAAGCCCGGCATGGTCGGCGCGATGACATGAAACGCATCGGACGCCTTGCCGCCATGGGCGACGGGGTTGGCGAGCGCTTCGAAAATCTTCAGGTATTCCAGCCCGGAGCTCGGCCAGCCATGCAGCAGGACGAGCGGCACCGCGCCAGGCTCGGGCGAACGGACGTGGAAGGCGTGAATATCCTGTTGCTCGTAAGAGAAGAGCACCTGGTCGAAGCGGTTGATCGCCGCCTCATGGCTGGCCCAGTCGAACGCACGCCACCGGTCGGAAAGCTGACGGAGATAGCTGTCAGGTATGCCGCGCTCCCAACTGTCGCCATCGGGTTCGACCGGCCACCGTGCGCGCCCAAGGCGGGTCTTCAGGTCGGCAACCTCATCTTCCGGGATCGAAATGCGGAACGGTTCGGGCTTTGTCATGGCCATAGTCTCCCTGGATTGTGCGGATGAGGCGCCGATGCCGCCGAGTAAGGCAGTCGCGGTCACGCATTTTGCAAATTGGCGGCGGTTCATCAGGCTCTCATCTCCTTTTCGATGTTCAGTTTTAGAGCGAGGGGCCGCGCGATGATTGTAAAAATACGCGGATTTTACGGTCCCGTGGCCGGCGCAAGCTATAGCGACGGCTGCAACGGACAGGGCGGAGTAGCGGCTGCCGGGGCTGCTTATCTCCATGACCCGAAGACGGGTGGCTTCATCTCGCTGGATACGCCGCAGAGCCTTGCCGCCAAGGGCCGCTATGCCAGACAGGAAGGGCTGGCGGGCCTGTTCGCCTGGGAACTGACCCAAGACGACGGAACGCTCGTCGAGGCCATGGCGTCGGCGAGCAAGGGGGAGTAGGGGGCTGCCGGAGCCAGGGTTCCGATAAACCTTGAGCGCTTATTCTGCGCATTCGTCCCAAAGGACCCCAATTTCTGTTGTAGTACCCCTTTCCTTAGGGTGTCCAGGCCGGCGGCTGACGCCGGCTTTTGCCTGCTTAAACGACTCAGTAAGTGTGTCGCGAAGCACAATCATTGATTGATTATTTGATATTTGGTCGCAGTGTTTGAGTTAGCGATCCCATTATTAAATGCGATTATTTAATTTCACGGTATAATTTTATATCCGAAATAATTATGTCGTAAGTGAAATAATACCGTCACAATTTCTATGTGAGCAATATGTTTAATCCGGAGGTGTGAGATAGTACGTTGTATTGTATAGTGTATTTTGTGATTTGCGTGGTTTAAAATTTGTCGGGCGAAAGAGATCAAGCGGCTACAATAAAAAATAATATTTTACCAATGAAGTACAGAGTGTCTCAATCTGGCAACGCATGAAAAATTGCTGTGAAAAAGTCTGATTTTTACACTTGAAAAATGGCATCGTTGTCATAACCTCGTTCGGTCACTGCGTGCAGGGGGTGCCGGGAAAGGCTAGTGCGAAAAGCACAGCGTCAGGCGCGTGGCGGCATCAATAATAATCAAGCGGTCTCCGTTTACGCGGAGACGCAATTCCTCAGGCCCAAAAGGCTCGTCGAGGGAGGGAGACAACATATGAATTTTGCAGAGGACAGTTCTGTCCCAAATCGCGCCCCCGTGCGCCGTTCTCGCCTGGGTGGAGCCCTGCTCAGCACGACGGCCCTGGCGACAGCGCTGCTGGCCACTTCAGCCTTCGCGCAAGATCCGGCGCCCGCTCAACCTGCCACGGGCGAAGCAGCGCCGGCTGAGGACGTCGTCGTCGTCACCGGTATCCGCAACGCACTGCAATCGGCCGCGCAGATCAAGCGCAAGGCATCGACCTTCGTTGATTCGATTACGGCTTCCGACGTGTCGGCCCTGCCCGACCTGTCGGTCGCCGAAGCGCTCCAGCGCGTCCCCGGCGTCTCCGTTACGCGCTTCACCCTTGGCGGCAGCCCTGACTTCCCGTCGCCCGAAGGCCGGGGTAACCTGATCCGCGGTCTGGGTTTCGTGCGGTCGGAATTCAACGGCCGTGACGCCTTCTCGGCCAACGGCGGCCGTGCGCTGGACTGGTCCAGCATCCCGCCGCAGCTGGTCGGTGGCGTTGACGTCTACAAGAACTCGTCGGCCGACCTGATCGAAGGCGGTATCGGCGGCACCGTCAACTTGCGCACGCTGGAGCCGTTTGACCGCAAGGGCTATTTTGCCTCGGTGTCGGCGGACTTCAACTATGGTGACCTGGCCAAGAAGTGGTCGCCGTCATATGCCGCCGTGATCAGCAACCGTTGGCAGACGAGCGTCGGTGAATTCGGCCTGATGGGCAGCTATTCCACGTCCAACCTGAAATCAACGACCCATGGCTGGCAGCAGCCCGCCCCAATTCCGCGCGGCCCCAACACGGGCAACCCGCTGGAGAGCAACGAACCTTCGTCGACGACCACGATCGTGCCGGGCAAGACCGTCGGGGCGATTGAAGGCTTCCAGATGCGGACCAACGACTTCGATCGTGACCGCAGCAGCACCTACCTTGCGGCGCAGTGGAAAAACGACGACATGCGCCTGACCGGAAAGTACATCCGGGTTGTCAACGACAGTTCGAGCGTCGAACATACGCTCGAGTCCTTCCCGGATGGCGGCAACAACCAACGCTATTCGGTCACGAATGCGACCTTTGACAACACCACGCTGTCCGGCCTCAACCGATGCAACGTGCCGGCGCAAAGCGCTACGCGCCCTGTCGATTACTGCGAAACACAGTTCCCGATCGATGGCGGCCTGATGACCTCTGGCATGGTGACGAACGATTTCGACAGCTGGATCGGGGCCCAAGGCCTTGGCGTCGCCGTTCTGGGTATCGGTAAGAAGGAACGTTCGGTCACCGAGGACCTCAGCCTGAACTTCAAGTGGCGCCCGAGCGATCGCTGGTACATCGAACTCGATGCCCAGAAGACCAAGGCGACCGCGAGCTCGACCGAAATCTGGGGCGGTTCCCAGACCTGGGCCGATGCCTTCATCGTACCGGGCCTGGACAGTCCGCAGGTCACCCTGACGCCCAATCCGAACACTGCCATCGCGCCGAACTGGGCGGCTGGCAACACGTCGACCACGGACGGCAACGGTAATACGGTCTGGGCTTACACGCCTGGTCCTCAGCAGGGTACGAACGATCCCGACGCGGCTTTCTGGCTCTATGCCGGTGAAGGCCATGGCGATGGTACGGGCGAGCTGACGTCCTACAAGGCTGACGCCCAATACGACTTCGAAGGCGATTCGTGGTTCAAGTCGGTGAAGTTCGGCGCCCGCTATGCGGAACGCAGCCAGGTGAACAAGGAAATGGGCGTCAACTGGTCCGGTATCGCGCCGGCCTGGATGGGAACGGGCCTTGGCCTGTTTGCAACGCAACAGACCCCGGCCTACGAAACGGTTGACTTCAAGGACTTCTACCGTGGCGGTGTCCTCCTTGGGGAACACACCCAGTTCCTGGCGATCAAGTCCGAGCTGCTGCTCGATCCGGTCGCACTGGTCAACTACATCAAGAACGAGCCGACCTTCGTCAATCCGGACGGCAGCTTCAAGGTCGGTTGGCGGTCGCAGCTTGGGGCCGACGGCTTGCCCAACTACGACCCGGCGCGCATTTCCGAGATCACGGAAAAAACGACAAACGCGTATGTCATGATGAATTTCGGCAAGGAATTCGACAATGGCATGTCGGTCGACGGCAATTTCGGTGTCCGCTACGCCAAGACAGAGCTCGGTTCGACCGGCTTCATGGCTTATCGCGCCTTCGACGTCGATCAACAGGTCGCGTCCACGACGGGTCAGCCGCGTACGCCTGACGCGGAATCGCATGACGCGCCACAGGACTACCTGCCGGGGACGACGGCCTATCTCTGTCCGTCGATTTCCAACCCCCTTACGGCGGCCGAAATCACCGCCGGGTGGACCACCGCTACCGCGATTTCCCGCCCCTGCCCGACGGGCAGCCAGGTTGGCAGGTCGGAAGCGCGTACGGTTGCCGTGGAGGATGCGCATTGGCTTCCTTCGTTCAACATCAAGTGGAACCTGAACGAAGACATGCTCATCCGGTTCGGCGCCAGCAAGAACCTGACCCGTCCGAACGTCCAGGACATGCGCGCGGGGCAGGAAACCAATGCTGTGACCACCCGGACGAACTACCCGCCAATCCCGTCCTGCACCCCGACACCCGGTTGTACGCAGGATCCTTTGTTCGGCGTCGATCGCGGTGCGCAGAACATCACGCTGGACCAGATCCGGATCACTGGCGGCAATCCGAACCTGAAGCCCATCGTTTCCTACAACTACGACCTGTCGTATGAATGGTACTTCCAGGGCGGTATGCTGTCGACGGCGGTCTTCAAGAAGGATCTGGAGAACATCATCCAGGGTGGCGACACAACCATGGGCTCTGTCACGCTTGATGGCAAGACCGTCAACGTCGTCTATGGCGGTCAGGTCAACGCGGATGAAGCGAAGCTTCAGGGCATCGAGCTGGCTTACCAGCAGTTCTATGACTTCCTGCCTGGCTGGATGTCGCACCTGGGTCTGCAAACGAACTTCACGTTCATCGACTCCAACGCGACCCCGCCGCCGGCCTATATCGACACCAATGGTGATGGCACGCCTGACGACTTTGGCACCATCTACCGCTTCGGCGTCAACGACCTGCTGGGCCAGTCGAAGTACATCTTCAACGTCGTCGGCATCTATCAGGACGACAAGTTTGAAGCGCGTCTGGCCTACAACTGGCGCTCCGAACACCTGGCGACCTACCGCGACTACATCACGGGCGATCCGATCTATCTCTCGGATGTCGGCTTCCTGGACGGTTCGATCAAGTACAACATCAACCGTCAGGTCCAAATCAGCCTGAATGCCTCCAACCTGCTCGATACCAAGAGCAAGGCCGAGGCCATGGTCAACGTCAACAACCAGCGCGTTGACCGCTTCAGCTTCCTGAACGATCGCCGCTTCGTGTTCAGCGTGCGTTACCAGCACTAAACACGATTAGGACTTGGAGCGGTGTGCGATTTCCAAACGCCGCTCCAAGAAAGTTTTGCGTTCACGACCTGGCAGGGGCGGGCATCAGTCCGCGCCTGCCGGGCAGTATCCGGCCAGATCGCCTAAGGCGCGCCGGCACAGCGGGAAGGAAACGAGCATCATGAAGAAACTATTGATCATAGCGGCCGCCGTTCTGGCCACCGGCGTGACATTCGCCGCCCCGGGCGTAGCGACTGCCAAGGCGCCGGCCTATCAGGCGGCGGGTCCAAAGGGCGGCACAGGATATACGACCGCCGCCATGGGTAACGACCGCCATGTCGTCATCTACACCGGCAATGCGCGGATGAAGCGCGACGTTGTAGCGAACTATGCCCTTCTGCGCGCGGCCGAGTTGACGTCGGAAGCGGGCTTTGAGTGGTTCGCCGTCCTCAGCACCTCCGTCAAGAGCGTTGAGATCGGCAGCGAGGACGATCTTTCGACGCGCACGGGCGCATTTATTGGCAATCCTGCGAGTGCCGGTACGGGCGCTGGCTCCGACCAGAGCGCGGGCGCCGGAGGCGGCGATCCCACTCCTCCATCAGGGCCGACGACGGGTGGCTATGGCGGCGGCGACGTTCCGCCGGCGGTTCTGGAACGCTGGAAGCCAAGGAGGGTCGAGCAGGCCGTTCTCATCATTCAGATGGGCAAGGGCGACAATGCCAGCTTCCCGGACCTTACCACGCAGCCGGAAATCTTCGGGGCTACGGCAACGATAGAGGAAATTCGCGCCACGATGAAATAGGCGGGCGGTCAGGGCGCGACGCATGAGGCGCAAAATAACGTCAGCGTCGCGCATTATGAATTCAAGTGAAAATTTGCCAGGTTGATTGCTTGTCAATCGACGAATAGAAGTATTTGTTATTTTTAATGAAGTAAAATGTTTCGTTTTTGATCTTTGTGTATGAAGTGTTATTTATACAGTTATACTATGAATCTTGTTGACTGTGAAAATGTATAACATTATTATCTTAGTTGTTTCGATTTCTCATTGTATCTCCCGAGAAATTGTTTGACTTGAAGGGGCCGCATCTAAAATGCAGCCCCTTTTTTTGTCCGTTCTCAATGGTCCGCGGTGCCGATTGGTCGGGGAACGGGAGGCAGCGGGCACAGGTTGACGGGCTAAGATCGGCATGATCTTAGGTGGAAATATCATACCGATCTAAGTTTTTGTTTTGTCGAAATATTTAAGGCGAAAACCGTTTACACCTTTCGCCATATCGCTCTATCCAGATATTCGTTCATGAATATGATATTTGCATATGAAAAAAAGCCCTTCCGTTTGGGCGGATTTGTATTATTCTCCTTTTTAAGAACAACAATTCTTCGCCCGCCTGGAGCGAAGGGGAAAACAGGAGTGGAAATATGCTGAATCGCAGGCTGTGTCTGGCTGGGATCACGGGGGCGTCGCTGAGCGTCATGGCGGGTATGGCCCGCGCCGCCGGCCCTCTGGTTATCTACGCCGATGGAATCTCACCGGGCTGGTCGATCGGTGGCTGGGCCCAGAATACGCCGCAGGTCCCGATGGAGGATCAGAAGCCGGTCCAGATTACAATGCCGGGCTGGAGTGTCTTCACGTTTCAGACTGCCACGCCGGTCGATACATCCGCGTACAAGACGCTGACCGTCATCCTGCATGGTGGTGACGCAGGCAAGCAGGAGTTCGCTTTGGTGGCCAAGCAGGGTGAGAAGGTCGTTTCGAAGGAGGCCAACCTGAAGTGCCAAAAGGGCAAGTGGGGGCGGACGGATATCCCACTGGACTGGATGAAGATCACGGCGCCGATCGACAGTCTGGTTCTCCAGAATAAAGCGGGAGAGGCGATGGCGCCTTTCTACCTCAACTACGTCCTTTTCCAATAGAGAGCGTTTGATCTGCCAGCGGGTATGAGCCGAAAGGCCGTGTCCGCCGTGGCTACATGCTCCCGGGTTTAGCGCTTCGTTCTCGTGCGCTTCGGATCTCGTCTTGCGTGCGGTCAGTTTATCGGCTAAAAACTGAACCAAATGGTTCAATATTCATCCTTGCTTGATGCCTCTTTCGCCGCGTTGTCGGATTCCACGCGCCGTGCGGTGCTGGAACAGCTCGGCCGTTCGGACGCCTCGATCACCGACCTGGCGGACAGGTTTCACATGACGCTGACGGGCATGAAGAAGCACGTCAGCGTTCTCGAAAAGGCCGGGCTCGTCACGACGGAAAAGGTCGGGCGGGTGCGGACCTGCCGGTTGGGCCGGCGCCGGATGGCGGAAGAGGTGGCATGGATCGCGCAGTATCGTCAGATGTGGGCGGAACGGTTTGATGCATTGGAAGATATTGTCGAAGAGTTGAAGCAAAAGGAGAAGACGAGATGACCGGTAAGGATAGCCGCACCACCGCCGAACGGATTTCCGATCGTGAGTTCGTCATAAGGCGGATCATCAACGGCTCGGCGCATATCGTATTCAAGGCGTGGAGCGATCCCGAGCTGTTTCGGCGCTGGTGGACGCCCAAGTCATTCGGCATGACCATACTGTCCTGCGAAATGGATGTGCGCACCGGCGGCAGCTATCGCCTGGTGATCAGTCACCCGTCCATGGGCGAGCCGATGGCCTTCTTTGGCAAGTATCTCGACGTGGTGCCGAACGAACGCATCGTCTGGACAAACGAGGAAGGCGAAGGAGAGGGCGCCGTCACGACGGTGACCTTTGAGGCGCGGGGCGACCAGACCCTGGTCGTCTGGCGCGACCTTTACCCCTCGAAGGAAGCGCTCGACGAAGCCATGGTGTCCGGCGCCACAAGCGGGTTCGACGAGCAGTTCGCCCAGTTGGAAGAGTTGCTTGGTGGTCTGAACGCGAGCGCGTAGGTCGCCTTACCCCACAAAAGTTGCTTTTGTGGGGTAATTCACG
>CBFGPQ010000055.1:0-20463 GCA_965650705.1 uncultured Asticcacaulis sp. | reverse complement strand
CCATCGCCAACATCACCAAGCGCCTGCTCAATGACGGCATGATCCTGAAGGCCGGGCGTCATCTTGGCGGCCGCGGCCAGCCGGCGACCAAGCTGGTCGTCAATCCCGATGGCGCCTTCTCGATCGGTCTCAACATCGATCGCGACCATATCGGCATCGTGGCGCTCGATTTCCTCGGTAATGTTCGCGCCCGGGAATGCCGCGAAGTCCATTTCGCCATGCCCGAGGACGTCGTCGCCTTCTTCCGCACCGAGGTCGACAAGATCATCGCGTCGCGCGCCATCGATATCGACCGATTGATCGGCATTGGCATTGCTATTCCCGATGACCTGGGCCGTGTGCCCGTCGCCAATCGTCCTGACGCCTACAAGATCTGGTCCGAGATTGACGTCGCCGACATGTTCAGCGAAATCCTGCCCGTGCCGGTTATTGTCGAAAACGACGCAGCCGCCGCCGCGATCGGTGAGATGCAGTTCGGGCACGGACTTCAGTACCGGAGCTTCGTCTATACCATCATATGCGCCGGCCTTGGCGGCGGCGTGGTTATCGACGGGCATTATTACCGTGGCGCCGATGGACGGTCCGGCGAAATCGGCTTCCTGCCGGTCAAGGACGAAGCCGGTGAGATGCGCAGTCTGGAAGACATGGTGTCGCTGTACTCTCTCTACGACTATCTGCGCAAATCCGGCATCGAGGTATCGACGCCAGAGGACCTGGAAAACCTGCCGCCTGCGGGCCTCGCACGTATCGACGCGTGGATGGAACGGGCGGCGGACCATCTCTTCCAGCCCTTCCTGGTGATGAACTGCGCGCTCAATCCGGAAGCCTTTTTCTTTGGCGGCCGGATGCCGGCGCCATTCATCGAGCAACTTTGCGCCAAACTGAACCAGCGCCTGGGTACACAGTCCAGCCGCATTCGCAATCTGGCCCCTGTCCACCGCGCCGACCTGGCCGTGGACGCAGCGGCGCGTGGCGCTGGCATCCTGCCCTTCAACGCGCGCTTCCTGCCGATCCGGCAGGCATTGATGAAGACGAACTAGAGCGATGTGCGGAAAAGTGTGGGCGGTTTTCCGCTTAAACATCGCGACAAAACAAATAATTAGAGCATGATGGCGATTCAGCCTGAACGCATCATGCTCTAGAAATCTACCAGCGAAGCACTTTCCGGCCGAGCATGGCGGCAACAGCGGTCACGATCGCGACCCCGCCGCCATAGATACCCAGAATATAGACGGGCGTATCGCGGTCGCAGTGCACGGCATAGGCCGCGGCCATCAGCGATGCCGCGGCAAGCCCGCTCATGGCGCCCAGAACGCCCGGATGCGATGTCGCCGCCCGCCGCAACCACAGCCGCCACATCAGGATCAGTCCCGCGCCGCCGCCACAGACTATGGTCAGCACGCACAACAACGACGGATCGCCGATGTTACGGAAAGCATTCAGGCCGCGGGCGAACAGGTCCGCCACCAGCGCGATGAGCACGTAGCCCAGTGCGATCCCCAGCGGCGCTAAAGTGCGCGCCCGCAATCGCCCTTCCGGTCTTGCGAGATCGGCGACCGACCACAGGGCGCCAGCGCCGACAGCGATGAACAAAAACGGCTTGAACCAGGCCATCGGATCGACGCCGAAATCTCCGCCCAGCAGCGCCTTTAGTTCCGGGCGGGCGCCGTACAGGACAAAGATATAGATGGCGGCAAGCAACGTGGCGACGGCCGCGCCCATGCCCAATGCCTTGACGCTCAAAGGCTTTGCCGGCTTCAGGTTGCGCGCCAGATCATCGAGGATATCATCACTCATCGGCCGTCTCCGCCGGTTTGCCGCCGACCAGGGTCTGAAGCTTTTTAAGCCCGCGATGGATGGCGACCTTGACGGCCGACGGGCTCTTGCCGGTCACGCCCGACACCTCGTCTATGCTCAGTTCCTGAAGCTTGTGCAGGCTGATGATCCGCGCCTGGTCCCTGGGCAACTGAGCCAGCAGCACCTTGACATCACGCCGGGCCAGATCGGCCGGCAGACCACCACTGTCGTCGCCGATAATGTCGTCGTCCAGTTCGACGTGCACGCGCTTGCCGGATTTGCGGACGTAGTCGATCAGCTTGTGCCGCGCCACCGCCGCGATCCACGGCAGAAAGGGCGAGGCCGGATCGTAGGTGTGGCGCTTTTCATGCAAACTCAACAGGGTCATTTGTACAAGGTCTTCACTGTCCGCGCCCTTCAGGCGCCGGTGGAAATAGGAAACAAGCCAGGGGCGTAAGCTCCCCAGAAGCGCGCGATAGGCCGCCGCGTCGCCGCCCAGAGCCGCGCGCATCTGCGATTGCCACATGTCAGGTTCATACGTACCCATGTGCCGTAAGGTTACACCCTGCCCGTCCTGTACGCATGTAAGACGCGTCCCCGCGGTTTGGCGAGCAAAAAAATTGTGCGGCCAGTGTAACCCCGTTTGAACAGGCTGCGTATTGCTGATCAGGTGGGCATCCCGCCCCCTACACGTCAGATTGAGAGGATTACCCACATGTCGAACACTGTCCGCGCCTTGCAAGTCACCGCCGCCCTAGCCGCCCTCGTTGGCGGCGCCGCCGTCGTGGCTACAACGGCTACCGCCAAGGAAGGCTTTGAAAAGTGCGCCGGCGTCGCCAAGGCGCGCATGAACGACTGCGCCACCAAGGCCCATTCCTGTGCCGGCCAGGCCAAGGCTGACCGCGATCCGTCCGAATGGATCTATGTTCCCACCGGTACCTGCGCCAAAATCGCCGGCGGCACCGTCGTAAAGTAAGAACTCTGATTGAAAAGAGGCCGCCGATGCCGAACGATTTCCCCCTGAATCCGCCGATCGGCATGCGCGCAGGCATTGGCTTGCGCGCCCCTCATATCGGAGCAGTCCGCGCGCAGAGGCCGCCCCTGGGCTTTATCGAAGTCCACACCGAAAACTATTTCGGCGGTGGCGCGAAACTGAAGGTGCTTGAGCGCCTGCGCGCGGACTATCCCCTGTCGTTTCACGGCGTCGGCCTGTCGCTCGGCCGTGCCGATGGCTTGTGCGAAGACCATCTCGCGCAAGTCCGCGCGCTTGTGAAGCGCTTCGAACCGGCCCTGGTCTCCGAGCATCTGAGTTGGAGCGCCTATGCCCACGTCGCGGTCCCGGATCTCTTGCCCGTGCCGTTCACGCACGAGGCATTCGACGTCTTCGCCCGCCATATAGACCGGTTCCAGACCGTCCTTGGGCGTCAGGTGCTTATCGAAAATCCGTCGAACTATGTGGTCTTCGACCGCCTCGACTTCGACGAGCCCGAATTCCTGCTACGGTTGGCAGCCATGACTGGCTGCGGCCTGCTGATCGACATAAATAATGTCTATGTCAGCGCCCATAATCTCGGCCGCGATCCCCATGCCTATCTGGCTGCACTGGGGACCGGCGATGCGATCGGGGAGTACCACCTCGCCGGCCACGACGAAGCGCCCGGCGATGACGGTCAGGTCCTGCTGGTCGATACCCACGGACGCCGCGTCAGGCCGGAGGTCTGGGCGCTCTATGACGCGGCGCTCGATCGCTTCGGCGACCGCCCGACCCTGATCGAATGGGACACGGCCCTGCCCGATCTCGACGTCCTGCTCGACGAAGCCGCCCGCGCCGATGCGCGCCGCGCCCGGATTAGGCATGGCCAAATGGAGGCAAGTCATGTTTGACACACGCGACCTTGCCGCCTTTCAGCGGGACTTCCTGGCCGCTATCGTGACGCCGTCGTCCACCGTACCGGCAGGGCTTCGCGTCCATCACGACACGTGGCTGTTCGGACTGATCGAGGTGTTGCGCGAGCGCTTCGACCTGAGCAGGCAGGCGCTCGGCGACGAAGCCTTTAACGCCTTCGCCCGCGACTACGTCCTAAACCACGCCCTGACCTCAGGCGATCGCAGCACTTACGGTGACGCGTTTCCCGCCTTCCTGCGCGGCCATCCGCATGCCGCTTCCCTGCCATGGCTGTCGGATCTGGCCGAACTTGAGCGCGCGCTCGATCATGCCCACCATGCCGCCGACGCCGAACCCTACCCGCTCGAAGCCCTCTTGGCGCCCGACGCCGTTTGCGCCCTTCACCCCTCGGTCAGCCTCCTGCACCTGACCCACGATATCAGGCCGTTGCATGCCGCGCTTCAGGCTGACCAGGCGCCTGACGTGCCCTCCCCGATCGCCTGCGATCTTTTGGTCGGCAGGACCGCCGAAGATGAGGTCATCTCGCTGTGTCTGGCTCCGCTTGAAGCGCGGTTTCTGTCGCTCATCGCCGCGCATCGATCACTGTTCGTGGCCCTCGACGCGCTCAATCCCAACGCCCATGACCTCATCTTGCTGCAAACCCTACTGGCGCGTCTCGCTCAAAACGACCTTCTGACATCCACCTGAAAATAAAAGGAAATTTTCCATGGACACGCCCATGAACGCCCAAAGTGCGTCCACCTCCCCACCGTCCGGCCTGATCCGCGCCTATGCCGGCTTCGAACAGCACCTGTCGTCAGCCGACTGGTTGTCCGGCGCGGTACTCCTGGCTGTGCGGTTATGGCTGGGCAAGTTCTTCTTCTTTTCCGGCCTGACCAAGCTCGCCAGCTGGACGACAACGGTCGCGCTCTTCAGCGACGAATACAAGGTGCCCGTCCTGCCGCCGGAACTGGCCGCGCTGATGGCCACGGCCGCGGAACTGTCCCTGCCGGTCCTGCTGCTCCTGGGCCTGCTGACCCGCTTCGCCGCCGCGGGGCTGTTCGTCATGACGACGGTCATCGCCGTCTTCGTCTATCCCGACGCGCCGGAAAACGCCTATATCCTGCTGCTGTCGGCGGTGCTGATCGCCTCGGGTTCGGGCCGCTTCGGCGCCGACTATTGGATCGTCCGACGCGCCTAGCTCTCGAACAGATCCGGCGTCGCAGGTGGTTGCGCCGGCGGCGTCAGCCCCAGATGCAGATAGGCGCGCGCACACGCCGTCCGTCCGCGCTGGGTGCGCTGGATGAAACCCTGCTGCAACAGATAGGGCTCGATCATATCCTCGACGGCATCGCGTGCCTCGGCGATGGCCGCCGCGATGGTCTCCAATCCGACCGGCCCTCCGCCATAGTTTTCAATCAGCGCGCGCAAGTACCGCCGGTCGGAATGGTCGAGACCCGACGTATCGACTTCGAGCCGCGCCAGCGCCTTCGACGCCGCCTTTTTGTCGATTGTCTCCGCGCCATCAGCCGCCGCGAAGTCGCGCACCCGCCTGAGCAGCCGGCCGGCGATGCGCGGTGTACCGCGTGACCGTGAGGCGATCTCCAGGGCGCCGTCTTCGGACAGACTGGCGCCCATCTTGCGCGCCGTGCCCATGACGACGCGCACCAGTTCCTCGGGCGTATAGAATTCCAGGCGCAGCGGAATGCCGAAGCGGTCGCGTAAGGGCGTCGACAAAAGCCCCGCCCGCGTCGTCGCGCCCACCAGGGTAAACGGCGCCAGGTCGATTCGCACGGTACGCGCCGCCGGGCCGTCGCCGATGATCAGGTCCAGCACGTAGTCTTCCATGGCCGGATAGAGGATTTCCTCGACCGCCGGATTGAGCCGGTGGATTTCGTCGATGAACAGGACGTCGTTCGGTTCCAGGTTCGACAGGATGGCCGCCAGATCCCCCGCCTTGGCCAGCATGGGTCCCGAGGTCGCGCGGAAACCGACGCCCAGTTCACGCGCCACGATCTGCGCCAGGGTCGTCTTGCCGAGGCCCGGCGGGCCGTAGAACAATACGTGGTCCAGCGCCTCGCGACGGCCGGCGGCGGCGGCCACGAAGACCTTCAGATTGGCCTTGAGCGGCGCTTGGCCGACGAAGTCGTCGAACGTCTGCGGCCGTAACGCCCGGTCCTGAACCCGTTCTTCCATGTCATCGGCGTTCGCATCGCCGGAAAGCAAGCGCGCCATAACTATCTACCCATGGCCTTGAGCGACGCCCGAATGACCGCCGCCAGTTCCGCCTCGTCACCAAGTTGCTTTAGGGCGGCATCGACCGCCTGGCGCGACTGGGTTTCGGGGATGCCGAGGCCGACCAGGGCCGCGACGCTCTCTCCACTGACCGACGGCTTGGCGGGCGTCGGCGCATGATAGGGCATGGGCTCGAACTCGGCCGTCTGAAGTATCTTGCCCTTCAGTTCAATGACGATACGTTGCGCCAGCTTGGGGCCGACGCCGTTGGCGCGGCCGACCGCCGTCTTGTCTTCGTGTGCCACGGCCTGCGCCAACTGGCCCGGCGTCAGCACGTCAAGCACCGACAGCGCCGCCTTGGGGCCTACACCCTGCACGCTTTGCAAGGCCTGGAACGCCTTGCGGTCGTCCTTTGACAGGAAGCCGTAAAGCCGCGTACCGTCTTCGCGCGTCTGGCTGTCGATATGCAGGATCACTTCGCTGCCAAGTTCGGGCACGGCCGACAGGGTACGCACGCCGCAACGAACGAGATAACCGACGCCGCCGCACTCGACGAGGATTTCCTCCTCGCTCAATTCCAACAAGGTCCCTCTGAGACGTCCGATCATGCCACGCCTTTCAGGCTTTGTTTCAGCGTACGCATCTTCCGCTTATGCGCATGGGTAATGGCACAGGCAAGCGCATCGGCGGCGTCGGCCTTAAGCCCGCCGTCGGCCTGGCCCGCCAGCGGCAGAAGGCGCTTGATCATGAACAATATCTGGTCCTTGTCCGCACGCCCAGCGCCCACCACTGACTTCTTGATATCGAGTGCGGCGTATTCGGCCACCGGCAGCCCGGCGCGCGCCGGCGCCAGCATGGCCGCCGCCCGGGCGTGACCCAGCTTGAGCGTCGAGGACGGATTCATATTGACGAAGGTCTCCTCGATCGCCGCTTCATCGGGCCGCCACTGCGCGATCACCTCCGACAGGCCGTCGAACAGGTTGAGCAGGCGCACGGCCAAGTCCTGGTCTTCGGCGGGCGTGATGACGCCATGGGCCACCCACGACAAGCGCGCCCCCTCGACGTCGATCAGGCCCCAGCCCAGCCGCCGCAACCCGGGGTCCAGTCCCAGAATCCGCACTCTGTTCATCATATGTTCGACTTCTAACGACATCCGTCCAGCGACGCAAGGCTTTGGCGAGAAAGTTGCACAACGGACGCAAATGTATGCTTATTTCGCGATTCTGGGACAGGATGTCCAAGTTGCGATTGCCAGAAAGCCAAAGTCGGGGTTAAGGTTTCATGAACAGAGCGTATCGGGGGCTTGAATGAGCAGCATTTCGACTACGGATTCGCATGACGTCGCCGAAGGTCCGAAGATTACGGGCTTCGTCATCCTGACCATCGTGGCCCTGGCCGCGAGCGGCGGTGCGCTTTTCATCGGCAATGCGCCGCTGACCAGCCCCTTCGTCGCCGACTGGTTCGACTGGCTGCGCACCGAGCCAACCTGGCCGATCGTCTTTGGCGTCAGCGTCATCGTCCTGATTGTCGGCCTGGCCGGTATGATTGCACGCCTGATCAGCGGCGTCGCGGCCTCGGCCTCACGTCCGCGCACCCGCAAGGTCCATCTGGCCACCCCATCGCCGTTCGATACAGCCGTCAGCGTTCCCGCCGAGCCGGTCAATACCCGCGCCAGCCTGAAGTTTGACGCCGACAGCATGGCCGCCAACGGCCTCGTCATCCCCGCAACCGCCGTCGAAGCCGTGCCAAGCGTGGGCGCCCAGATCGCCGAACCGCCATCGATGGAAATCAGCACCGTCGAGATTCGCTCTCTCGAGCCCGCCATCTTCTCCGACAACGCCTCGGACAGCTTTCTGACGCGGCAGCCCGAAGCCGCGGTGAAAAAGCCAATCTTTGACGCGGACGCCGCCTTATCGGAAACACATGGCCTGCAGGTAAATTCGGCGCAGGTCATCCCGATACGCCCGGATGTGAAGATCGAGCCCAACCTCAAGACAGAAGACGTGGAGGTCGAGACCGTCGCGGAGACTGTTGATGCGCCGCACGACCCTGTGGAGGCCGCGCTGCTGGCAGAGCCGGCTGCCGTCGAACCGCGCGCCGTGCCACCGAGCGACATCAATGCCGTCGTCTCGTCCGCCAAGGCCTTCCTCGACACGCCCGCGGACGAGCCCGTAGCCGCTCGCGAAGCCCCAGTTGTGGAAGCACCTGCCGCTGAACACGCCGCGCCGCCAACCGAACTGAGCGGTTTTCACGCCATCGCCGCCGCCATGGAGCCGGCGGACGATCAGGCCGTAATTCGCCAGGCCGTGCAGATGGCCCTGTCGGTATGGCCGGACAGCACCCGCGCCATTGCCGCCGATGAACTGGGCGTGCGTGCCGCCTACCTCTATTACGACAAGGCGCCGCAAAGCGCCCAGGCTTTCCAGCAGATCGCCTCAGGCGACCTGTCCGCGGCCGTCAATACACTTCAGGGCCACGCCGCCGATCTGGCCGCATCAGGCGCCAACCCGCAGGCCGCCGAAATCTGGCGGGTCATCGGCGCGCTCAATATGGGCCGCGACGATCCCAAGGCACTGATGGCCTATGAAAACGTGTCGGACCTGGACCCGACCGACGCCAATATCCATGTCTATCTGGCTCGCCGCTACCAGATGTCGAACGAGACAGGCAAACTCCTCCCCGTTCTGCAACGCGCCCTGACCGTGATTGGCGATCCGTCGACCCGTCTCGAACTGCTGACGCCTTACGCCGACCTGAAGATGAAGGCCGGCGATCTTCAGGCCGCCGGCGACGCCTTCGAAGAGCTGGGCCGTTTGCACGAGACTCGCGCCTATCTGAAGCCCGACGACATACAGGCGCGCTCCGCTCAGGGCATCGCCCTGGCGCGCGGCGCCCAGGCGCGCGAAATGCAGGGCGTCTTCGATCAGGCCGGTCCGCTGTACAAGAAGGCGTACGCGGTGTTCAGCGACCTGTCGGCCCTGCTACCGGACCATGCCGGTCTGCGCACCATGGCGGAAAATGCCCAGCGTGATGCCCAGCGCTTCCATATGGCCTAAGGACGTCCTCTTCGGGACTTCCGTCCGGCGGTAATGCGGAATATGGCTGTTTACAGCCCTTGATTCTTGCCGGACTAAAGTGATGCCAACCATCTCTCCGTCGATCGCCACGATCGGCCTGCTGATCCTGTCGAACCTGTTCATGACGTTCGCCTGGTATGGCCATCTCAAGTTCAAGATGGAGAAGCTGTGGGTCGTGGTGCTGGCCAGTTGGGGCATAGCTTTTTTCGAATACTGCTTCCAGGTTCCCGCCAACCGCATCGGCTACGGCACCTTCAGCGCCGCCCAGCTCAAGACCATCCAGGAAGTCATAACCTTGGTCGTCTTCGTGCTGTTCTCCTGGCTCTACCTCGGTGAGCCGCTGAAGTGGCAAACGGCGGTCGGCTTCACCTTCATCGCCTGCGGCGCCGCCTTTATCTTCTATAAGCCCTGATCGAATAGCGGCCGGCGCGTGGTGAACTTGGTCGTCGACCACGCTACGAAACTGTCGAAGCGGCGGATGATGGGGTCGGCCATCAGTACACGCTCGCCCCACTGCTCGTAATCCGCCGGATCACGCGCCGCGACGATCAGCATGAAATCGAACTGCCCGGCAACGGAATAGCATTGCAGGACACGCTCATCCGCCAGCATGCGCGCGCGAAAGGCATCGTAGCCTTCCACCGTTTCCTGGTGAAAGGTAACGCTGACAATAACTGTGATGCCGGTCTGCCCCTGACTGCTGACCAAAGCGACTTCGCCTGTAATGATGCCGGAAGCTTTCATCGCGGCCAGGCGCCGCCGCACCGCGGACGCCGACAGCGATACGCGCCGCCCCAGTTCGCCATGCGAGAGGCTGCAATTCTGTTGAACCAGATCGAGCAGTTTGCGGTCGAACGCGTCCATGAGCGCCTTTGCGAAATACGCTGTGGAAGGATAATTATATAGCGAATATCGCCACTTAGACAGCGAAATTCGCCGCACACCGTCAGGCGAAAGTCATTAGACTGCGGCCGTTACAGGAGACTTCCATGATCAGCTACATGCTTGCCCTTGGTCTTGCCGTGGCCCCCTTGTCCGATGTCAGGACAGCGGAAGGTTACGACACGCGCCTCGCCGGATTATGGCTGGCGAAAGGCTACGGCTATGTCGTCGATATCGCCCCGGACCGCCTGACCCTTTACCACATCGCGGATGGTCTTTGCCTGAAAGACCCGCGTGACGGCGACAATCCGGACGGTTTGTTCGTGCAATGGCGGGAACAGCCGGGCGGGCATATTGCCCTTACCCCAGGCCTGGAAGAAACCCTCTATGATTTCGAACGAATCCCTGCCCTGCCCGCCGCGTGTCAGTCGCCAGTAGCATGGACGCCCGAACGTCGCTTCGCGTTTGTGACGGCAACGCTGCGCACACATTACCCGTCGTTCGAACGTGTCGGAGTCGATTGGCCGAAACTGATGAAAGACATCCGTGTCCGCTACCCGCACCTCGATAGCGATGCCCAACTGTGGCAGGCGCTGACGGACATCTATACAGCCCTCAACGAACCGCACAGCGAGGTGAGTAACGGACAAGAGGCCATCGAAGGCGGCCAGGCAGCTACCATTATGCGCCTCGGCAACAAGGCTGCTGTCAGAACCTGGCTTAGCGCCTATCGCGACGGTATTCTCAACGACATTCTGGAGGGAAAAGGCCAGCACGTCGCCAACCAGAAGATCTTCTGGGGCCGGCGCGGAGACGTGGGCTATCTCAGCCTTATGACCATGGGCGGCTATGCAGCGGACGACAGCGACGATATGGCGACGCTCAATGCCGTTCTCGACGAAGCGCTGACGGCATTCATTGGCGCGAAAGCCGTCATTGTTGATGTCAGCAACAATCGCGGAGGCCACGATTCGACTGCGCGCACCATTGCCACACGCTTTGCGGCGGAACCGCACCTGGCCTACACAAAGCTACCGGCCGCCACACCCGACGCTACGCCTCAGACCTTTTACGTCCAACCCTCCCCACGTGTCCGCTACACGGGCCCCGTCTACGTCCTGACCAGCGATATCACGGTCAGTGCCGGGGAGGTCTTTGTCATGACAATGAAGACGTTGCCAAACGTCACGACGATTGGGACCACGACACGCGGCGCCTTTTCAGACCAGATACCAAAGCCGCTCGACAATGGCTGGACCTTTACCCTGTCGGCGGAAATCTACCGCGACGCCCATGGTCACTGGCCGGAAGGCCAAGGCATAGCGCCGGATCAAACGCTGGATATCTATGGCGGCCCTGATCTCCTGAAAAGCCATTCTCAGGCCGTTCTGCGCCTTATGGGCGACCTCGAAAGATAGTCTACTTCCTTATTTCACCGGGCTTTGATAGCTACCTGTCAAAGCTTACTATCTTTTAATGTTATATACCTTGCATCAATAGGTAGCTTGCCGTAGTCTCTGGTCATGGCGCTGCAGTTCGCAGTGCTGCCCGCCTCGTCCCGGATGTTTTAGGCACTCATCCGGGACAGGGCAGCCCAACCGGAACCAAGGATCATGGCTGAATCCATCGATATCCAACTGAAGAAAGGGGTCCTGGGCTTTTGCGTCCTGGCTGTGCTGGCGCGCGGCGAGAACTATGCCTACGAGATCGCTTCAAAGCTTTCCGATGCCATCGGCATGGGCGAAGGCACCATCTATCCGCTTATGCGGCGTATGCAGACCGACGGACTGGTCGAAACCTACCTGGTCGAATCGTCGTCCGGCCCTTCGCGCAAATATTACCGCCTGACACCCCAGGGGCATGAGGCGCTGAGAGCGCAGACCCAGGAATGGCGCGGATTTTCGCGCGCCGTCGACGCCCTTTTGACCCCCTCGTCGCCGCTTATGGCGTCCCAGCCCGCTCCGGAGGCTTGAGAGAAATGACCCGCATCGAATTCATGGATAGCCTGAAGCGCGGCCTGAACGGCCTGCCGCCTTCGGCGATCGCCGACATCACCGCCGACTATGAAGCGCACTTCAACGACGCAGCCGCCGCCGGCCGCTCCGAAGCCGAAGTGGCCGCCGCCCTTGGCGACCCAGACCGGCTGGCCCGCGAACTGCGCGCCGAAGCCGGCATGAAGAACTGGGAATCGGCCAAGACGCCTTCATCGGCGGCCGGCGCCATCGCCGGCATCATAGGGCTTGGCGCGCTCGACGTCTTTATCCTCCTGCCCTTGCTGGGCAGCGTGGCCGGTGCCCTGGTCGGCTTCTTTGCCGCCGCCATCGGCGTCTTTATCGGCGGCGGCGTCGTCTTCGCCGTTGGTCCCTTCCTGCCTCTGCCGGGCGGCTGGATCGTGGCGCTTCTGATGGGCATCGGCATGATGGCCGGCGCCGCGGCGGTCGGCGCGCTCACCGCCGCCCTGACCATCTGGCTGGTCAACGGCGTCGTCTGGTACGCCCGCCTGCACTACAAGGTCCTGAAACCCGCGCTCGACGCGCACGCCTGATTGGGAGGCAGATATGATCAAGAAATTGTTTGTCATCGCCGGCATTACCGCAGGCGTATCGATTGTCTGCCTCGCCGGGGCCTTCGCCCTGGCCGGCCAGGAAATCACTACCAAGGGCTATTCGATCAGCGTTGTTGAAGACGGGGACCATATCCGCTTCCGCAAGGGTGACGCCGCCAAGCCGACGCCCCAGGTGACACGTACCATCGCCTGGACGGGCAGCGACTTCCTGTCGTCAGACCTGGATGCCGATGTCGAATACGTCCAGGGTGCGGAGGCCTCAATTCGCATTACAGGCCCTCAGGCGCTGGTCGACGCGATCCGCTTCGATAATGGCAAGCTGTGGATGCTTGATGCGCCCAGCATTCCGGATTCGGTCAACTTCACGATCGGAAAGGATGGCATCGATGCGCAGTCGAGCAAGGAGGGCCTGCGTATCGTCGTGACGGCACCTTCGGTCACGCGCTTTCAGGTGCTCGGATCTGGCGTCCTCGATATTCATAACTACGACCAGCCGAAGATCGATGTTGAAGTTCACAGCAGCGGCTCTTTCCATGGCTCAGGGGTGACCCAGGTCGCCACCATCAACGTCTCCGGCAGCGGCGAGGCCGACCTGGAGGACCTTCGCGCCAAGGACGCCACGGTTCGCCTGAGCGGCTCGGGCGGAACCGACATCCACGCTTCCGGCAAGGTCAAGGTCGAGCTGTCGGGCTCGGGCAATGTCGAACTCAAGACCAAGCCGGAAAGTCTTGAGTCCAATATTTCCGGGTCGGGCTCGCTTCACCAGGACTGAGTTTGACGACAATATGAAAAGCGCCGGGCCGCGAGGTCCGGCGTTTTTTCGTGCGTCTTGCATGAAGACGGTAAATGGCTGATCCTTACGCCATGACACGACCTCGCCTCCCTGATTGGCCGACGCTCCGCCGCCAAGCCGTATGGTTCGCCATGGTGGTCGCCATCTGGCTGGTCGTATCCTTCATCATCTCATTGCAGATGTACGTGTCGTCGCGCGTCACCGGCACACCGCAGCCGTGGCTTCAGGCCTTCATGACCACGCTTCCCTGGTATTTCGCCTGGGCGCTTCTGACACCGGTCGTTGTCTGGCTGGCCGTACGCTTCGATTTCAACAGCCGTGCCATCGGCCGTTTCGTCGCCATCCATCTGCCGGCCGGCATCCTGATTGCCATCGGCCATGCGCTCATCTATGTCGCCCTGGCCAGCCTCATTAATCGCGACAATCCGCATTTTCCGGCCGCCTCCGACCTGATCGCCATCAAGCTGTCGGGCAGTATTCACATCAACCTTATGATCTACGGCCTGGTCATCGGTCTTGTCATCGCAGGACGCGCCTATGCCCGCCTGCGCGACCGCGAAGTCGCCTCCGCAAGACTGGAGGCGCAACTGGCCGAGGCGGAAACCGCCGCCCTGCGCGCGCAGTTGCAGCCGCATTTCCTGTTCAACACGCTGAACGCCATTTCGGCGCTGGTGCCGGAAGATCCGGTGCGCGCCAACCGCCTGATCGCGCGGCTGGGTGATCTTTTGCGCCTATCGATCGACGGGCGCGGCCAAACCTGCACCCTGGCCGAAGAGCTCGACTTCACCGATGCCTACCTGGCCATCGAGCAAGAGCGGCTGGGCGATCGCCTGACCATTGTGCGCCGGATCGACCCGGAGGCTCTCAATGCACAGGTCCCCGCCCTGCTTCTTCAGCCCCTGGCGGAAAATGCCGTCAGGCACGGCCTGGCCTTGCGCATACGCGGCGGCACCTTGACGATAAGCGCCGAACGGACGGCGGCTGGAATCCGGTTGACTGTCGCTGACGACGGGCGTGGTGCGACCACATTCACCGACGGCATCGGCCTTGGCAATACGAAGCGCCGCCTGCAACAGCTTTATGGCGATCGTCAGTCCCTGCGCATAACCACCTCGCCTGATGCCGGCTTCCAGGTCGTCATCGAGGTGCCGCGATGATCCGCGCCCTCGTCGTCGATGATGAACCGCTGGCCCGGAGGCGTGTGGTTTCACTGCTTAAGGACGACATTGCCGTCGCCGGCGAAGCCGGTCACGGCGCCGACGCCGTCGACATGATCGCAGAGCTCAAACCCGACCTGGTCTTTCTTGATATCCAGATGCCGGAAATGTCTGGATTTGACGTTATCGCTGCGGTCGGGGTCGACGCCATGCCGGCGACGGTGTTCATCACCGCCTTCGACGCCTATGCCGTTCAGGCCTTCGAGGTCCAGGCACTGGATTATCTGCTCAAACCCTTTGACGATGACCGCTTCGCCAAGGTCCTCGCGCGCGCCCGCCGGCGTTTGTCGCAGTCCGGCGGCATCCGTAACATCATGGCCGAGCAGTCGCCCAAGCTGATCGCGCGGTCGCGTGGCGTCATGCGTGTCATCCATCTCGAAGACATCGACTGGATCGGCGCCGCCGGCGACTATGCGGAAGTCCACTGCAAAGGGCGGTCTTATCTCATCGATGACTCGCTGAGTGCGCTGACCGCCCGGCTGCCGGCTGGCCAGTTCACCCGCATCCATCGCGCCGCCATCATCCGGCTGGACCGGGTGGCTGAAATCCGCACCGGCGCCCACGGCGACGGAGCCCTAAGCCTGACCTGCGGGACGGAACTGAAGATCAGCCGCCGCTTCCGCGACGGCCTGGCCCGCCTCTTGACCTAGCCGTTCGGCGACCGGGCCGTCCCGTTCGCCGAACGGCGATTGCGTCCGGCGCACCCGTCACTCCAACTTGCCTCCATCGCTGCATCGGAGGCGCCATGTCCCAACCTTATAAACTTGCCCGGCGGACAATGCTTCTGGCGTTACCCGGAGGCCTGCTTTTCGCCCATGCGGTCGGGGCCGGAGACAATGGTTTAGCGAAAGCACAGTCCCGCCTGTCGGATGCCATCCGTAACAACGACGTGGCCGGACGAACGGCGCTGTATCTTCGGGGCGCCCGGAGCCTGCAGGAATACCAGCCGGCACTTTACGGCGCCGATGCGATCAAAGCCTATCATCACGCGCTGCTCAGCCGCAAAAGCGTGACCGATTACCGTGCCGCTCCCGCTGACGTGATCGATCTCGGCGGCGCGGCGGTAGAGACCGGTACATTTGACGTCACCTGGCAGGACGGCCAGCGCGAGGCCGGGAAATACCTCATCCTCTGGTCGTTTAAGTCCGAAACGCCAAGGATCGTGGCCGATGCCTGGGGGTATCTGCGGCCGCTATCGGAACCGCAGGTATTCTTTGTCGATTTGCCGTCCGGCCAACCGCCGGCCACTTCAGGAAACCTAGAGATCAAACGGCAACTGGACGACCTCAACCAGCGCAACGCCGAGGCCGTACGCCGAAAAGACGCTGAAACACAGATCGGTTTTTACACCGAAGATGCTGTTTTCATGCCGTTCGCCGATACGCCGAAATCCGGCATCTCGGCCATCGCCACCCATCTGCGGCGCTATGTGGAAAACGGCGGCGGCGCCACCTTCGACACAGTCGAAGTCTGGAACGAAGGCTTCGAGGTCTTTCCCGGCCATATCGTCGAATATGCGCGCTTCCGCGTCCACTGGCGCACTACAGACGCGTCGGGCGTCGTCACGGGTGGCGGCATCCGCCTGTGGAAGCGCATGTCCGACGGCCAACTCAAACTGCACCGCCAGATCGGCACCCATTACCACACCACCTGACCGGAGAGACGATAATGAAATGGCTGTCCATATCCGCCGCCCTGCTGTGCCTGGCTTTTGCGGCAACCGCCGAAGCTGAAAGCCGGCTCGACCGTACGCAGATCCGCTCGACAAGCCTTGCGGGCAACAAGATCGGCGTTTCGCCGATGCGCGGCGTAAGCGTCTATCTGCCGCCGGATTACGACACGCCGGGCAAACGCTTTCCGGTCCTCTATTTTCTCAACAATATGAACGAGACCGACACCGAGCCCTTTGCCACGCACGACGCAAAAGCGCTGCTGGACGCGGCGATCGCCGACGGTACGATCGGCAGCGTCATTGTGGTTACGGCGGATTTTTCCACGCCGCTGGGGTCGTCCTGGTACGTCAACTCGCCGGTTACCGGCAACTGGCAGGACTTTATGGTCAAGGAACTGGTACCCTATATCGACAGCCATTACCGCACCCTGGCATCAAGGGACTCGCGGGGCATGGCCGGCGATCGCATGGGCGGTTACGGCGCCATCCGCTTCGGCATGACAAACCCGGATGTCTTCGGCGCTGTCTACGCCCTGCATCCGGTCGGCACCGGAACGGGCGTCCAAACCATGCACAGCCGGCCGGACTGGGAAAAACTGCAAAATGCGAAGTCGCTGGCCGAATTCGATGATGACCTGTTCGGGCGCATTTTCCTGAGCATTTATCAGGCCTATGTGCCCAATCCGGAGAAGCCTCCGCTTTATGTTGACCTGACAGCGCGCCGCGAGAACGGCCAACTGAACGTCGACGCCACGCAGACGGCCCGGCTTATTCACAATTTCGCCCTGATCAATCAGTTGCCTGAGCACGCCGGCAATCTGAAGCGCCTGCGCGCCTTCAAGTTCGACTGGGGCCGCAATGATGTCAATTACGACCATGTCATTTCCAACCAGGCCTTTGCCCGGATGCTCGACGAATATGGCGTGACCTATGAGGCCGAAGAGTATCGCGCCTGGTGGGGCGAACGGACCTGGGGTGCAGACGGGCGCGTCATGACCGACCTCCTCCCCTTCTTCGCGAGAAACCTGACCTTCAACCAGCCATAACTAAAATTTGCCTTTCTGATAATGATTATCAATTACACATCGATGTGAGAAAGCGCTATTGTCGGGCCGAACAGGAGCCAGTCCCATGCGTCTCGTCGCCAAAACGCTTTCCTACGCCACCATGCACGTCTTTATCGCGTCGACCCTGGCCTATATCCTGACCGGCAACTGGGCGATTGCCTTAGGCATCGGGCTGCTGGAGCCCTTGGTACAGACCGTGGCCTTCCCGCTTCATGAATGGGTGTGGGAGCGCAAGAAGGTCAGGTTCGACCTGATGCATGGGCATGGCTCAGATACGGTTGCCTGACGGGTTGCACGTTTTGCCCCTGCCGCTACCCTGCGATTGAATGGAGGGTAGAATGGAATTCAAGGGGTTCAACATTTCGGAGACGCCTGACGGTCTTAGCGTAACGTTCTCGCACCGTGAGATGTTCATCTTCAGCAAGATGCTGTTGAGCGCAAAATTCCCGCCTGACTACATCTTCAGTACGAACTACCTTCTCAACCCCTACCTCAACCAGCTCATCGATGCTGTCTCCGAGCGTATGAACCAGCTTTCAACCAGCTCGGTCGAGGATTTCGAAATTCCAGAGAGCGACTCTTTTGCCCAAGCCGTCTTTGAAGCGATCGACGACTATATCGCTAAAGGCAATGCTAGCGCGGCAGATCGTGATAACTTACTGCGGCTGGCTTTTAAGCCGCATAAGGTTGAAGGCTATAAATAAAAGCGCCAGTCTTTCGACCGGCGCTTTCTGCCTTTATCGGCTGAATTTTTGGAACTTGATCCGGTGCGGGATCAACGAATCCGTGCCCAAGCGGCGCTTCTTGTCCTCTTCGTACATTTCGAAGTTACCCTCGAACCATTCGACGTGAGAATCGCCTTCAAAGGCCAGGATGTGCGTCGCCAGACGGTCCAGGAACCAGCGGTCGTGGCTGATAACCACGGCGCAGCCGGCGAACTCTTCCAGCGCCTCTTCCAGAGCTTGCAGCGTTTCGATGTCGAGGTCGTTGGTCGGTTCGTCGAGCAGGATGACGTTGCCGCCGGCGGCCAGGGTCTTGGCCAGGTGAACGCGGTTGCGCTCACCGCCCGACAGCAGGCCGACCTTCTTTTGCTGGTCGCCGCCCTTGAAATTGAACCCGCCAACATAGGCGCGGCTGTTGATTTCACGCTTGCCGACAACCATGACATCGGTGCCGCCCGAAATTGCCTGCCACACAGTATCCGTCGGGTTCAGGTCGTCACGCGACTGATCGACGTAGGCGAGTTTGACCGTTTCACCGAGACGGATCGTGCCCTTGTCCGGCTTTTCCTGGCCGGTAATCAGCTTGAACAGGGTCGACTTGCCGGCGCCGTTCGGGCCGATGACGCCGACAATGCCGTTGGGCGGTAGCTTGAAGGTCAGGCCCTTGAACAGGACCTTGTCGCCGTACTCCTTTTCGAGGTCGGTGACTTCCAGCACGACATTGCCAAGACGCGGTCCGGGCGGGATCTGGATGGTGGCATAGGTCTGCGCCTTGGCCGAATGTTCCTGCTCCTCGACCATGCGCTCATAGGCAGCCAGACGCGCCTTGGACTTGGACTGTCGGGCCTTGACGCCCGAACGCACCCATTCCAGTTCCTTGGTGAGCGCGCGCTGGCGCGCTTCGGATTCCGACTGCTCTTGCACGACGCGCTTCTGCTTCTGCTCCAGCCAGCCGGAGTAGTTGCCTTCGTACGGCACGCCCTTGCCGCGGTCGAGTTCCAGCGTCCACTTGGTGACCTGATCGAGAAAGTAACGGTCGTGGGTGACGAGGATGACGCAGCCCGGGAAGGCTTCCAGATGGTGCTGAAGCCAGGCGACCGATTCCGCATCGAGGTGGTTGGTCGGTTCGTCGAGCAGCAGCATGTCAGGCTTGGACAAAAGCAGGCGGGCCAGGGCGACACGACGCTTTTCACCGCCCGACAGCTTGGTCACGCCCGAATCGTTGGGCGGGCAGCGCAGGGCGTCCATGGCCATCTCGATGCGGCTGTCTATGTCCCAAAGGTCGCCGGCATCGATCTTTTCCTGGAGGGCGTTCATCTCCTCCATCAGTTCGTCGCTATATTCCTCGCCCATCAGTTCTGCGACCTTGTTGTAGCGGTCGAAGATCTTCTTTTCCTCGCACCAGGAAATGACGTTTTCCCAGACGTTGAGGTTTTCGTCGAGGTGCGGCTCCTGCTCGAGGTAGCCCATCTTGGTGCCTTCGGCGGCGCGCGCCTCGCCGGAGAACTCCTTGTCGATGCCAGCCATGATCTTGAGCAGGGTCGACTTACCGGAGCCGTTGACGCCGACGACGCCGATCTTGGCGTCGGAATAGAAGGAGAGCCAGATGTTTTCGAAGACCTTTTTACCGCCGGGGTAATGCTTGGTCAGGCCCTGCATCTGGAAAATATATTGTTGCGCCATGGGGAGCGAGCACCCTTTGAGAGACTACAAAACTGTCGGGGAATTTTTTGTTCGCGCGGGTTTAACCGAGGGGGGACCAAATCTCAAGATGGAAATCAGCCTGTGGCGAATACGCTTTTCATGATCGCTTCCAGTCCGTCGCGGTCCTCTTCGTCAAAGGCGCCAAAGGCCTCGGAATCAACATCGAAGACGGCGATCAGGTTGCCATCCGTGCCGAAAACCGGCACGACGATCTCCGAGTTGGAACGGCTGTCGCAGGCGATATGCCCCGGAAAGGCGTGGACATCGGGCACGATCTGCGTTGTCCGCTCTCGCGCGGCGGCTCCGCATACCCCCCGTCCAAACGCGATGCGCAGGCAGCCCAAGGTACCATTATAAGGGCCGACGACCAGTTCGTCCTCTCCCTGTGACTTCTTAACCTCATCCACCACATAAAAACCGGTCCAGAACCACGCTGGAAACGCCTGGCTCAGCAGGCAGACGGTCGTGGCCATCCGTGCGACTTGATTTGCCTCACCTTCGAGCACCGCCTTGAGGTCGCGCATAACACTTTGATAGGTTTCGCTTTTGCTGGCATTGTCCGGCAGAATTGATGTGACGGCGCTCATATTTTTTCTCCTGAAAAGCGTATTTACACCTCCCCCAGTGGACCATCGACACGTCTGACGGGAAAGCCGGAAGGAATACGCCGCCATTAACACTTTTCCCTTCCCAAGTCGCTGCTTTTGCCCCATGATGGCGGTGATGGACTCCGGTCCTTGGGGTAGAGTAAGGGAATACGGGCTGAGGTCGGCGGGGGCAGAATCAACCTTCCGCGACAATCTGGCAACGCTCGGCGATATAACGGCAGCCAAAGGGGGGCATAGC
>CBFGPQ010000054.1:0-20523 GCA_965650705.1 uncultured Asticcacaulis sp. | reverse complement strand
GTCGTCCGAGCGTGTGTTTGGAATGATCGCCGCGGGCGTCATGACGGTGATCGGCCTTGCCGGTTTCGCCGTGGCGGCCTATGCGGCGTGGCTGTTCCATGACATGCCCGACGGCTCCGAACTGGCCGACTTCCATCCGGTGACCTCGGCCCGCGTCTTCGCCTGGGACGGCACCCTGATCGGCGAGTATGGCCAGGAACGGCGCATCTATGTGCCCTACCACCGGATGCCGCAGAAACTCACCCAGGCCTTCCTGGCCGCCGAAGACCGCAACTTCTTCACCCACTCCGGCGTCGACGCCTCGGGCCTCAGCCGTGCCATGATGAAGAACTTGCTGAACGTTGTGCGCGGCCGCCGCCTGGAAGGCGGGTCGACCATTACGCAGCAGGTGGCCAAGAACCTGCTCCTGAACAACGAACGTACGCTGGGCCGCAAGCTCAAGGAAGTGATCCTGGCGCGGCGGCTGGAAAATTCGCTGTCCAAGGAACAGATCCTGGAACTGTACCTCAACGACATCTATCTCGGGTACCGTTCCTATGGTGTGGGCGCCGCCGCCTTCAACTATTTCGGCAAGTCGGTCGACGACCTGACGCTGGAAGAAGTGGGTTATCTGGCAGCCCTGCCCAAGGGGCCTGAAAACTATCGCCCAACGACACACAAGCAGGCCGCGATCGCGCGCCGTAACTGGGTGTTGGGGGAAATGGACAAGGCGGGCTGGATCACGCGCGCTGACGCCCTGACCGCTATGCAGAAGGACCTGGTTGTCGAGGCCCGCCCGGAACGCGCCAAGTATCACGACGCCGACTACTTCGTGTCGGAAGTGGAGCGCCGCGCCAAGTCGCTCTTCCCCGACCGCGACGCCATCTATACCCAGGGCTACTATATCAAGACGACACTGGAACCCAAGCTCCAGACCATCGCCCTGCAATCGCTGATGACTGGGCTTGAGACTTACGACCGCCGTCATGGCTGGCGCGGGGCATGGGGCAATATCCCCGTCACCGACATGTGGGAACGCGAGGCCCAGGACGTCGAAAACCGCCTGGCCATGAACCGCAAGTCGCCGTCGGAACGCCGCGACTGGCAAATCGGCCTGGTCACCTCGGCCTCGGGTTCTGTGCGGGCGTACGACGGCGGTTCCGGAACGCTTCGCGGCGAGGATGTCGCCTGGGCCAAGGGCGGCAAGGGCCTGAAGGCCGGCGACCTGGTCTATGTCTCAAAGATTTCGGATGGCGCCTATCGCCTGCACCAGGTGCCGATCGTCAACGGCGCCATGGTCGTGGTCGATCCCTATTCAGGCCGCATCGTCGCCATGGTCGGCGGCTATTCCTTCTCACTGTCGAAGTTCAACCGCGCCACCCAGGCCCTGCGCCAGCCGGGTTCTTCGATCAAGCCGTTCGTCTACGCCGTTGCGCTGGAACGCGACTTCACGCCGGCATCGATTGTCGAAGACGGCCCGATCTCGATGATGGGCGGCGACGGCAAGATGTGGACACCCCAAAACTACGAACATGACTATATGGGCCCTCAGCCCATTCGCCGGGGTATCGAACTGTCGCGTAACCTGATGACGGTCCGCCTGGCGCAACGCATCGGCATCAAGCCGATCACGCAGAAAATCGTAGGTGATTTCGGTGTCGCCGATAAAATGCCGGCGGAAATGTCGGTCGTGCTCGGCGCCGGCGAAGTGCAGCCCTATCGCCTGGCCAGCGCCTATTCGATGTTCGTCAACGGCGGTCGCCGCGTCAAGCCGCACCTGATCGACCAGGTCCAGGACCGTGACGGAAAGGTGATCTACAAGGCCGACGAGCGCCAATGCCCTGCTGCCTGCAGGGATGCCTTCGACGGACTGGAAAGCCCGCGCCTGCTGCCTCAGGGCACTCAGGTGATGGACCCGATCACCGCCTACCAGATGAATTCCTTCCTGCAGGGCGTGGTCGAACGCGGCACCGCCGTGCGGGCGCGCGAACTGGGCTTCCCGGTCGGCGGCAAGACCGGCACGACCAATGATTACCGCTCGGCTTGGTTCATGGGCTTCTCCGCCGATCTCGTCGTTGGCGTCTATATCGGTTTCGACGACAACCGCACCCTTGGCGACAAGGAAACCGGCTCGTCGGCAGCGCTTCCGGTCTTCGTCGACTTTATGAAAGCGGCCTATGTCAACCGGCCGAAGCGCCAGTTCAACAAGCCGAAGGACGCGGTCTATGTCTCGATCCGCGGGCGTGAAGAAGCCTTCAAACCGGGCACGGAGCCGCAGATCACCTATACCCCCGTCGAGGATGGCCCGACGCCCTATCTCGATGCCTGGGAAGACGCCGGCGGCAGCGCGCCTGCTGTCGATGAAGCGCCGGTCAGCCCGCCGATCGACTAAGCTTTCAGCTTGAAATCATAGGCCGGTGTCTATACATCCCGGCACTCCTGATTTTGAGGATTCCCCCATGCGTTTGGATATCGAAGCCGCAGCTTCCGAGATCGAGCAGTCCGTAGGCCTGCTCAGGAGGCGTCTTTGACTGGGATGTCGCATTAAGACGTCTCGATGAACTCAATGCCCGCGTCGAAGACCCGACGCTGTGGGACAAGCCCGACGAAGCCCAGAAGATTTCGCGCGAGCGCTCCAAGTTGGCGGCGTCGGTCGATGCGGTCACCTCGCTCGAAAAGGAACTGAAAGACGCCATCGAGTTCGCCGAACTGGGCGATATGGAAGGCGACGAGAGCCTGATCGAGGAAGCGCGCAACATGCTGAAGGGCCTGAAGGCCCGCGCCGGCCGCGCCGAACTCGAAGCCCTGCTGTCGGGTGAAGCCGACGGCAACGACGCCTATGTCGAAATCAATTCCGGCGCCGGCGGCACCGAGTCGAACGACTGGGCCGGCATCCTTTTGCGCATGTATACGCGCTGGGCGACGGCGCACGGCATGACCGTGGCGGTCGAGGAAGAAACGCCGGGCGAACAGGCCGGCATCAAGTCGGTGACGCTCAAGGTCTCGGGCGAAAACGCCTATGGCTGGCTGAAGACCGAAGCGGGCGTCCACCGCCTGGTGCGCATTTCACCGTACGACTCGAACGCGCGGCGTCACACCTCGTTTGCCTCGGTCTGGGTCTATCCGGTCGTCGATGACACCATCGTCATCGACATCAACCCGTCCGACGTCCGCACCGACACCTATCGCGCTTCGGGCGCCGGCGGCCAGCACATCAACAAGACCGACTCGGCCGTCCGCTTGACCCACATCCCAACCGGCATCGCCGTTGCCTGCCAGGCCGGCCGTTCGCAGCACGCCAACCGCGACGAAGCGTGGAAGATGCTGCGCGCCCGCCTTTACGAAGCCGAACTGCAAAAGCGCGAAGCAGCGCAACAGGCTTTGGAAGACCAGAAGACCGATATCGGCTGGGGCCACCAGATCCGCTCATATGTCCTTCAGCCGTATCAGATGGTCAAGGACCTGCGCACCAATGTCGAAACTTCGGACACGCAGGCCGTGCTCGATGGCGATCTCGATGAATTCATGGGCGCATCGCTGGCGCAGCGCGTTGGCGTGACCCGCGACGCGGCCGAGGCGTGAAGCGCTTAAAACCCGGTAACCAATTTTTTATTCGCGTTCTCCGGAACGATGTTATGCTGCTCCCGTAGGAATGCGGGGAGCGGCATGGCATCACTGAAGCTGAACGCCGACTGGATCGAACGGCTGGGCCAGCCCTTGGCCTTTCTGACCTTGCGGCTTTATCTCGGTGGGTTCCTGATCTGGGGCGTCTGGGACAACATCACCGAAAAAGGCCGGATGACCGAGTTCGCCATGTTCCTGGCGACGATGAACTGTCCGTGGCCGGAGATCGCCGCAGTCGTGTCGGTTTGGGCGCAACTGATCGTCGGCGTACTCCTCATCCTTGGCCTGTTTACGCGCTGGGCGGGCCTTGTCCTGTCACTAAACTTCCTGGTGGCGGTCATTCTGTTCGCAACAACGGGTGCCGATGCGCGCAGCCAGTACCCGCACGCCATCTTGGTCTTCATCGGACTGGTGTTCACGACCACAGGCGCTGGCGGCTGGGCGGTGGACGCGTTTCTGGAGAAGCGGAAGAACTAATCGACCTTCTTCGCCGCTTCGTCCTTGGTCTCCTCACACACCACATCTACCGCCGCCTTTACGTTCTTCGCGGCAGCGCCTTTCAACGCTTCCTTGGCCGTATTAACCGGCTTGCGGCGACCTTTCTTGATGACGATCTGGCGTCCGAGGTAGCGCGTGTACACTTGCGTGAATTCCGCGCCGATAAAGAAGATCTGCGTCGAATAGTAGATCCACACCAGAACCACCATCAGCGATCCGGCCGCGCCGTAGGTCGATGAAAACGCGCTCTGGCCGAGATACAGCCCAATCAGAGTCTTGCCGATCGAGAAGAGCAGGGCGGTGATCGCCGCGCCCAGCCAGACGTCTTTCCAGCGAATTCTGACGTCGGGCAACACCTTGAAGATGATGGCGAACAGAAAGGTAATGGCGGCGAACGACCCCACCAGATTGACGCCGTGCATGACCAGAGCCGGCAGCAGTTCGACAAAATAGGCGCCGACCGCCGACAGAACCGCTGAAACCACCAGGGCGATCAGCAGCAGGAAGGCTATCCCCAGAATCATTCCAAACGACAGCACGCGTTTTTTGATAAACGACATGATGTCGGCGTTCGCGCCTTCGACGTTCCAGATCGTATTCAGCGAGTCCTGGAGCTGGGCGAAGAACCCCGTCGCCGAAATGACCAGGGTGACGACGCCGATCGCGGTCGCGATCAGGCTCGATTGTGTTGTCGTCGAATTGGTCAGTATGGTGCGGATGGCGCTGGCGCCTTCTATGCCCACCAGGCCACTGATCTCATAGAAGATGAACTGCGAGGCCCGCTCGTCGCCGAAGGCGAGGCCGGCCAGCGACACGACGATCAATAAAAGCGGCCCGATCGACAGGATGGAATAGAAGGCCAGCGCCGCGCCCAGCCTCGGCACATTATCGTCATTCCATTCCTGCCAGGTCTCCTTGAGAAGGAAGATCATGGCCGCCCAGTTGAGCGGTGGAGGCTGTTTGGCGGGGTCTGTCATGCGGTTTCCGTGGCGCCGGGAGGCCAAGGATCAACAAAAAGCCGGGGAAGATCAAGCCTTCCCCGGCATTCCGTTTATAAAGACTATGTTCGTGCGGATGGGTTACCGCTGAATCAGGTCAGGTCGGACAGCGCGCTCATGTCGTAGCTCGACATACTGCCCGGCGTGGGAACGCCCGGTGCGGGAGCACCCGGCGTGGGAACGCCCGGCGTGGGAGCGGCCGGGGTGGCAGGCGAAGCCGATCCGCCGGGGCTGACATTGGCGGCCGGCGAAGCGACCGACGGAATGCCGCTGTCGCTGCGGCGCTGCAGGCAGCGGCCCTGGAAGTAGGCGCCGACGTCAATGGCCAGCTGTTCGTGAGTGATGTCGCCCTCGACATAGGCGGTGGCTTGCAGCTTGACCTGCTTGCCCTGGATGGAACCAACGATGCGGCCCCGGACTTCAATGGTTTCGGCCTCGACCTTGCCTTCGATATTGCCCGATTCACCGACCGTCAGATGGTTGACGCGGACATCGCCCTTGACTGTGCCGTCAAGGTGCAGGTCGCCGGTGCCGGTGACATTGCCGTCGATCAGCAGGCCAGAACCGACGCTTGAGAACGGCTTGGCACCGCCCATGGGCGCGGCCGATGGCTTCTTGGTGAGGTTGAGATTAGGCGTTTCGACCGTGGGAGCGACCGGCGCGACGGTCGGTTGCGGCTTCGCCGGAGGGGTCTTAGTTTTGTTGAACATAGTCACCTGCCTTTAAAAAACGTGCGGGATTTTGGGGGCGGCCGTTGATCCACACTTCGTAATGAAGGTGGGTGCCGGTCGAACGTCCGGAATTGCCCATGGATGCGATGCGCTGATCGACGGCGACGCGCTGGCCGGACCGGACGCTGAAGGCGGCCAGGTGGGCATAGCGGGTCTTGAAACCATTGCCATGGTCGATTTCGACGCAGTTGCCGTACCCTGAGCGAACGCCGGCAAAAGCGACGATACCCGGGGCTGTGGCGTAGATCGGGGTCAGATAGGCGCCGGAGAAGTCCTGGCCCTGATGGAAGCGCGGGGTGCGGTTGAACGGATCGAAGCGGACGCCGAAACCCGAAGTCGTGCGCGTGCCGATGGTCGGACGGCCAAAGGGGATGCGTTCTGAATTGCGTTGCAGGCCGCGCATGTCGCTCAAGTCATTGGCGGCATTTGAAATGCGCTCGGCAAAGTCCTCGTCGACGCCCAATATGACCGACAAGGCCTTGGCGTCCTTGCCCGCCAGCGGCCCGCTCTGGCCGCCACCGGCGAATGAGGCGGGGTTGAGACCGGCGAGACGGAACGCCAGGCGCAGCCGCTCGGCGCGCGTCTTGGCGAAGACCTCGGCGTGGCTGATCATGCGTTCCTGTTCGGCGCGGATCGAATAGATACGCTCGACCGGTGGCAGGTTCGCGTCGATCGGCGCCGGAGACAGCGCCGCAGCCGCACCCGGTACACCCTTGAAATCCTTGAGGACTTGTGCCAGTGCATTATGCCGCTTCTCAACCGTGTTGGCCAGATCCTCCAGCGAGCCGGTATTGGCGTTGGCCTGCTGCATGGCCAGGTTGAGGCGCGCCTGCCGGTCGGCGATCCAGCGTTCCGATTGCGCCTTCATCATGCGCATCTGGTTTTCGGCGGAACTGCCTTGCGTCGTGGTAAAGAAGACCGCGAAACTGGTCGACACCAGCAGCCAGCACAGGATGGCGGAGACAATCAGGAACAGAACGGCTTGCTTGCCCGTCGTCAGGACATGGCCGTGGGTTTCGCCGCCGGAGCGAATATAGAGGTGACGTTCCGGGAAGACGCTCTCTGCAAGCTCCCCCAAGCGCTTGAACCAGGATTTACTCATCACCGCACCCTAAACCTTTTGTTAAGTATGCATATGAGTACGGGCTGCGCAAGGGCGTATGTTCCGAAGTGATTCGCGAGCCGGGCGACTTATTCGCAAAAGGGAATGAAAACAATTGCATCGATCGATGTTGCATCGTCCTGACCAAGCCCTTGTCCCATTATGAAAATCTCAATTTGTCATTTTCAAGTTCGGTGCCGCTAACATACTTGTGTAACAAGGTTGTGACCGGTTAAGCCATAAGGATCCTTAGCGCTTCCAGCACGTTTTCGACGTGGCCCTTGATCCGGATCTTGCGCCATTCCTGACGGATCATGCCTTCGGGATCGATGATGAAGGTCGACCGGTCGGTACCCATGTACTGGCGGCCGTACAGCGATTTTTCGATCCACGATCCGAAGGCGTTGATCGTTTCGGTGCTTTCGTCCGACAGCAGCGGCATTTTCAGACTGTATTTTGTAATGAACTTGTCGTGGTCCTTCAGGCTGTCCTTCGACAAACCATATAGCCCCACGCCCATTTTGACGAATTCCGGTATGGCGTCGGAGAAGGCGCAGGCCTCTTTGGTGCAGGTTTCGGTGTCGTCGGCCGGATAGAAAAAGATGACCGTCCAGCGGCCTTCCAGGGACGCTTTCGAGACTTCGCCGCCGCCGGAAACCGGCAGAGAGAAATCCGGTGCAGGCCTGGGCTGAAAAGAAGTCGTGGATACAGCGGGTTTTGCCATAGGCTTGCCTTTGTTAAAGTGTAAAAGTTTCCGATGAATCGGGAATTTTCCTCCTATCTTAACGCTGTTTTGCGGACATTCGTCTATGGTGCCTCACGACCTGTCCACAACCGGCGTCAGACCGGCGGGCAAATGCCAACAAGAATGATAAAAGAGTAACCGCTATTTCCGCCGTTTCGCCCGTCAAAAGCGTGCTTGCCGCCATCAGACGCCGTTATCGCCTGATCCTGCTGGGCGGCGTGGCGCTGTGTGTGATCGCGCTGGGTCTGCGGCTGTCGGCAGGGCCGATGCGGGTCGACGGTTTGCGCTCTATTCTTGCTGACCGGATCGAGGCGCACCTGCCGAATACGCGCGCCAGTATCGGCCATCTCGATCTTGTCTGGTTCGGCGACGCAAGGGCCATCGGCTTTCGCTTCCAGGACCTGATGATCCAGGACCGGCAGAACCGGGTGATCGTGCGCGCCGGCAAAATGGAAATGGCCCTGGCGGCCGACAGCTTGCTGCTGATACAGTTTGCGCCAGCGCGCCTGACCGCCCAAAATTTCTTCGTCGCCGCCTCGGTCTCGCGCGAAGGCCGCTATGACCTGGGCTATGAAGCCCACGGCAGCCCTGACGCGTCGGGTCCTCTCGACACATTTCTCTACGACCTGACAGGCCAGGAGACGCTGGGCCGCCCGGCCAGCTTTACGCGCCAACTGGCGGTCAAGAACGGCGAATTTCACCTGCGTCAACAGGGGACGGGGCTGCAATGGACAGCCAGGATCGATAATATCGACTTCACAAAGTTGCGCGGCAAGCTCAACAGCCATATCAACCTGACCCTTGCCGGCCCGGGATCTGACGCCGCCGTCCGCGCCGAGGCTTCGGGCGAGGTTGGGCTGAAGCGCGCCGTCATCACGGCTGACGTGCGCAATCTCAACCCGGCGCGCGTTTTTCCGTCGGCTGGGGTGACGCGCCACCTGGCGCTTGTCGACGCCCCCGTAAATGGCCGCACCCGCATCGACTACAGCGCCCGGCGCGGCTTCGAAGGCGCCTTCCTCGACGTCACGGCTGGCAAGGGCCATCTTATGCTCGGCAATGAGCGGCAGATCTTCGATGGCGCCGACATCAAGGCGACCTACGCCTCGGCCAACCGTACCGTTGTCTTTCGGACGTTCAAAGTTCAGGCGCACCTGCTCGACACCGACCTGCACGGCTGGGTGCAGATCAATCCCGAGGACAAGAAGGCGAGGCGCGACCTAGCCCTGACCTTCGATTTCGCAGGTCCGCGCGTTACCGGCCGCCTGGCCGATGACTTCGCACGACAGACGCTCACAAACGCCCATGTGCGCGGCAGTTTCACACCGGCAAAACGCCAGTTCCGTTTTGACACGGCGACGGGCAGCCTGAACGGCGCGCCGCTGGAATCGCAAGGCCTGGTCTACACTGGCAGTGATGGCAAGCTGGGCGCCGACCTGACGGCCAAGATCAAGGGCCGCTTCACCAAGGAAGAGGTTTTCGCCTTCTGGCCGGAAGACCTGTCACACATCCTGCGCACGGACCTGATCGAACGCATTCGCGGCGGCGACTTCGCCAATGCCGACTTTGTCCTGAAGGTCAAACCAGGCGAGTTCGGCAACCTCAGCGACGACAACCTGCGGCTCGATTTCGACTTCTCCAACGTCAAGCTGGGCACCCACGACAAGCTTCCTGACGCCGAGGGCCTGAAGGGCCACGCTGTCCTCAAAGGCAACAGTTTCGCCATGGACGTGACCGAAGGCCGCATGGTCGAGGTGCACATGACGAAGGGCGGGCTGTTGGTCCCCAGCTTCCAGGACCGTTCGACTGAGACCCATATATGGGTCGAAAGCGCGGGAGAGGCGGTCAAGGTCATCGAGGCCGTCGATCCGATAGCCGATGGCGAGCTCAAGAAGAATGGCCTGAACCGCGAACGCCTGAACGGCCAGTCGCAGGTCCGGCTCGACATCACCTTCCCGACGCTGCGCAAGATCACCAATGACAATTTCGGCCTGACCTTCGACGCCACGATCGAAGACGCCGGCATGAAACAGGCCGCACTCGGCTGGGACCTGACCGGCGGAACGCTGAAGGTGCGAGGCGACCTGTTGGCCGACACCCTTGTGGTGGCAGGCCCGGCGAAGGTCGGCCCCTATCGCGGGGATATCTCCTATCGCACCCAGTTCGTGCCCAAGGCCCAGACGATCGACTTCAAAGGCCAGTTCAATGCCGCCCAGTTCGGCGGCAGTCCGCGCGTGCCCGTGGCCATTACCGGCCAATTCGTTGTCCAGGACGGCAAGGGCAGGGGCACGGTCGAAGCCGACATCTTCCGCGGCGATGTCGACTGGACCAATGAGGGCTCCGACGACAAGAGCCGCCCGTCCCAGGTCAATATCTCCGGCGTCACCATTGCCTCCGGCATGGTTGCCCAAGGCCTTCCGATGTTCGAACGCCTGAAAATCGAGACACCGACGCAGATTTCCTTGCTGCGTTCCGGCGATATATGGAGCGGCGGTGTCGAGGCCGAAAGTTTGTCGGGTGACGTCGCCTATATCGACGGCGAACTGCCGCGCCTGGTCTATCAGGCGACGATTACGCCGGACGAAGCGCGCCAGTTGGGCTACGGCGCCCTGCCAGTCTTCAATCAGGCGCGTCACCTGACGGTCAATGTCGCACTCGACAGCCAGTCCAAGGAAGCCTTGATCAAGCTCGACGATATCAATGCCGTGCTGGGCTGGTCGGAGCAACCGGGCTCGGACGAACTGCTGCGCCGGATCACTATGAAACTGCGTCCGCAGGACTGGGCGACCCTGGGCCTGCCGAAAGCCTTTTTCACGCCGGCGGCGCCCATCGACGTCACCGCCTTGTGGCAACAGACCCCGCAAAAGCTCATTGGCCAGGTGAAGATGCTGGGCGAAACCATTGATTTCGATATGCCGACGCGCGAGGCGCGCAGCCAGATCGACTATACGCTCCAGGTGCGCGGGACGATCAGCGACACGATACTGACGGCGCTCGGCTATTCGCAGGTGCCGGTGCAGATCAAGGGCAGTCTCGGTTCGGTCTTCACGCTCTACGACACACCGGGGCATCCAGCGGCCATCGCCAATGTCGATGCGGCCAAGGCTGAACTGGGCGTACGCGCCACCGACTGGATCAAGCCGGCTGGAGAAGCCGCCACTTTCAGCGTGTCCTTCGACGAACAGAGCGTCGACGCCGGCAAGCGGGGCGGGGTCAACCTGTCACGTATCTATGCCACCGGCGACCGCGTCCAGATCGACGGCCGCGCTTCGTTCAACGCGACGGGTGACCTGGAATTCGCAGATTTTTCAAATCTCTATCTGCGTAACTTCATCGACGTGACGTTCAAGAACTATGTCCTGCCGGAGCAGGGCATCAATGTCATGGCGATCAGCGGCAAGCAGCTTGATCTGCGGCCGTGGCTGGAGAAGGAGCGCGACGTGACGGCGGAACCGCCCGCGGTGGCGTCCGCCGACTCAGCCCCGGCGCAAGCACAGGCAGGCGCAAAGACGCCGACCCATTTCGTCGTAGACCTCGACCGCCTGCAAACCTCAGCCGACGGCGCCTTTACCGACGTCAAGCTGGACGTCAACTGGGACGGATTGAGCGGGCTCGACGGGCAGGGCACGGCACACCTGATCGGCAACGCGCCGGTCGCCATCGCCTTCCAGTCGCAAGGCGCCTACAGCCTGTTCAACCTGCGCACCAATGATTTCGGCAACCTGCTCAGGACCTATGGCGGCGTGCGCAACGTTTTTGGCGGCAAGGCCGATGTGACCGGCGCCTATATGGACGGCCAGGTCGATGCCCGCATTGCCGGCGAAAATATTCGCGTCAAGCAGATCCCGGTCCTGGCGCAACTCTTGACCGTCGCTTCGATGACTGGCCTGAACGACACCCTGACCGGCGAAGGCATCGCCTTTACCGACTTCGAATTCCCGGTACGTTATCGCGGCGACACCCTGTTCGTGCGTAACGGCTGGGCCAAGGGCAAGGCGCTGGGCATCAATGTCTGGGGCACGACCGACATCGGCGACAAGACCATGACGCTGAACGGCACCCTGATCCCGGCCTACCGGATCAATGCTTTGTTCGGTGACGTCAAGTCGAACGGCTTAGGCCTCGTCGGCATCAAGTACAACGTTAAAGGCCTGGCAAAGACGCCCCAGGTCGGCGTCGATCCGTTGTCCGTCATAATGCCGGGCTTTATCAAGGTCTGGGAAAACGACCAGCGCAAGGACCCGATCGCGCCGCTCGACCTGCCGGAAACCAAGGAAGCCGTGCGGGTGTTACGGAACAAGACGGCCGATCTGGCGGTGAATTAAAGGGTCAACCACGAACGACACGAACGAACACGAACTTCGAGTGTACGCGTTGAGGTCGGAATGCAGGGCCAAGCCCTGAAGGTGGTCCACAGATTACACAGATTATCCGCGTGCGTGGCAATGAACGGCTCTAAACGCGATGAAACGACAGCGCTTCGCGCTGTCCTCATTTTCATTGCACGGCCATCAGCAAGTTATGCTCGGCCAACACGAAAATCTGTGTAATCTGTGGACCAACCTTCAACTCGACTGCCACGTGCCGCAACATGGCCTAGGGAGTATGAAGTTCGTGTGGTTCGTGGTCGATCTAACCCCTAACCACACGCTCAGTCCTAAACCGGCTTAACCAGAACGATCTTCTTCTTGCCCTGGGCGACCTTAATGACGCCTTCGGCGTTGAGATCGGCCTTGGTCACCAGCTGGTTGCCGTCGCTGATCGCCACGTCGTTGACGCGCAGGCCTCCGCCCTGGGCCAGACGCCGAGCTTCGCCGTTCGACTGGGTCAGGCCGATACGCGTCGCCAAGGCCGCCAGCATGATCCCTTCGGCCAGTTCGGCATCCGGCACTTCGACGGTCGGCAGGTCGGCCGACAGCACGCCCTGTTCGAAGGCCTTCTGCGCCGTGTCGCGCGCGGTCGCAGAGGCTTCAGCGCCGTGGACCATCTTGGTCGCTTCATCGGCCAGGATCTTCTTGGCCTCGTTGATCTCGGCGCCCTGAAGCTTTTCAAGGCGGGCGATCTCGTCGAGCGGCAGAGCGGTGAACAGGCGCAGGAAGCGGCCAACATCGGCGTCTTCGGCGTTGCGCCAGTATTGCCAGTAATCGTACGGGCTGAGCATATCGGCATTCAGCCACACGGCGCCGCTGGCTGTCTTACCCATCTTGCCGCCGGATGCGGTCGTCAGCAGAGGTGTCGTCAAACCGAAGGCCGCCTTGGTGTTCATGCGGCGCGTCAGCTCAACGCCGTTGACGATATTGCCCCACTGGTCCGAGCCGCCCATTTGCAGCACGCAGTTATAGGTCTCGTTAAGCTCGCGGAAATCGACCGCCTGCATCAGCATGTAGTTGAATTCCAGGAAGGTCATCGGCTGTTCGCGCTCAAGCCGCAGCTTGACCGAATCGAAGGTCAGCATGCGGTTGATGGTGAAATGCGTGCCGAAGGTGCGCAGGAATTCGATGTAGCCGAACTTGGACAGCCAGTCGTCGTTATTGACCATCACGGCCTGGTTGCCGCTGTCACCAAAGGTCAGAAACTTCGAGAAGACCTGCTTGATGCCATTCATGTTCGACTGGATCTGTTCGTCGGTCAAAAGCGGGCGTTGCGTATCCTTGAAGGTCGGGTCGCCGACCTTGGTCGTACCGCCGCCCATGAGCACGATCGGCTTGTGGCCGGTCTGTTGCAGCCAGTAGAGCAGCATGATCTGTACGAGCGAGCCGGCGTGCAGCGACGACGCCGTAGCGTCAAAGCCAATATAGCCCGAGATCGAGCCCGCCGCAGCCAGGGTGTCGAGCGCTTCGGCGTCGGTGCACTGATGGATGAAGCCACGCTCTGACAACGTGCGCAGGAGGTCGGATTTGAAGCTTTGCTCGGTCATGATTTGGGTGCAGTATGAAACAGAAAGGGGTGCTGTGTGACCCCGCCGTCCGTCACAGTCAAGAGTGCGCAGGGAAATGTCATGAAAGTTTTGGGTTTTATGACCGGAACGTCACTCGACGGCATCGATATGGCGATCATCGATACCGATGGCGAATCCCAGCTGACCTTCGGGCCGTGGGCGGAAATGCCCATGCCGCCTGAGACGCGGACGCTGCTCGAAGCCACGGTCAAGGCGGCGCTGCAATGGCCGCGCGGCGAGGCCGAACCGGCGATCTTCGCCGAGGCGCGGGCAGCCCTGGTCGACTGGCATATCTCGGCATCGCGCGCGTTTCTGAACGACAACGGCCTGGCCTACAGCGACCTCGACACCATCGGCGTCCACGGCCAGACCGTGCTGCACGAACGGCCGCGCAACGGCGTGCCGGGCCGTACCGTCCAGTTGTTCGACGGCCAGGCCTTTGCCGACGCCGTGGGGGTGACAGTGGTCTGCGATTTCCGCCAGGCCGACATCCAGGCGGGCGGGGAGGCGGCGCCGCTCGCGCCCGTCTATCACCGCGCCCTGGCGCAGAAGGCCGGGCTTGAGCTGCCGGTCATCGTGGTCAATCTCGGCGGCGTCGCCAATATTACCCTGATCGACGAAGGCCTCAACCTGACGGCGCTCGATACCGGCCCGGCCAACGGGCTGATGGACCAATGGATGCGCCGCCACGGGCGGGGCGATTACGACCATGAAGGCCGCATCGCGGCGGCGGGCAAGGTCCACGCCGACATCGTCGCAGCCTATATGGCGCACCCTTATTTCAAGGCTGTCGCGCCCAAGTCGCTCGACCGCTACGACTTTACGCTTGATCCGGTGGCCGCCCTCTCGTGCGAGGACGGCATGGCCACCTTGAGCGCCTTTACCTTGGCAAGCCTGATGGCCGGCATCAACGCGGTCGGCGCCAGGCCAAAGTCGGTCATCCTCGCTGGTGGCGGACGGCACAATGCTCACTTGGTCGGTCTGATCCGGGATGCGCTTTCGCCGGCCAAGGTCGTCCTGGCCGAGGATTTGGGTTGGCGTGGCGGAGCCATCGAGGCCGAGGCCTTCGCCTATATGGCAGCGCGGTCTCTCAAGGGCCTGCCGATCTCCTTCCCAGGTACGACAGGCGTAAGCGCACCGCTCACGGGCGGCAAGGTGAGCTATCCGAAGCGTACACAGTCCATGGCCAGTTGAAGAGGGCCCCATGAAAACGCGTATCCTGTTGATCGCCGCGCTCTGTCTGGCAGCATGTTCGCCGCAATCCGATAACACGGACAGCGCGTCGGCGTCGGTATCTGAAACCGCTTCGGCCGTTATACCGTCCAGCGCCGCGCCCGCAGCCCCGGTTGCCGCCACACTGCCGGCGGCCTTTGTCGGCAAGTGGGATGCCCCGCCCAAGCCATGCAGCACGTCGTATCGCGCCGAAATGCAACTCGATGTCACCCCGACCGATTTGAGCTATTTCGAAAGCGGCGGCAAGGTGAAGAGCGTCAAGGTCAACAGCCCGACCGACGTCGTGGCCGACCTGGCGATGTCGGGCGAAGGCGAGACCTGGGAAAAGTCGATACACATGGTTCTCAGCGGCGACGGCAAGACCCTGACCATTGACGAAGGCAAGGGTGGCGTCCGCGTGCGCTGCCCGTAACCGCTTGCCATCCGCTCCAGCCGTGATAGTCACATAAGCGACTATTATGGAGACAAACATGGCGGGCAAATCATCTATCGGGTTCGGCGCGGGCATGGCCCTGCTGTTGTCAGCCGTATCCACGCTGGCGGCCGAGCTGCCCGTGGACACCGTAGCGAAGATCGATGCAGCCGCAGAAGCCGTCATCGCCGTCAACCAGACGCCCTCGGCCCAGATCGCTATCGTCAAGGACGGCGAGATTGTCTACTCCAAGGCGTTCGGTGTCGCATCGATCGCTGGCAATGTGAAAGCGACGACAAAATCGCGCTACCAGATCGCTTCGGTTTCGAAAGCTTTCACCGCGGCTGCCGTCCTGGCCCTGGTCGAAGACGGCAAGCTTTCGCTGGATGACAAGGTCTCGAAGTGGCTGCCCGACCTGACCTCGGCGGACACAATCACCGTCCGCCAGTTGATCGCCCACACGTCGGGATATTCGGACTACTGGCCGCAGGAATACGTCATGGAGATGGTGACCAGGCCCACGACGGCGCAAGCCATCGCCGACACCTATGCCAAGGCGCCGCTCGACTATAAGCCCGGCGACGAATGGCAATATTCCAATACCGGCTATGTCGTCGCCGGCCTGATCGTCGAAAAGGTATCGGGCAAGCCGCTCTTTGACTTCATGCAGGATCGCATCCTTAAGCCCGTCGGCATTACCGATGCGCTCGATGCCGGAGCCGTCGATCTCAAGGCGCCCGATGCCTTGGGCTATCAGCGCCAGGGCCTGGGGCCGAACCGCCTGACGCCGCTTGCGGGACGCAACTGGACCTTTGCCGCCTGGCCGCTCATCCTGACCGCCGAAGACGTCGCCAAGTGGGATATCAGCATTCTTAAGAAGTCTTTGTTCAAGCCCGCGACCTACGAAGAGCAGGTCAAAACGATCAAGCTCAATAACGGTAATGACACGGGCTATGCCATGGGCTGGTTCGTCCGCAAGACCGGCGGCCGCACCATCGTGTCGCATACGGGCGAGGGCGCGGGCTATCTGACGAGCAACCGCATCTATCCCGATGATGGCGTCGCCATCGTCGTCCTGACCAATTCGATGTCCGGCAATGCCTTCAGCGAAATCTCCGACCGCATCGCCTTCCAGGTCTTGCCTCAGACCGGGGTGGACGCGCAGGTTCTCGCAACCTTCAATGCCTTCCAGTCGGGCCAGGCTGACCGCACGCGCTTCACCGATAATTTCAACGCCTACCTGACCGAAAAAGCACTTGCGGATCACAAGCAATATCTGGGCGCATTGGGCGAAGTCGTTACTTTCCAGATGCAAGGATCATCCAAGCGCGGCGGCATGGACATCCGGTCCTACCGCATCCGCGCCGGAGAGAAGCTGCTGTCCTTAAGTGTCTTCGTCACCAAGGATGGAAAGTTCGATCAGTTCCTGGTGTCGGCGGTCAACTGATCCAGCATTCAGAGCGCACTTCTCTCCTCCCTGTTGCGTGGCGATGGGAAGGAGAGGCCCGCTTATTCCAAAAATTCCCGAATGCTTTCCACCACCTCATCCGCCCTTGCATTGATCAGGTCGTGCTGGCCACCGGGCACGACGATCAGGCTTGCATCAGGCAAGTGAGCCAGGAAATGCTGGCCGACCGCAAGCGGGCTGATCGGATCATTATTCCCCCAGATCAGTAAACACGGCTGATGCACCTCAGCCAGCCGCGCCGATACATCCGGACGCTCCGACATCACCCAGTCGGCCACATGCGCGAACTCAATGCTGTAGTCGATCCGCCAGTCGGCCGCGCCCAGCGCCGCCACATCCATGCCGCCGGCCGTGACCGCCAGCACGATCCGTCGCACCTTGTCCGGGTTCCGCAGCGCCACGGTCAGGGCAATGGCGCCGCCCATCGACTGCGCCAGCAGATCAACCGGCTCATCGCCCAGCCGTGCCTCTACAAGGGCCACCAGGTCCTGGTAGGAATTCACCTTCGGATCCGGCGGATTATGACCGAGGCCCGGCCAGGCAAAATAGACCTTGTCCCAATCGCCCGGCAGCAAATCCCCCAACGGCCGCCAGAATTCCGCCGATCCACCGACCCCAGGCAGAAAGAACAGCCGCGGCATGACGCGCGTTAGCTCTTCTCGGCCATCCGGCGGTCGATATAGCTACCGACATGGCGTTCGACTTCACTCAGGTGCTCGGTCCAGAAGTGGTTTGCGTCCGGAATGACTTCCGAATCGATCTGGATGCCCTTTTGGGTTCTCAGCTTGGCGACAACCCGGTCGACTTCGGTCGTCGGCACGATCGAATCATTGCCGCCGTGCAGGAACATGCCGGACGCCGGGCAGGGCGCCAGGAAGCTGAAATCATAGGCGTTGGTCGGCGGTGACACCGAGATGAAGCCGTCGGTTTCAGGGCGGCGCATCAGGAGTTGCATGCCGATATAGGCGCCAAAGTCGTAACCGGCGACCCAGAACTGCGCCGCGGTCGGGTTCTTGGCCTGCAGCCAGTCAAGCGCAGTGGCGGCATCGGCCAGCTCACCCACGCCGGAATCGAACTCGCCCTGGCTTTTCTGCACGCCTCGGAAGTTGAAGCGCAGCACGGAAAAACCCCGCGTCATGAACAGGTGGAACAGCTGCACCGTGACGGGATTATTCATATGGCCGCCCGCCTTCGGGTGCGGGTGCAGGATCAGCGCGATGGGCGCGTTCTCGGTCTTGCCCTGGCTATAGCGGGCTTCGATGCGTCCGGCGGCTCCGGCCAGTATGACTTCAGGCATTCTTCACCTTGAGTGTAGTAAAAATCTTTTGCACCGCAGCGCATAATTCTTGACTGTTTTAGTCGGAAATTCTAAATTCCGATAAGACCGCAAAGCGCGCCAGGGCACGCGCCTCTTAGCACAAAGATTTGGCTTTGCGCAGGTTTTTGCAATCATCGCGACTTTTGCCTGCGGATTGCGCGAAAGGACACCATATGCGCCTGTCGACCAAGGGACGATACGCCGTCATGGCCATGACCGACCTGGCATTGAACGGCCAGGCCGGCCGGCCGATCTCGCTGTCGGAAATTTCCGAGCGCCAGCAGATTTCGCTGTCCTATCTCGAGCAACTGTTCGCACGCCTGCGCAAGGCGGGCCTGGTCAAGAGTGCGCGTGGTCCCGGCGGCGGCTATACCTTGTCGCGTACGGCGGGCGATATGTTCGTTTCCGAAATCGTCCTGGCGGTCGATGAGCCGATCAAGGCGACGCGCTGCCAGCTGACCTCCAACAAGCTGGGCGCCAACAAAAAGCTCGGTAAGGAGCAGGCGGCGCGCGAGATCGGCTGCATGCCGGGCGGCCAGCGTTGCCTGACGCACAATCTGTGGGAAGACCTTGGCGTGGCCATCCACGACTACCTGTCGCAGGTGTCGCTGGACGACGTCATCCGCAAGCGCACGCGCAAGAAGGTCCATATCTCGACGCCGGAAATCCCTGCGCGCGTCATGATGGAGGTGCCTGCCGAATGACGGTATTGTACCTCGATCACGCCGCGACGTCGCCCCTGCGCCCCGAAGCGCGGGAAGCGTTTTTGCGCGCCTGTGACCTGGGCGGCAATGCCTCGTCGGTCCACAGCCTCGGCCGCAAGGCCAAGCTCCTTTTGGAAGAGGCCCGCAACGACATCCTGTCGGGCGTGATGGCGCTCGGCACCGGTGGCCTCGTCTTCACTTCCGGCGGCACGGAAGCCAATGCGCTCGCTTTGCGCCAGGCCGAAGGCTACGACTATATCGTCCTGTCTGCCGGTGAGCACGACAGCCTGTTCGGCGCGGTCAAGGATGCGGTCATTGCGCCGCTGACACCAGGCGGAACGATCGATATCGAGGCTTTGAAAGCGCTGCTAGAGCGCGACGGACGGCCCTTTGTCTGCGCCATGCTGGCCAATAACGAAACCGGCGCGGTGTCGGACATCGCTGCGGTCGCCGCCTTGGTCCACGCGCGCGGGGGTTGGCTGCACGTCGACGCCGTCCAGGCCTTGGGCAAGATGGTCGTCGATTTCACCGGTTACGGGGCCGATTCGATGTCTTTGTCGGCCCACAAGGTCGGCGGCCCGCAAGGCGTCGGGGCGCTGATCTACGATCGCGACCGGACGCTGAAAGCGCTCATTGGCGGCAGCGGACAGGAATATGGGTTGCGCGCCGGCACGGAAAACATCCCGGGCATCGCCGCCTTCGCCGCTGCCGTAAAGGCCGCCGATTCCGGCAGCGATGACCTCGTCGCAGTCCAGGCCGGGATCGAAGCGCAACTTAAAGCGCAGGGGGTTACTATCCTTGCCGAAAAGACTGTCCGTGTCCCCGGCATCCTGTCGATCGTCCAGCCGCACTGGCCGTCAAATCAGCAATTGATTCACATGGACATGGCGGGTATCTGCGTTTCCTCCGGCTCGGCCTGCTCATCGGGCAAGGTCAAGTCCAGCCGTGTCGTCGCGGCGATGGGCCTGCCGGATCTGGCCGACAAGGTTCTGCGCATCTCTTCGGGCTGGACGACCCAGCCAGAGGATTGGCATCGCTTTTTCGACGTCTGGTCAAAAGGTTATGAAATGTATCTCAAGCGCCGCGTGCGCGAAAAGGAACTGAGCTAGTGGCTGCTGTCAAGGAAACCATCGATACGGTCGCCAGGCTTGAAACCTATGAGCATGGCTTCGTCACCGATATCGAGATGGACTTCGCCCCCAAGGGGCTGAATGCCGACATCGTGCGCTTCATTTCGGCCAAGAAAAACGAGCCGGAATGGATGCTGGAGATGCGTCTGGCCGCCTATGAGCGCTGGCTTTCCATGGAAGAGCCGACTTGGGCCAAGGTGGACTATACGCCGGTCGACTATCAGGACCTATACTACTACGCCGCCCCCAAGCAGAAGGTAGCGCCGAAGTCGCTCGACGAGATCGACCCGGAAATCCTCAAGACCTATGAAAAGCTCGGCATTCCGCTGAAGGAACAGATGGTCCTGGCCGGCGTCGAAGGCGCGCCGCGTTACGCGGTCGATGCCGTGTTCGACTCCGTTTCGGTTATCACCACCTTCAAGGACGAACTGAAGAAGTCGGGCGTGATTTTCTGTGCAATTTCAGAAGCCTTGCGCGAATATCCTGACCTGGTGAAGCAATATCTAGGCTCGGTCGTGCCGGTGTCGGACAACTACTTCGCCGCGCTGAACGCCGCCGTCTTTTCGGATGGCTCGTTCGTCTATGTCCCGCCAGGCGTGCGCTGCCCGATGGAGCTGTCGACCTATTTCCGCATCAATGCCGAAAA
>CBFGPQ010000053.1:0-20846 GCA_965650705.1 uncultured Asticcacaulis sp. | reverse complement strand
GCTGCCATAAGGGCGCGCATCCGGTAGCGCGCCATGGTTATCGAGCTCAACGCTGTCTATCCTGTGTGACGAGGGCAAAAGGGCCCCCCGGAAAGGCATCCGGAGAATGAATCCGTCATTTCTCCAGATCGGGTAGCCGGACGGTGGCGAGGGTGGCAAACCTCGTCCGTCATTGCCCGGCAAGTCGGCTCTTACGGGCGAACTGTGGCCAAAATGTGTTCCATTATGGTTAACAGGATGTTAGCTATAGTTGTTTGACTTTTTATCGGGACTTTGCATAAGCAGATAGGGCGGGAATGTGACAGTCATTCGCAGATATATTGACATGTTTTCGAAAGTATTTGATATTTAATCTATACGGACTTTCTCAACGTTATTATTTCGAAAAACACTATAGTCATTTCGCTATTCAGTTAAAACTCAATTTAAGAAACTGTTAAGGAAGCATTTCGACTGCTTTTTTACCAGAAGGGTAACCGAAGCCGATCGGGTTACGATTTTAAGCGACTGAATCGTGGTGAAAAATCTGGAAAGAATAGCGATCGCGCTGACAAGTTTTGGCGCCGCCGTACGGTAGGGTGACCGGAAAGCTGCCGTAAGGGCAGGGCGGGACTCAATTTTTTTTGATTTCCACAGGCGTGCGCTTGCCCCTTTCATTTTTTTGCTCCGTCCTTATGTTGCCGTTCATGCCCCGTTCCGCTCCGCCTTCCGGCTTCTCCGACAATTCCGGCGCTTTTATCGCTGACTTTACTCCCATGGCGGCGACCTGGGTGCCGCACCGGCCCGTGCGCCCCGATAAGTCCGACGGCGGACGCAAGTTCCGGCTGGCAGCGCCCTATGAACCGGCGGGTGACCAGCCGACCGCCATCGCAGAACTTCTGCAAGGCATCGAGGCGCGTGAGCGCGATCAGGTTCTTTTGGGGGTCACTGGCTCGGGCAAGACCTTCACCATGGCCAAGATCATCGAGCAGACCCAGCGTCCGGCCCTGATCCTGGCACATAATAAGACCCTGGCGGCGCAGCTCTATTCGGAGTTCAAGGCCTTCTTTCCGGACAATGCTGTAGAGTATTTCGTCTCCTACTACGACTACTACCAGCCGGAAGCCTACGTACCGCGCACGGACACGTATATTGAGAAGGACTCGTCAATCAACGAACAGATCGACCGCATGCGCCACTCGGCGACGCGTGCGATCCTGGAGCGCGACGACGTCATCGTCGTGGCGTCGGTCTCTTGTATTTACGGCATTGGCTCGGTCGAGACCTACACGGCCATGACTTTTGACCTGAAGGTCGGCCAGACGATCGACGAGGCCCAACTGCGCGCCGACCTCGTCGCATTACAATATAAGCGCAATGACCAGGCTTTCGAGCGCGGCACCTTCCGCCGGCGCGGAGACGTTATCGAGATATTCCCGGCGCACTACGAAGACCGCGCCTGGCGCATCAACATGTTCGGCGACGAGATCGAGTCGATCTCCGAATTCGATCCGCTGACCGGCAAGAAGATTGTCGACCTGCGCGACCTCAAGGTCTATGCCGCCAGCCACTATGTCACGCCACGCCCGACACTTAACCAAGCGGTGGACCGCATCAAGGCGGAATTGAAGTGGCGGCTGGAGCAGTTGCACGGTGAGGGCAAGCTTCTGGAGGCCCAGAGACTGGAGCAGCGCACCACTTTTGACATCGAAATGATGCAGGCGACGGGGTCTTGCGCCGGCATCGAAAACTATTCGCGCTACCTGACCGGGCGAAACGCGGGGGATCCGCCGCCGACCTTCTTTGAATACCTGCCCGACAACGCGCTCCTGTTTGTCGATGAAAGCCACGTCTCGGTGCCGCAGATCGGCGGCATGTACCGTGGCGACTTCGCACGTAAATCGATCCTGTCGGAATACGGCTTCCGCCTGCCGTCGTGCATGGATAACCGGCCACTGAAGTTCGAGGAATGGGATGCCATGCGGCCTCAGTCGGTCTACGTGTCGGCGACGCCGGGCAACTGGGAGCTGGAGCGAACCTCCGGCGTCTTCGCCGAACAGGTTATCCGCCCGACCGGCCTGATCGACCCGCCGGTCGAGATCCGTCCGGTGCACAAGGATGGCTTCAACCAGGTCGACGACGTTATCGCCGAAGTCCGTGAAGTCGCCAAGAACGGTTACCGCTCGCTGGTCACCGTCCTGACCAAGAAGATGGCCGAGAACCTCACCGACTATATGCATGAGCAGGGCATCCGCGTCCGCTACATGCACTCCGACGTCGATACCCTGGAACGCATCGAGATCATCCGCGACCTGCGGCTGGGCGCCTTTGACGTGCTGATCGGCATTAACCTGCTGCGCGAAGGCCTCGACATCCCGGAATGCGGTTTCGTCGCCATCCTTGACGCCGACAAGGAAGGTTTCCTGCGGTCGGAAACCTCGCTGATCCAGACGATCGGCAGGGCGGCGCGGAACGTCGACGGCAGGGTCATCCTTTATGCCGACAAGATGACCGGCTCGATGGAGCGGGCGATCGCCGAGACCAATCGCCGCCGCGAGAAGCAAAAAGCGTACAATGCTGAACACGGCATCACGCCGGAATCGGTCAAGCGTGGCATCAGCGACATCCTGGACAGCCCGTATGAGAAGGGCGACCGCGTCCAGATCCCGATGGGCGTGGCCGAAAAGGACGCCAAACCGTTCCTGGGTTCCAACTTCCAGGCGACGCTCAAGGACCTGGAAGCGAAGATGCGCGAGGCCGCCGGCAATCTCGAATTCGAGACCGCCGCCCGGCTACGCGACGAGATCAAGCGGCTCAAACTGCTCGACCTGGAGTTCGCCAAGGATATGCTGGACGGCGCTCAGTCGAATTGAGGCATCTCTTTATACTGGGCGGGCGTGACGCCAGTCGTCGCCTTGAAGGCCTTGTAGAAGGCGGACTTCGAATTGAAGCCGGCGTCGAGCGCGATATCGAGCACCGTCCGGTCGCTGGTTCGGATCATGGGCAGGGTAGCTTGGACGCGCCAGCGGTTGACATAGGCGAAGAAGCTTTCGCCCAGGGTTTCGTTCAGCGTCTGGGAAATGGTGTTGGGCGCGACCGCGATATGCGCCGCCAGCTTCTGCAGGGACAGGTTAGGATCGAGATATAGCCGGTCTTCGCGCATGGCCGCCTCGATGCGGCCGGCGACGCGCCGGGACTGTTCGGGCCCAAGCGCGGATTTCTGATACTTTTTCGGCGGTTCCGGAGCGTCGGGCTCGGGCAGGTAGCGGCCTGCGAAGCCTGGGCTTTGCCGCAGCCCGCAGGCGGCGAATGCGCTCAGGGCCAGCAGGCCCAAGCCGTGAACCCAGGCGGTTGATATGAGCGTAAGGTTGAGGAAGCTGTCCGACGCGACCTGAAGCAAAGCCAGCAGCCAGATGACCGCGATCAGGCCGGTCAGGGCGGTGATCCATTCAAGTTCCCTCTGGTCGTTATTGGCGAAAAGGTCGCGGAGCCGGATGCGATAGGCCGTCAGCCGCCGCAGGATGCGCCACGCGTAGACTATGGTCTGGCCGATCCAGGTCAGGATCAGTCCGAATATGAATACGCCGATGAACAGAGCAAAGGGCGATGACGGTGTTTCGCCCCGAACCATCATGGCGTCGCGCTCCGCCCCCGGCAACAGCACGACCAGGAGGACTGCCAGGCAGCCGAGACCGGCCGGCACGGCGTGCCAGGCTTGGCCGCGGCGAGGGTGCCACGGCGTCTCGGAGGTCAGGGCGTCAACATAGAGCCACAATGCGGGCACCAGGCACAGATGTGCCGGCAGGCTGAAGGCTGTGAGCACGGGAGTCGCTGGCGGGAACGCGGATGACAGGGGCTCGGGAAGGGCGATCAGCGCGGCGGCGGCGAATACAGCCGCGAGCGGCCCGGTGGCTTCGTTGGCGGGGCGTATCAGCGTCAAGGTAAGGCAGAGCATGGCCTGGCCCAGTGCCATTGCCGCCACAATCAACGTGACCTCATCCTGCATGCACATCCCTCCCGTTGTTTTGTCAGCTCATAGCATTTTCCGGGCATTTTTCCGCGGTTCATCCGTTCTCGCCTACAGGCAAGGACGACGCGGACCGGATAATGCGCTGATTGGCGGATGGATCATGTCATCGACAAAGGGAGGCTATCATGACCGCTAATAATAAACCGGGGACACCTTGGCATTTCTGGGCGTTGGCCGTTGTCCTGGTGCTGTGGAACGGACTGGCGGCGTTCGACTATGTTTCGAGCGTTGTTCTGGGCGACGCCTATTACAAGTCGTCCGGCATGACGGCGGCGCAGGTGGCCTATTTCAGCAAACTGCCAATGTGGGTTACCGTGGCCTGGACGGTTTCGGTATGGGGAACGGTGGCAGGGGGCGTCGCATTCCTGCTCCGGCGCAGGCTCGCGGGTGTTCTGCTGGGGGCTGCTGCGGCGGCCACCGCGGCCTACGTTCTTCATACCTATATGCTGTCGGAAGGACGTGCCGCCATGGGGATAATGTGGCCAATGCCGGCAATTATCGCGGTGGTTCTGGCCTGTCTTGTCGGCTACGTGGCCCTCTTGGCACGGCAAGGCATCATGCGGTAATCGAACTGCGTTTTTAATTCCCTATTTCGGGAATTGAGCGGTTGGCAATTCGATGCGGATTTGTGTGCACTGGTTAACACCTAAGTTAACCAAGGCGTTGCGGAGGCTGGAAATATTCCGGAAAATTAGAAGAAACTGTTGCCTTCGGGTTTCAATGCGGACCTAACCGTACCCCAAATGCGCGAATTGCGGCCTTATTGGACATATTCGTACTGGATTTTTATATCAAATCGCGCGACCTTAACCTCACGAAAGCGCGACTGGCCTGGGCTGTGCATAGGACTCACGGACCGGCCGACGGTGTCTCGAAATAAATCGATTATTAACCGTGACTTTTTAGTCTGGTCTTAATCATCGGGCGACACTTGCGCGGCATTTTGAACGGGCGCTGAGCCAACTGGGGTGAATGGATGCGTAGGACTAGACTGAATGTGGTGCCGCCCGTCTCTAAAGAGATCGCTCTGGGGCCTGTCATCAATGGCGCGAACGGCGTCAATGGAGCCATGAATGGCGCCCTAAACGGCGCCAAGAACGGAAGCGCTGATAAGATGGTCAGCCTGCCCGCGCAGATGGCCGCGACCGCTGTGGCGACGCATAAGCTCGTTGGCGAAGAGATCGTCACCTCAGTGGCCACCGCCCCGCGCGAAACCCGCACCCAGCGCGTCAAGCGCCTGCAGGAAGAAGCGCGGGCCCTGGCACGTGAGCAGATCGGGGAATTCGAACTGCTGCTCGACGCCACGGCCAAAATGGCGACGGAAATCGCCGATGGCGGCGAAGTCTATTCGATCGGCGCGCGGGAAATCTGCCGCCGTCTGGCCGACGAGCTGCCGCGCACCCTGCAAACCCTGCAGGTCATTTCCAAGAAAAAGAACTAAAAGACCGCTTCTGAATTTCCCTGTGGACGACTGCCTGTTCGTGGCCGTTCACGCGGAAATGTGACTGGCTTGGACTCAAGCGTTCCCCTACCTCTAGGTTCTACTGTCAGGGGAATTCCTTATGTCCAAGGCCGTTTACCGGTCGGCGTCTTGTTGCGTCCTTGCCGTTACCATCATGGCTGGCGGATGCGGGAAAAAGCCCGAACCCCCTAAAAAATCCGAGCCTGTCAGGGTGATGTCCGCCGTGAGCATCGTGCCGCGTCCGATGCAGGTCCTGCCGGCGCGGCATCCTGGGCTATGGGAAACGTCGGTCCGTGAGGATGGCAGCGACGACGTCCAGACCTTGCAGATCTGTATCGACAGCGTGACCGACATCCGCCTGGGCCTGCGTGGCAACGACCTCGGCGGTGACCGCTGCGGGCCGAAGTCGATCAGCCGCATCGACGCGGACAGTTGGAAGGTCATGACAACATGTCAGGTCTCGGGCGGCGGTACGGAGGCCTATTCCGGAACCTTCTCGGGTGATTTCGCCACTGACTATACGATGAAGCTGCGCGTCCAGACAACCGGCGGTGCCGTGCCGCAGATGAACCGCGCGGCGAACTATATTATCGAATCGAAACGGGTCGGCGACTGCGGGCCGGACCAGGCGCCTGGCGACCTGACCAATGACGGTGTCACGGTCAACCTGTTCGAAATGGAAGGCCACAAGGCCCCCGCTTCTTAGACCATCCAGCTTTTCGGATTGGGGTAGGGCCGGTTGTAGAGCAGATGATTGAAGCCGATGACGCAGCGGCCAGTCAGGTAGATGAGCGGAACCAGGACCAGGGCCAGCGACAGGATCTGATTGTTGATTCCTTGTATCCGCAGGGCGAAGCCGACCGCAAAGCAGCCAATGAGCGGGACAACGCCTAGCCAGAATGTCCGGCGCTGGAATTCATAGTGGCTTTTCAGCCAGTCTGGGGCGTCGTCTTCGCGGAAGCTGGCGATCAGCAGTGCGATAATGCCGGTCAGGCCGCACGTTAGAACCATCAGAAACAGCAACAGGTAGTTGAGGAACAACACCTTGCGCGGATCGGCGAGGAAAGGCGGATTGGCGGGCGCGGGCTTGTTCATGAGACTCGGACGCTGTGACGATGGCCGAGCCTAGCCTGAGTAAGCCATGCTGCATAGCCGCAATTGCACATCGGGCATTGAGGGTGCCGGATCGGCAACACCTGGATATCAGACGTCTGAGGGCGCCAGGTCGTTGAGGCTGAGGTCGGGGCGGTGGCACCATTCTCCCAGCCGGATCGGGCACGCGGCGATGTCTTCTGGCGTCAGAATGACGCTGTTGGTAGGTGTTTCCTCAATTTCGAAGCGTACGCATTCGAAGGCCGGCAGATAAAGGGCGAGAATAGTGTTGAGCTTCATGTAAAGCGCCATGGCGACGGCTTCGGTCGTCGGATCGCCTTGGACGATCAGCAGGCGCGGCAGCAGTTCCGGCTCATGCGCCCGGAAATAGCCGATCATCGGGTCGTCGTGGCCCAGTTGGAAGGCGTGATCGAGCGCTTCGTCGACAAAGCCGTGCCAGTGCCGTTTCATGTCGGCGAAACTGGCGGCATAGTTCGACGCGCCCCAGTCCACACTGTGTACTTCCGTCCTCGGTTTGAGGTCCACTGTCACAAACTCGTTGTGACCATGCGGTGTCATGCACTTCGAGTTGCGGTCGAAGCGCAGGCGATGGGCCATGGAAAAGCGGCGTTTGAACTGGATGAGCATGTCGCCATCAACAGCAAAGCGTGGGTTGAGTCAATCTGGACCAAGAGCAGCAGACGCCGGCCCGAATCGTAGTTGCCATGCAGTTCGTCATCTGACGAAATCGTTAATTCATATTTATGTGATACCGATTATATAAAGGAACTGTAAGCGGGGGCCTTGATGGCAAGTATCATGCGTACCAGTACAGTCTTGCGGAAGGCCGGACGTGCCCTCGGCAAGCTGGCGCGGCGGAAAGAAATCGCCACCGCAATCTCATTGTCCGGCACGGCCCTGCTCACTGCCTGCGGTGGTGGGGGCGGTGGAGGCTCGTCCGGAGGCGGAGGCGGAGGTGGCGTCACGCCGCCGCCCGTTGTCGTCAAGCCGACCCAGACCGAAGCGAGCCGTTTTCTAATGCAGGCCAGCTTCGGCGCGACCGATGCCGACATCACGGCCATCACCACCACGTCATTTTCCGATTGGATCGCGGCGCAAGTCGCCATGCCCGCCGGTTCGCCACACCTTGCCTGGATGGACCGCCGTGACGATAACAGTTCCGCCAGGTTCTATGAAAGCTTCTGGAGTCTTGCCGCGACGGCGCCGGATCAACTGCGTCAGCGCGTCAAGTTCGCCCTCTCGGAAATCTTTGTCGTCTCATTCGCATCGGATAACGAAGATCCGCGTGGCAATGCCTCATATTACGACATGCTGGGGAAACACGCCTTCGGCAATTTCCGGGATTTGTTGGAAGACGTCACCTATCATCCCGCCATGGGCCTGTATCTGACCTACCGCGGCAATCAGAAGGAAGACACCCGGACCGGGCGCAATCCCGACCAGAACTACGCCCGGGAAATCATGCAGTTGATGACCATTGGGCTATATCAGTTGAATAACGATGGGACGCTCAAGACGGACCTGCTCGGCAATGCCCAGCCCACCTATAGTCAGGACGATATCGATGGTCTGGCCAAGGTCTTCACCGGGTTGAGCTGGTATCATCCAACACCAACCAATTCGACCTTCAGCGGTGGGTCCAAGCATGAGGATCGGCATATCCGGCCGATGATCGCTTACAACAACTATCATTCAGTCTCGGCGAAGAGCTTCCTCGGCACGACCATCCCCACCACCACTACGGCCGATACGGTCGGCGACATCAAGATCGCTCTCGACACCCTGTTCAACCATCCCAACGTCGGTCCGTTCATCGGCAAACAGCTTATTCAACGCCTTGTGACGTCGAATCCGAGTCCGGCCTATGTCGCCCGCGTGGCCGCCACCTTCAACAATAACGGGGCGGGCGTGCGGGGCGACATGAGCGCCGTCGTCCGTGCCATCCTGCTCGACAGCGAGGCGCGGTCGGCAGGTGATGCGGCTTATGGCAAGCTAAAGGAGCCGATCGTCCGCCTGGCAAACTGGATGCGCACGTTCGAGGCAGCCTCGGCGAGCGGCAACTGGTTGTTGGGTACGACTTCGGCGCCGACATCGCTCGGCCAGTCGCCACTGACCTCGCCGTCCGTGTTCAACTTTTACCGGCCGGGCTATGTGCCGACCCGTTCCACTCTGGGCACGAAGGGCCTGCTGGCCCCGGAATTCCAGGCGACCGACGAGGTTTCGGTGGCTGGCTATATCAACACCATTCAGACCGCCGTCGGCTCCGGCATCGGAAGCGGCAGCGATATCAAGTCGGCCTACAGCAAGGAAGTGGCCCTGGCCGACAATGTGCCCGCATTGCTGGATCGTCTCAACCTGCTGCTTTACGCTGGCGCGCAATCGGCCGGCCTGCGGTCCAGGATCAGCGCCGCCGTCACCGGAATCACCATTCCCGGCAGCACGGCCAGCCAGTCACAGATCGACACGGCCAAACTCAATCGCGTCAAGCTGGCTGTATTCCTCAGCCTGGCCTCCCCCGAATACATCGCGCAACGGTAATTCTCTCATGACCGCTCATCTTGATCGCCGCGAATTCCTCCGCATGTCCGGCGGCCTGGCCGGCCTCACCACCGCCGCTGGCTTTGGCTTGCAGATGGCGGCAGCCGGTTCAGCCGCTGCGGCAACGGCCAGTGATTACCGGGCACTGGTATGCGTCTTCATGTATGGTGGCAATGATGCCAACAACATGGTGCTGCCGACCGACAGCGATTCCTGGGGCCGTTACTTCTCGGCCCGAAACCAGGGTGCCGACCCGATTGCCCTGATGCCCGTCGGGACACCGGCGACACCGGTAGGACAGGTCAATGCCGTGACCGGCCGGACTTCGGAACTGGACAGGCCGGAGAGCTGGGGCGGCGTCCTACCGATCGTGCCCCGGACGGCGCAGGCCATTCCCGCCGGGACCTCGGCCTCGACGCGCACCTTCGCCTTGCATCCGGCGATGGCGCCTGTGCAGGACCTGTTCAATGCCGGGCGGCTGGCCGTGCTGGCCAATGTCGGCACCCTGATCAATCCTGTGTCCAAGGCGCAGTACAAAGCAAAGAGCGTCCGCCTGCCGGCCAGCCTCTTTTCACACAACGATCAGCAGTCGACCTGGCAGGCCGGCGCGACCGAGGGCGCGCGTCTTGGCTGGGGCGGTCAGATGGGGGACCTCCTGGCCAGCCAGAATGGTGTCAACACCATCTTTACAGCGATCACGGCAACCGGAACCGCCGTCTTCCTGTCCGGACGCAATGTCATCCAGTATCCGCTCAGCACCGCAGCGACGCCAGCCATAGCCGTCAACGGTGTCTCGGCAAGTAACCTGTTTGGATCGACGTCCGCGCCCGCCGCGCTCAAGGACATCATCATGGACACGGGCGCCTTGAGCGATTTCGCCAACGACCACGCCGCGATCACCGGCCGTTCCATCGGAGCGGCCGGCACGGTTAACAGCGTGTTCAGCCAGACCGTGGTAACCGATATTCCATCGCCGCCGGCCTATACCAACCCGACGAAAAATACGACCGAGACCAATGCCCTGGCCATGCAGTTGCGGACCGTGGCGCGCATGATCGCTGCCGGGCCGACCTTTGGCCTGAAGCGCCAGGTTTTCCTGGTCAGCGCGGGGGGGTTCGACACCCACGACAGCCAGAACCGCGATCAGCCAAACAACCTGGCCAAGCTGGCCCAGGCGCTGAAATATTTCGATGATGTCCTGGCCAATATCGGCGGCGCCGACATGCGCGCCAATGTAACGACTTTTACGGCGTCCGATTTCTCCCGCACCTTCAATACCAACGGCGACGGCACCGATCACGCATGGGGCGGCCACCACCTGATCATGGGCGGCGCGGTCCGGGGGCAGGACATGTACGGCCAGTTCCCGACGGTCGGCATGGACATCAACGGCTTTGACAATCCCGACATGGTCGGCAGCGCCTTCGTGCCGACGACTTCGGTCGATCAGTACGCCGCGACTCTGGGCGCGTGGTTCGGGGTCGGCAACAGCGACCTCAACACCATCTTCCCGAACCTGCGCAATTTCAGCACGGCCAATCTGGGATTCGTCTAAGCACTTTCCAACCGGTGTGCGCAAGGACGCGACGCATCAGGAGAAAGGCCGACTATAAGACCGGCCTTTCTTTCCCTGGATTGAATTAGTGATGGGCCTTCCACATGGCCATCATTTCGTCCTTGGACAGCGTATTGTCCTTGTTCGTATCGGCCGCAGTGAATTTTTCCTCGCCCATGGCGTTGAATTCGTCGAGGCTCACCGAGCCATCGTTGTTGGCGTCCTTCATGTCCAGCTTTTTCGCCGACATTTCGGTTGCGGACAGCATGCCATCACTATTGGCGTCGGCTCCGGCGAATTTCTTGTCCATGGCGGCCTTGTGTTCGTCGTGGCTGATCATGCCATCCTTGTTGGTGTCCATCATCCCCATCTTGTGTCCCATGTCACCCTTGTGGGCGTCATCGGCAAAGGCGGGCAGGGCGAAGGCGGCCCCGGCAAGGCAGGCGGCAATGAGCGCGGTTTTCATTAGGTATGTCCTATCTGAAATATCTGCCGGAAAGGTCCGGCCGGCGATGTCTTAGGACGCCCCAGATCAAGGTTCGATAGGTTTATGCGCGCCGCGCGCGTTTTTTTCGTGTAACAGGCGAGTGGGCGCGGCGATCAGAAATCGTCGCGCCCTTGCCAGATCAGGCTTTCACGTTTTCGGCGGCATAGAACTGCGCCATGGCGGTCAGGCCGACCGGCTTGATCTTGGGAGCCTGGCCGGCGGCGCCGAACTGTTCGAAGCGGTCCTCGCAGACCTTCTGCATCATGGCGTAGGCTGGCTTGAAATAGGTGCGCGGGTCGAAGACCGACGGCTGTTCCTTGAAGACCTTGCGGATGCCAGCGGTGATGGCCAGTCGCAGATCGGTGTCGATATTGATCTTGCGCACACCCATCTTGATGGCCTTTTGCAGCTCTTCGACCGGCACGCCCCAGGTCTGGGGAATTTCGCCACCGTATTCGTTGATCAGGTCCTGCAATTCCTGCGGGACAGACGACGAGCCGTGCATCACCAGGTGGGTGTTGGGCAGGCGCTTGTGGATCTCGGAGATGACATTCATGGCCAGGACTTCGCCGTCCGGCTTGCGCGTGAATTTATAAGCGCCGTGGCTGGTGCCCATGGCAATGGCGAGCGCGTCGACATTGGTCTTGGCGACGAAATCGACCGCCTGATCCGGGTCGGTCAGCAGTTGCGAGTGATCCAGCACACCTTCGGCACCGTGGCCGTCCTCGGCTTCGCCCATTCCGGTTTCAAGGCTGCCCAGGACGCCTAGTTCGCCTTCGACCGACACGCCGCAGGCGTGGGCCATTTCAACGACCTTGGCCGTCACATCGACATTGTAGTCAAAGTCGGCGGGGGTCTTGGCGTCGGCCTTCAGCGAGCCGTCCATCATGACCGAGGTGAAGCCGTGCTGGATGGCCGAGGCGCAGGTCGCGACAGAGTTGCCGTGGTCCTGGTGCATGCACAGCGGTATTTCAGGATAGATCTCGACCAGCGCGTTGATCATGCGCTTGAGCATCAGGTCGTTGGAATAGGCGCGGGCGCCGCGCGAGGCCTGGATGATGACCGGCGACTGGACCTTGCGGGCGGCCTCCATGATGGCCAGGCCCTGTTCCATGTTGTTGATGTTGAACGCTGGCATGCCGTAGCCGTTTTCGGCGGCATGGTCGAGCAACTGACGCAGACTGATACGAGCCATTTATCTTCCCTCTTTCGCGGCGCGCTTTGGTGGTCTGCAAATGCCCGTCGTTCTCCGCGCTCTTGCTCATGTACTTAAGTACACTTCGCTGCGAGTGCTCGAACGCCAGACATTTTCGACTCACCACAGCGCACCTCTGGCTGTGATGAAATCCGCTGGATGTGGCCTCCAGTCAGGATCCCTGGTGAATTTTTTGCAGGCGTGGCCTTTTGACCTTTTTGCACCCGCGAAATGTAAATTTTAAATAGTGTTGTCGCTTGGGTCTTCCGCCATGCAAGACCTGCACCGACCTATTTCTCCAATGCGGCGACACCCGGCAACGCTTTACCTTCCATCCATTCCAGGAACGCCCCGCCGGCGGTCGAAACGAAGGTCATGTCTTCGCTCACACTGGCATGGTTCAGCGCGGCCACGGTATCGCCACCGCCTGCCACGGCGACCAGCTTACCCGATTTTGTTTGCGATGCAGCAAATTTCGCCGCGGCGACCGTGGCCGCATCAAAGGGTGGCAATTCGAACACACCCAAAGGTCCGTTCCAGATCAATGTCTTGCTCTCGCTCATGACCGACTTCAGTTGCTCGACCGTCTTCGGGCCGGCGTCAAAAATCTTGTCGTCGGCGGACAGGGGCGCCGACAGGTCCTGCGTGCGGTTTTCGGCATTGGCCTTGAATTCTTGGGCGACGACAATGTCGACCGGCAGCAGGATCTTGCAACCCTTAGCCTCGGCTTCTTTCAGGATTTCCAGTGCCGTGTCCTTTAGATCCTTTTCGCACAAGGAGCCGCCGATATCGTGGCCTTGCGCGTAAAGGAAGGTGTTGGCCATGCCGCCACCGATCGCCAGCGCATCGAGTTTGCCGACGAGGTTCTTGAGCAGGTCCAGCTTGGTGGAGACCTTGGAGCCGCCGACGATGCCAAGCGTCGGGCGCTGCGGATTGCCGAGCGCAGCGTCGAGCGCCTGCAGTTCGCGCTTCATCGACTCACCGGCATAGGCGGGCAGCAGGTGCGCCACGCCTTCGGTCGAGGCATGGGCGCGATGGGCGGCTGAGAACGCATCATTCACGTAGATGTCGCCCAGCGCCGCCAGTTGTTTGGCGAATTCCGGATCGTTTGCTTCTTCACCTGCGTGGAAGCGGACGTTTTCAAGGAGGGCTACGCTGCCGGCGGGCAGAAGCTTTAGGAGATCGGCGGCATCGGGGCCAACGCAATCCTTGGCGAAGCCGACGGTGACGCCCAGCAGTTCCGACAGCGGGCCGGCGACCGGGCGCAGCGACATTTCCGGCACAACCTTGCCCTTGGGACGGTCGAAGTGGGCCAGCAGCGCGACCCTGGCCCCGAGCTTGGTCAGCTTTTCGATCGTTGGAATGGCGACCTTCAGACGTGTATCGTCGGTGATGCGGCCATTTTCCATCGGGACGTTGAAGTCAACGCGCACCAAGGCGGTCTTGCCGGTCAGCGAGGTCAGATCGTCGAGGGTCTTGAAAGGCATGTACCGGCTCCTGCATGAAGTGTCATGCAGGCTTTAGGACGCCCGGCCCATATGATCAAGGCTTTTACAGCACGGCCTCAAGGCCGATGCTGACCAGCCACGCAGCGAACAGTTGCAGCGCCAGTTGCACCAGCCCCCAGGCGACGAAATGGCGGCGGTCGGGCGTAAAACCGGGCGTGATGCGGCGATAGTTCTGCGCCAGCGCGCCGTAAAGGCTCAGCCAGATAACCGGCATGACAATCAGCATCAATAGGTTGAGCGCCTTGAGCGGGGCATCCGTCGTGTGCGTGAAATTAATGTAGAAGGCCGGCATCAGAACGGCGCCGATGGCCGTCGCCCAGCCGATAAACCGCAGATAGCTAAAGGGCTTTGGATAGCAAACGTCCGCGTGTCTTTCCATCGTCGTCCTCCGATCCGTGATTGTCGTCAATCACATCGGGCAAGCCTTACGGGGAGCCCGTAATCGGGATTTTATGCCGCAGGTACGGCGAGCAAAACCGGCATATCGTCGCAGGCGCAAGAAAGAAAAACCCCGCCGGATTGTCTCCAGCGGGGTCATTGTTTTTTTTGCGGTGTGCGCCGTGTTTACAGGAACTTCGAGAAGGCGATGGCCGTGTCGGCCATGCGGCTCGAGAAGCCCCATTCATTGTCGTACCAGGTCAGAATGCGGACCAGCTTGCCCGAAATGACCTGGGTCTGGTTGAGCGCGAAGGTCGATGACGCCGGCTCGTGGTTGAAGTCGGACGAGACCAGCGGTTCATTGGTGTAAGCCAGAACGCCTTTCATCGGGCCGTCGGCGGCAGCGACGATGGCGGCATTGACCTCTTCCTTGGTGACGTCGCGCGAGGCGTTGAACACCAGATCGACGGCCGAGACGTTGGGGGTCGGGACGCGGATCGACGAACCGTCCAGCTTGCCCTTCAGTTCCGGCACGACCAGGCCGATCGCCTTGGCGGCGCCGGTCGAGGTCGGAATCATGCTGAGGGCCGCGGCCCGGGCGCGATACAGGTCCTTGTGCATCTGGTCCAGCGACGGCTGGTCGTTGGTGTAGGAGTGGATCGTCGTCATGTAGCCCGACTCGATGCCGCACAGGTCGTTCAGCACCTTGGCGACTGGCGCCAGGCAGTTGGTCGTGCACGAGGCGTTCGAAATGACCATGTCCTCGGCCGACAGGGTGTCGTGGTTGACGCCGTAGACGATCGTCTTGTCGGCGCCATCGGCCGGGGCCGAGACGATGACGCGCTTGGCGCCGGCTTCCAGGTGGGCGGCGGCCTTGTCGCGCGCTGTGAATATGCCGGTGCATTCAAAGGCGATGTCAACCTTGAGGTCCTTGTGCGGCAGTTCGGCCGGGTTCTTGATCGCCGTCACCTTGATCGGCGCGTAGGTGCGGCCATTGGCGGTGATGACCAGGCTGTCACCTTCGACCTTCACTTCGGCAGGGAAGCGGCCATGGACCGAGTCGTAACGCAGCAGGTGCGCGTTTGTTTCCACCGGGCCCAGGTCGTTGATGGCGACCACTTCGATGTCCGTACGATTGTATTCGACAATCGAACGGAGGACGAGGCGACCGATACGGCCAAAACCATTGATGGCGACGCGAAGAGCCATGGTGAAATCCTTTTCTTGTGAGCGATATGCCGAAAGGTGTGCAGCGGTTTTTCGGCTGGATATCGCGTAAAAGAGACAGCAGTCCGAAAGCGAATTGCGGGGCCGTTCTTTAACCTGAGGGCAGGGAAGTCAAGCCTTAATTGACACTGTTATCAGGATGATAGCGATAACGGCCTGACGCTGCCCGTAGATAGGTTTCGTGTGACACGTTCGCAAGCGAAGTCAGGTCAAATCTTGCCGGGCCTGGGCAGGATCAGTTTCGCTTCCAGCCCTGAAATGGTGCGGCCTTCGTAGCGGTTGGCCAGGGTCAGGGTGCCGCCCTGCGCCTCGATGAGGGCGCGGGCGACACTCAGGCCCAGGCCAGCGCCGCCGGTGTCGCGGTTGCGCGAAGTTTCCATGCGGAAAAACGGCTCGAAGACGGCTTCAAGCATATCGGGCGGAAGACCCGGACCGTTATCGCTCACACGCAACTCGACCTGGTCCCCGCGCGCCGTCAGCTCCAGCCGGCAGTTTCCGGCATAGCGGCAGGCATTTTCGATCAGGTTGGTGATGACGCGTTTCAGCGCCACCGTGTCGCCGCGCACCATGATGTTGGGATCGATCCGCGCCGGCTCCATGGGGCAGACGGCGGCCATGTCGTCGGCCAGCGCCTCGACCAGAGACGAGAGATCGACGGGCCGCAGAGATTCGCCGAGCTTATGCGCCGCTGTGAAGCTCATGGCCGACTTGATCAGCCCGTCCATATGGCTGATGTCATCGCCCAGCTTGTCCTTCAGCGGTGACGGCAGGTCCTCGATGCGCAGCCGCATCCGCGCCAGCGGGGTCTTGAGATCGTGCGCGATGGCGCCCATTAGCGCGGTGCGGCTTTCCATCTGCTTGCGGATGCGCGCCTGCATGGCGTTGAGTACGTCGGCGGCGGCGCGGACCTCGCGCGGGCCGACGGCCAGGACCGGCGGTGCGCCGGCTTCGAAACCGATCTTCGACGCGGCCTCGGAAAAGGCGATGATCGGACGGGTCAGGCGGCGCGACAGCCACCAGGCCAAAGGCAGGATGAGGAGTGCCGTCAGGCCGAAACCCAGCAGCAGCCGGGTCTGCCATGGCTGGATCCACGCCTTGGGCGGGGCAACGACGCGGTAGCGGCCATCGGCGAGTTTCCATGCCGCGCTGAAACTTGGATAGAAGACGTCATCGCCAGTGCCGGTCGAGAAGACGCGGAAACGGGGGCCAGGCTCGCCCCTGGCAAGCGGCGGTGGGCCGCCGCCGTCGGCCATGCGCAGCCTGAATTCTTCGCGCATGACGATGTGTGGTCCGCCGTCATCTCCCGGCGGCGGACCATCGATGCGCCGCGCCCAGCGGCCGCCCAAGGGGTGCGGGGTGAACTTCACCCAGACTGAATCCGCCGGGACCTTCAGTTCGGCGGCGAGGCGCGCTGCCAGCATGGCCTCGATGGCGCGGATACGGCGATGTGCTGGCGAGGTGTCGACATAGGCCGGCGCGATGGTGGTCGTTTCGGCCTTGAGGCGCTTGCCGTTGTTCAGCTTGACTTCGCCGCTGCGCAGCGCCGTGGCGACTTCGCGGATCGAGTAACCGGGCGGGGGCGGATCGGGTGCCTTGAGCACGATCAGGGTGTTGATGCCAAGCGCCAGAACCAGCACGGCCAGGCTCAGACCCAGCACCTGCCAGAAGATGGGCAGGGAGATCAATTGACCGGGTTTGGGGGATGAGGGCTTTTGCGACGACATCTATTCGCCCTCAAAGGAGCAAAAAGACAAGCGGCTTGCCTCGAAAAGACCCCCTTCCGTCATTTGCTCTGCAAATGCCCATGGCTGGCGAAAGTCGTGCTTTCGCTGGCGCCAAACCCCCGTAAACGGGGAAGGAAGGACGCATATATCTTTTCCTTCCCCGTTTACGGGGAAGGTGGCGACCGGCGCGTCAGCGGCCGGGCGACGGAAGGGGGAAACGCCGCTCACACGCACTCTGAAGCTAAATCCTCATCTCAGCGGTTTGAACATATAACCAATACCGCGGATGGTGCGGATGATCTCTTCATTGTGGTCGTCGCCCAGCTTGCGGCGCAGGCGCGAGATCTGAACGTCGATCGCCCGGTCGAAACTGTCCGAGTTCGGCCCGTGCATCGCATCGAGGATCTGGTCGCGCGTCAGGGCCCGGCCCGGCCGTTCCAGGAACACCCGCAGCAGTTCGAACTCGGTATTGGACAGGGCGACCTGAACGCCGTCCGGACGGGTCAAGGTGCGTTTGATGTTGTCGAGCTGCCAACCGAAGAACTGCGTCACCGGCGATTTGGCGCCGAATTGCGGGCGTTCTTCGCGACGGCGGAGCACCGCACGGATACGCGCCAGCAGTTCGCGGGGATGGAAGGGCTTCGCCATATAATCATCAGCGCCGAGCTCAAGGCCGACAATGCGGTCGATCTCCTCGCCGCGCGCGCTCAGCATGATCACCGGCGGCCCGCCCTTTTCGGTCAGGCGCTTGCAGATCGACAAGCCGTCTTCGCCCGGCATCATATAGTCGAGCACGATCAGCTCAATGTCGCCACGCGCCAGGACCTTTTCCATGTCGCGGCCGCCCGACGCCGTATGCACTTCGAAGCCGTTATTCCCCAGGAAGGCGCCGGTCAGATCGCGGATGTCCTTGTCGTCGTCGACGATGAGGATACGGGGAGAGGCGGCGGCGGCAGGCTGCATGGCGGCGAAGGACATGATGGAGACTCTGAAGGACTTACGATGAGCGCAAACTCTCCGATCCTTTGGGCCTTCTGATTGCGGTGGGGCAATATAGCATCTTATTACTGCCACAATTCGTCCTTTTTTGACATCATCGGGCAATGTCGGCCACTTAACCTGACTGTGCCTGGGCTGAGCCCAGTGACTGACACAGGAACCGCCATGTCGAAACTCAAATCTACCCATCTGATCGGCCTCACAGCCGCCGGGGCGCTGGGCCTGATCGCCGCCGTCGCCATTGCTGCCGACAGTCCGAGGATTGAAAAGCGTGACGTCATGATTCGCGTTGCGCCGCCAGCCTTCGCCGATATCGATACAAACAAGGACGGCGCCATCTCCCAGGCCGAATTCGATACCTTCCATGCCGCGCACGAGCTGCCTTTGGCCGAAGACGACCTGCCGCCACCGCCACCGGGTGGAAAGCGGATGCGGATGATGATCATGGGCGGCGAGGGGCTGGATGCCGACAAGGACGGCAAGGTCAGCTTCGCTGAATTTTCCGGCCCGATGAAGGCCCATTTCGACGAACTGGACGCCAACAAGGACGGTGTGCTCGATGATAGTGAGCAGCCGAAAGGCCGCATGTTCGAGCGCCGCTTGCGGAGATAAAGTGATATGCCAAAAAGTGTTCAGCGGTTTCTGGCCAAATATCGCGATGAAATAAGAACCTAGTGTCCGGGTATGGGCTCCTCCCCCCTCCCGGAGCCTTACCTTGCGTGTTCGGGGTTGAGAGTCCCCGGTCACGCCAGACTGACCGGAGCGTCCCCCACGCTCCGGTCATTTTTCCCCGGTCTTTTTTTGTGATAAGCGCGACGGATCGTCCCGCGGGATGCGTTTGACGATCGAAGCGGCCCGAGTCGATCACGCAAATGCGACTGGCGTAGTTAACGGGAAGCAAATAATACATAAGAGCTTCTGATGTGATCTGGTATTTCCCGGCACCAGAATCTGCAGAAGAAAGTCGTGGCGACCGCCGTTGCCACGACTTTTTCTTTTTAGAGCGATGTGCCGGAGGTGGATGGCATCTTCACAGCGACAGCGCAACAGAAATGGCCGTCATTGGAATGACGGCCATTGCAGGTCCGAAGAATTCGCCCGGCTAAGCGGGTAAAGACGCAATTACAGCGCGGCTTTGGCGGCGGCAACCACGGCATCGGCCGTGATGCCGAATTCCTTGTACAGGCGGTCCGCCGGGGCCGAAGCGCCGAAGCCCTTCATGCCGATAAAGGTGCCGTTTTCGCCGATGAACTTCTCCCAGCCCATGGGGCCGGCGGCTTCGATGGCGATGCGGACCTTGGCCTTGCCAATGACTGACGCCTTATAGGCCTTGGTCTGCAGGTCGAACAGGTTCCACGACGGCGTCGAGACGACGCGGGTCGGAATGCCGTCGGCTTCCAGCTGCTTCTGGGCGGCGACAGCCAGCGACACTTCGGTACCCGAGGCGAACAGGGTGACCTTGGCGTCGGCGGACGCCGGGCTCAGTTCGTAGGCGCCCTTTTCGACGAGGTCGCCACCTTGCGTGCGCACGGCCGGGACCTTTTGGCGGGACAGGACGATCATCGACGGACCGTCGGCCTTAAGCGCGGCCTTCCAGCTTTCGGCGGCTTCGACCATGTCGGCCGGACGGAACAGATTTAGGCCGGGCATGGCGCGGAACGACGCCAGTTGCTCGACCGGCTGGTGGGTCGGGCCGTCTTCGCCGACGCCGATCGAGTCGTGCGTCATGACGTGGACGACCTTGGCGCCCATAAGCGCGCCCAGACGGATGGCCGGACGGCCGTAATCCGAGAAGACGAAGAAGGTGCCGGCGTAGGGAATAACGCCGCCGTGCAGTGCCATGCCGTTCATCGCCGCGGCCATGCCGAACTCGCGCACGCCGTAGTGGACGTAGCGGCCGGTGTAATCGGTGGTGTCGAACGCGCCCATGCCCTTGACCAGCGTGTTGACCGAACCGGTCAGGTCGGCTGAGCCGCCGACGAGCGTCGATATCGCCGGCACCAGCGTGGCCAAAGCCTTGCCCGAGCAAGAGCGCGTCGCGTCGGCGACCGGTGTTGCGATAGAAGCCTGGATGTGGGCGTCCAGGGCTTCGAAAGCGTTGTCCGGCAGCTTGCCGCTCATGACGGCATTCAGTTCAGCATACTTCGGATTGGCCTTGGCGGCGTCTTCCCATGCCTTGCGCGCGCGGCCTGCCTTGCGCCCAGCCGACAGCCAGGCGTTTTTCACGTTATCCGGCAGGGTGAATGGCTCGTGCAGCCAGTCCATGTGTTCGCGCGCGGCCTTGATCTCGTCGTCGAACAGGTTGTACCCGTGGCCGTGCTTGTCGCCTTCCAGCTTGCCTGCACCCTTGGACACCTTGGTGCGGCAGGCGATCATGACGGGACGGTCCTGCTTCGTCGCCCAGCGCATGACCGCGGCCAGCTTGGCGTGGTCGTGGCCGTCGACCGACTTGACGGCCCAGCCGGCTGCCTTGAAACGCGCCAGTTGATCACCGGTTTCGGCCAGCGTCGCCCAGCCATCGATCGTGACATTGTTGTCATCCCACAGGACGATCAGGTTCTTCAGCGCCAGACGGCCGGCCAGCGAAATCGCTTCATGGCTGACGCCTTCCATCAGGCAGCCGTCGCCGGCGATGACCCAGGTGCGGTGGT
>CBFGPQ010000052.1:0-20872 GCA_965650705.1 uncultured Asticcacaulis sp. | reverse complement strand
TGGTCGTTAAGAAGGAAGTACAAAAGCAAGCACCCTGAAAGCGTGAACAGGACGCTACACTGACACAAAGGGTTGTGGATTCCGTCAAGGAAGACGGTTAACCGGCGTTGACCATAAAGCGCTTAGACTACCGGCTCGGTCAGGTGGTGCCTGCCCTCGGCGTCCTCGATCTCAACCACCCAGAGGTCAGGGTCGTACTTGACCTGGCGTGCGATCCAGGCGTCGATGTCGGGCTCGTTCAGCGTCTCGACCGGCCGCATCCACTTGGTGCCGCCCTCTTCGCCCTCGCCGGTCTGGACCTCGCGCAGCACATAGGCGTCGCGCGTGCGCAGGTTCAGCACCTTGACCAGCACCGCGCCGAACTGCGGATGCCCCTTGCGTGCGATGAAGGCAAAGGAACCGGCCTGTTCGACTCGGCGCGTCAGGGCGCCGACCCAGATGTCCGACGACAGCAGCATCAGCCGGCCTTCACATAGTTGCGCCAGTTGTGTTCCTCAACGAAGCCCAGCAGGTCACGGATCTTGCGGTTGCTGATCGGCGCTTCAAAGCCATCGAGATCGCGGGTAATCGGCGTATGCGGCGCCCATTTCGCCAGGAAATCGCGCGTCGGCTCCAACGCCGTGATCGTGTCATTGACGGCGTTAAAGACCTGGAAACCCAGCCCGTCGACGGCGATGCAGCGGTCGACGATCTGGCCCAGGTCGCGGGCGTCGATATAGCTCCAGGCGTTACGCTTGCGTGACAGGGGCTCGGCGAGATAGCCCGGGAAGTTGGCATAGTCCTCGGGCGAGACTACGTTGCCGATGCGCAGGGCGTAGATGTCGGCGCCCGAGCGCATGGCAAACGCCCGCGCCGTCTTTTCGTTGACCACCTTCGACAGGCCATAGCTGTCCATCGGATCGACGTCATAATCCTCGGTCAGCGGAAACTCGTGATAGTCCTTATCGCCCTCGGCGAAGCAGACACCGTAGGTGGTCTCGCTTGAGGCGATGATGATCTTCCGGATGCCGAGCTTCACCGCCGCCTCGATGACATTGTAGGTGGACACCGTATTGACCGCGAAGGTCGTGTTGTCCGGGCGGATCAGAATGCGCGCCACGGCGGCGAAGTGCACCACCGTATCGACCTTGGCCGGGCCCTGGCCGCTATCGAGGCCCCCGAAGCCGAAATGCATGGACAGGGCGTTGAACACCTGGCCGCTGTCGGCAAGGTCGGTGATCAGGGTATTGACGCCCGGACATGCCATCGGCACCAGGTCGAGATTGACGACCTCGTGGCCCTTGTCCAGCAGGTACGGCACGACGTGCCGGCCGGCCTTGCCGCTGCCGCCGGTAAAGACAATGCGCTTGCCCATGGTGATACCTCGGTTCAGATTTCGGGGCGCGACTTAAACCACGCCCCGCGCCGCCTGTCACGCCATGGCTGAGATGGCGCCCAGCTCTTCGAGGTCGAGGTCGCGCTCCAGTTCATGCAGGGTCTCGTCGTCGATCTCGCCGGCGCGGTGAAGGCGGAGCAGTTCAGCACGCCCTGCCGCTACCGCTGCCAGCACCAGATCGAAGTGGGCGTGCAGCATTGGCCTATGCGCCTCTTCCTCGGCGGCGTACTTCTGCGACATTGTGGCTTTGCGCTGATAGCGCTCGAGCAGGCGCGGATGGATCAGCTCACCCTTGTCGTCATAGACGCGTGCCTCAATGACCTGGAACTGAACCTGGGCCATGGATGCTTCGGCCTCACTCATGGTCAGGCGCGGCGCTTCCCCCTCGCCTTCGCTGAGCCCGGCCCATCGGATCACGCTGCCCAGGCTCATGCCCTGGATCAGTACCGTCGCCAGAATGACGGCAAAGGCCGCCACCAGCATGAAATCGCGGCCGGGAAAGGTCGCCGGTACGCTCAGCGCCACGGCCAGAGTCACCACGCCGCGCATCCCTGACCAACCGAGAACCGCAGAACATTTCGGCCCCAGCGGGCTATAGCGCCTTATCCCCGACGCCCGGACCGCCCATGTGACCGCATCGCCCCCGAACACCCAGGCAAACCGCGCCAGCGTCATGGCCACGATGATCAGCAGGATCGGCACGGCCATGGTGTTGAGGATCACACCGAACCCACCGGCGCGGTCGACGACATCGCGCAACGAAGATCCGATCAGCAAAAAGACCGCGGCCTCCATCAGGAAGATCATGACCTGCCAGAAGGACGTGCCGCGCATCCGGACCGCCGCCGAAAAAACCGTGTGCTGGTACCAGCCGCAGATCAGACCCGTCGTCACCGTGGCGATGACGCCCGAAACGTGGAACATTTCGGCCAGCAGATAAGAGGCCCACGGCGCCAGGATCGACGCCGCGATCATCAGGTAGTCGTCGCCGAGATGCTTTACCAGCAGCACCCAGGCAGCGGCAATAAGCGCACCCGCGACAGCGCCGCCCAGGGCCAGCATGGCGAAGCTTCCGGCCGCATCGACGGCGCTGAACGCTCCGGTTACGCCGGCGGCGATGGCGAAGCGGAACAGGACCAGGCCGGTGGCGTCATTGAACAGGCTTTCGCCTTCCAGGAGAATCGACAGGCGGCGCGGCAGCTTGACGGTCTGAAGGATCGCCCGCGCCGATACGGCGTCCGGCGGCGAGACGATAGCGCCCAAGGCCGCGCACGCCGCCCATGGCAATCCAGGCATGAGCATGTGCGTCACCACCGCAACGACAATAGTCGTGAAAATTACCGCCCCGACCGACAGGGAGATAATGCCGATCATGTGCCGTTTGAGCTGGGAGATGGCGATGAACCACGCCCCATCCATCAAAAGCGGCGGAAGGAAGATGACCAGCACCAGTTCCGGATTGAGCGAGATCACGGGCAGTCCCGGCACGAAGGCCAGGACGGCACCGCCGGTCAACAGTGCCACTGCCGGGGGCAGTTTCAGCTTATGCGCCGCATAATGCAGGGCGATGATCGCCAGCAGCATCGCTATGACGAGCTCGAAAGTCTCAGTCGGTTCCATACGTCGCGTCCCGGAATCGCTTATCCGCTCAAAGTAGCGGCCGGGGGATGCCTGTCAACAAACACAACGGCCTATAAGACGGTATGGCGCCTGGCCCTGACAAGGCCGACTAGACCGGACAGGATGGCTACAAGGACCGCGAACGGCGCCCACAGATAGGTTATAACATAGACGGCGAACTTGGCGGAGGCGAACCCGGAATAGGGATAAACGAGCCAGTCAGCGAAACCGACCGGATCGGCCAGCATGAAAAAGGACACCAGGTTTTCCAATGCGTCGAAGGCCGGCGCCATGCACGCGACAAATATCATCACAAGCGCAGCGCCCTTCAGCCAGTGGCCCACGGGCAGACTGCGGTAAATCGCGGCTGTCAACGCGAAGAAGCCGGCCAGGACGGTCGCCATATAACCATAGTCGGCGATTTGAACCCAGATATAGCGGTCGAGCGTGCCGTGCTCGATCAGCACCATATACCAGGACTTGACTTTGTCGGCGTCAAAGGCGGTTTGCCCCTCGAAGAACGACACAGGAAACTGCGAAGCGACATAGAGCCGATCGAGAAAATGCTGAGCCAGCTGGCTGCCGGCGACCAGAACGATGGCCAGTAACCACCAGACCGTGAGCGGAAAGCGCGATACCAGTGACGAGACGAAGGATGACTTTGACATAGGCTTGCTTCTCTTCCAATTTTCATTCCCAAGAATATAAAATTATATTCTTGGGAATGTTATGTCAAGCCGGCCGTGCTATGTTCGCTGGAATCACCTCCGCCAACTGGAAAAGCCTATGACACACCACGCCCGTGCGCCCCTGATCCAGCGCGGCATCGTCGACTTCACGATCGCGACCGATCTGCTGCGTTTCCAGATCGAGACGGCGTTGCGGCCGCTTGGACTCACTCTCACCCAGATGAGCCTCCTCAATCACTTCGCCTGGCAGCCCGAGTCGACCGCCAGCATTACCGAGCTTACCAGCGTCATGGCGATCAACCAGCCAGGCGTGACCAAAGCCGTCGCCGGATTGCTTGAGAAGGGTATGCTACAGAAGGTCGAGGGCGGAGGGGATGCGCGGGTCAAGCGGGTGAAGATCACGCCTGAGGGTCTGGTAACTCTGGAGACGGCGCGCAAGGCAAGCTACCCGGCCGTCGAGGCCGCCTTTGACTGCCTGGACGACGCCGAACTCGCCGCTTTTACCACCTACCTTAAGAAAATGAAGAGTAATCTGACAGGTTTATAAGCGCTTAACCCTGTCTGCTCACGGCCTCTCAACCCTGTTGTCTTATAACTGCCTTATCAACTCCAGGGCAGAAGGCGCGAATGGAACGGTTGCGGGGCATGAGGATCGGCGCGTTTTTAGGCGCGGCGCTTATGTGCGCCTTTACATCCTTTGCGCCGGCAGGCGCCGGTTCCGATGACCTGACCACCACCGCCGTCAAGCGCTACTTCCTGGCCGAGGCCAATGCCCGCTGCAAGCTGCTTGACGGTGCGACCGCCATGGCCGTGACCTCGGGCTATGTCCAGGCGCGTAACGCCCTGATCCGCTCGACCGGCGGCATGCAGAGCCTGACACCCTATCTCGGCGAAGCCCGTGCCGCCGCCCGGAGCATAGACTGCGACGCGCCGCAATTGCTGAACGAAGCCGCCGCCGCCGCCGATGCTTATCGCGCCTTCGCCACCCAGACGCGGTTAAGCCTGCCTGGCGGGCGCGCCGAATGGACCGGCTCCCGGGCGCACGGCGGCGAACCTGCCTGGCGGCTGGCGCAGTATCAGTCAGACGCCGATGCCGACCTGGCACTGGGGCTCTATGGCACACTGAACGACAACCGCTTTACCGTCATGGCCAATTTCCACGGCGGAGAGATGCCCTATGCCGCGCGCCTGATCGTCCGTGATTCGCAGGTTGCGCCGGCAGGTGTGATCAGCCATGCCACCGAGACACTCAGCGATACGATTCCGCTTGGCTTCGGGTCGGGGGTGCGGACCTTCCTGGCCAGCGACAGCCAGGAGACCGAGGCCGAGATCAAACCGCGCGTCAGGGCCAATCTGATCGGCGTTTCCGCCACCGGCGACTATGTCGGCGACCAGGGTCCGGTGGCGGTCAAGCGCTTTGATTTCCCAAGCCGCGCCTGGCGGGCCATAGCCCCGCTCGACCCGCGCGAGGACATCGTCATCGCCTTCGATTTTCGTACCGGCACCAAATATGCGCGTTTCGAAGTCGGCGACTTCATCACCGGCCTTGGCTATGTCCGCATGCCGTCGGTTTACGGAAAACCGTTGTAATTTCTACTGTCCGGATTTTCCTGGAAAGCGCCCGATCAGCTCTTCGGCGGGCGGACGACGAAATCGCCAAAGTGCCGCAGAACGTCCGGCGTGGCGTTGTAATCCGCCAGCGGATCCGACGCGCGGGCCAATGGCGGCTGAGGCGTTTCCATCGCCGCCGGCCCAATCGGCTCGGCCTCAGGTAATTCCAGCAGCAACTGCTGCGCTACGACCGGCAGGCGCACCGTTACCGTCGTGCCTTCGCCGACGTCGGAATGAATCGCCACCTCGCCGCCGTGCAGGTGCGTCATCGCCTTGACGATCGACAGGCCCAGCCCCGTGCCCTGCGCCTTCATATCGGCTGCGCCGGCCTGCTCATACGGCAGCCCCATGCGGTGCACGTCGTCCGGGGCGATGCCGATGCCGGTATCGGCGACGATCAGCGTTACCACCTCATCGCCGGGCTCAAGCGTCAGACGGACATCGCCACCTCGCGGCGTGAACTTGACGGCGTTCGACAGCAGGTTCAGCGCGATCTGCTTGATGGCGCGTTTGTCCGCGGTCACCGGCACGCTCTGTTGCGGCAACTGGCTGAAAATCTCGATGCCCTTGTCATGCGCCTGGCCGCGCATCAGGCGCAGTGCCTGCGATACCGGTTCGCGGATGTCGAAGGTTTCGAGCTGCAACTCGTACTTCTGGGCCTCTATCTTCGACATGTCGAGCACATCGTTGATCATGTCGAGCACGTGTTGACCCGACTCCCAGATCAGTTGGGCGTATTCGGCGTATTTCGCCGGCATCGGCCCGAACATCTGCAGACGCATGATGTCGGAAAAGCCAATGACGGCGTTCAGCGGCGTGCGCAGTTCGTGGCTCATGCTTGCCAGGAAACGTGTCTTTCCGTGGCTCGAAGTCTCGGCCTCGACGCGCGCCGCCTCCAATGCGGCTTCGCGCGCGTGCTGAAGGGACCCGTCGTGCAGGACGCCGTAAAGCCGGTCGTCCGACGCGCGGCGCAGTGACAGCGCCAGATAGTGATCAAGCGCGGCGTGTGGCATGAAGCCAACGTCCGACCGGCCCTTCGTCAGGGCGGTTTCGATGGCATTGAGAACGGCGGGGCGGTCGGGAACATGCACCGCGCCGGTCAGGCCGTTCTGCATCAACTGGTTGAGATCCAGCCCCGGCGGCGCCTCGCCATAGGCCGCCTGGACGCGCCCGGCCTCATCCAGGCTCAGGACCAAATGCGGCTGCTCGGTCAGGACCTTGAGCAGGCGTGCCCGCGCCTCCTCGCTATCAACGGCGCGCTCGGTGCGGACCCTGAGTGCCGGCAGCAGGCCGAGGCTCAGCGCCGCCAGGGTCAGAAGAACGGCGATCAGCGACAACCAGAAGCCTTCCTGTTCGTCGGGCATGTGCACGGCGCCGGACAGACTGACCAGGGCAGCGAAAAGTCCGGCCATAAGCGACAGGGCCACCCCCAGCGAAATCAGCGAACGCTGGTTGAGGACGATGGCCGCCGCCATGGGCATGGCAACCCAGATGGCCAATGGCCCAGCGATTCCACCTGTAATCGCCACGGCAGTCAGCGACGCCAGTGTCCAACCCCAAAGGAGTACGCGCCGGGTCAGGGGCGTATCGCGGTTCAACAGCGCAATGGCCCCGATGCCGGGAAAGGTCATGACGACCACAGCCGCCAGTACGAACAGCGACGCCGGCAGGAACAAGAGCCCGACCAGCCCCAGCAGCAAACAGCCCGACCAGCCGAGATGCCAGGCGATGACGGCCGCGCCCACACCTCCGCCTTCGGGGCGGAATGTGCTCGAATCGTTCGAGAAATAGGACTTGAGCGACAAGCGGAAAACTCTGTTCGTTGGCAAACCCTTGTATTTTAGCTGGATTCCGTCCCGTTACGAAACTTATCGCGCCGCAAGGGAGAAATAGCGCAGGGTGATCGCTGAAACGGTACGCTTCTTATACAGCCGCAGGCTGTAGCTATCATGCGCGACCCCTCGCCACCGCACACAATTTACACCTGATTTAGCCGTAATTCATGTTGGCGAGACGCAGGGCTTAGGGATTCCCATCTCAGGGGTAGAAATCTTTACGTTCCAATATCTTCGCACAGACTTTCGGATATCCAATGTTATCCCAATACCGCCACAACCGGCACGGAACTGTTCTATTATGGCAAAAGTTAGCCCGCAATAGGTCAAACCACATCGCACTCTTATAAGTTTCGGCGCATCAATCAGGGCTCTGCGAAGGCAAGTCTGCGGGCGGACAGGTCCATGACCTCCCGGCGACCGAACCCGTCCGCCCAATGCGCCAGAATGGTACAGACATGCCGCGCAGAACGGGAATATGCCGCGAAACATAGCGGCCGTGGTGCTGATAACCAACATCAGCGCGCGTTTTTCAGGGCTGGAAAGCAAAAATGGATACAATTGTCGAAACCACTCAAGTCGTGGCTGTGCTGGCACTCCTGCCGATTATCCTTGTGTGCCTGCTGATTATGGAACCCTTTGACCACATCCGTCTTCGGATGCCTCGATGGCCCCGGGTGCGTGTGGCACGGCAAAAGGCCACCCGGACGCGTCCGGCAATGGAGTCCGAACTGGCGTAAAATTTGCTGTGCTTCCCCGCATAACCGTGGAGGAACCGAAATGACAACGGTATTGGATATCGCGCGCGGCGTGGCGCTCTTGCCCCTGGCACTCGTTCTGGCGCTCTTCCTGGGCGTTCGGGAGATGGTTAGCAAGCGCGGCCAGCCAGCGTAGTCTTTCGATAAACCTTTATATCTCCAGTCAGGTCCAGTTCTATTTGCGCTGCGACACGACGGTGGGATTGGCTCCGCTGCGCTTCGCCGAACTCGCAAGATGTGGTCACATCTTGCTCGTTTCGAACCCAGTGGGTTCGAAAAGACCGCCGGCTCCGGAATCAAAAAAGCCAGGCATCCGCTGGATGCCTGGCTTTTTTGATGGCGGAGACGGTGGGATTCGAACCCACGGTACCCTTTTGGGGTACGCTCATTTAGCAAACGAGTACCTTCGGCCTCTCGGTCACGTCTCCGTTGCCGGCTTGATTAGCTAATTCCGGTTTGAAACGCAACGCCGAAGGCAAAAATGTTCACAGCCCCAATAGCTAAAGGCCCAAAGTCTTGCGGACATCCCTCTGCCCCTGTGCCGCCGCCCAAACAAAGGCAACCACCTCATCGCGGATATCGTCGGCATGACCGTCCGCGACGCGGTAGTGATCGACCTGTCTCTCAAAATAGTCCGTCAGCCGGTCCTCGGCACCCTCACCAAACAAATCTTCCGGAGCCAGCGCCAGGGTAATCCCTGTCAACGCCTTGACGGCGTTCAGTCGGTCGATCGCAGCGTGACGATAGCGATCCAGAATACTGTGAAGCGTTGGCGCAAATGCCGGTTGGTCGTCCGTCCCGGTGATGCTCATGAAAGTCCTGCGATACTGTTGACGTGAACGTAAGACTAGCTCTACCAGCATAAGAACGGCGTTCGAATCGCGCTTCATTTCCGAAAATTCCGTACCAAGCCCCGGAAAAACCTCGCGCCCGCCATAAAAAAGACCGGCTGTTAACCGGCCCCTAAATGCATTTGGTTATGCTGGGCGCAGGACAGAACGCCCTTAAGAGCATAGCCAGAATGAACGCCGCCGTACCCCCAGACAGGCTCGCCCAAGCCATCCTCGCCGATTCCGCCGCTGACACCGTGCTGCCGAAGACAGGCCGCGACCGCCGCGGGCCCTTCCGTCCGGAAAGGCTTCTCTCGGCGCGGCAACGCGGCGACGGCGACATGTATGTGCGCCTGTTCCGCGCCATTGATGGCTTGGCTGTCCTTGGGACCACGGCTGCCTGCGCCGTAACCGTCCTACCTTCGGGGCTCCTGGCGGCGCCGCTTGGCAACGTCCTGCCATTCGTGGCGGGTGTGTTGGTCCTGGCCTGGGTCCTGCCTGCGCTCAACCTTTATCGTTTCGGCCGTAAGGAAGGCTTGCCCGTCCACCTGGCACGTCTGGCCGGCGCCTTCGCCGCCGCCTTTATCGCCGCGTGGGCCATGAGCTACCTGGCGCCCGATACGGCTGTGTCCGCCCTCCTGCCCGGCTGGGTGGGCCTGAGCCTGGCCCTCGTCGCCGGCCTGCACATCGTCTGGTGGGGCTTCATCCAGCGCTGGCGCCGCCTCGGCAAGCTGACGCCATCCATCGTCATCGTCGGTGCGACAAAGCACGCCCATAAGCTGATCGAAGCCGCCAAGGCCGAAGGCGACGTCAATGTGCTCGGCATCTTCGACGATCGCCTGGCGCGCAATCCGGACGCGGTGGCCGGCGTGCCGGTGCTGGGCGATGTCCAGTCGTTGCTGGGCCACAAGATCACGCCATATGTCGATCAGATCGTCGTCGCGCTTGACACCACCGCCCGGACGCGCGTCCGCGCCATCGTCGAAAAGCTGCGCGCCCTGCCCAACGAAGTCGCTCTTTTTGTCGATGTTGAAACCGAAAAAGACGTGAAGACCGCCTGGTCGCGTGTCGCCGATATGCCCCTGGCGCGCGTATCCGGCGTCGCCAGCGACAGCCGCAAGGCCCTGGTCAAACGCGCCGCCGACATCGTCATCGGCACGATTGCCCTTATTGCCTTCTCGCCGATCATGCTGGCCGTGGCCGTCATGATCAAGCTCGATAGCCCCGGCCCCATCTTCTTCCGCCAGCGCCGCCACGGCTTTAACAACGAAGCCATCATGGTGTGGAAGTTCCGGTCGATGTACACTCACCTGACGGACCACACCGCTGCGCAGCAGGTCACCAAGGGCGATCCGCGCGTCACCAAGGTCGGCCGATTCATCCGCAAGACCTCAATTGACGAACTGCCTCAGCTGTTCAACGTGCTTATGGGCGAAATGTCGCTGGTCGGCCCCCGCCCTCACGCCATCGGCATGAAGACGGGCTCGGAAGAAAGCGCGCAACTGGTCGCCGAATATGCCTGGCGCCACCGCATGAAACCGGGCGTCACCGGCTGGGCCGCCATCCACGGTTCGCGGGGCCCGATGGATACGCCAGAGGACGTCAGGCGCCGCATCGCCCTGGATGTCGAATATATCGAGCGCCAGTCGCTGTGGCTTGACTTGCGCATCATGGCGATGACAATTCCCTGCCTGCTTGGCGATGCCAAGACGGTGCGTTGATTATGCCGAAGCCTATGGCCGCACCACGCCCGTGCGTGCGGACACGACCGTAATCAAGGACAACTTCGCAGATGTTTTTCAAAGGCTTATGGGGATATCTTCCTGCGAATATCCTGCAGGGCGTCGTCGGTTTCGCGACCCTCATGGTCTTTACGCGTCTGCTGACACCTGAAGAGTACGGTCAGTACGCCCTGGCCTTCGGTGTCACCACCCTGGCCCAGACCCTTTTCTTCACCTGGATCGAAGCCGCCATGGCGCGCTTCTACGTCGCGGAATCGCGCGACGATCCGGCCGCTCCCCACCTCTACGGCACGCTGTGGCGGCTCTACGCCTGGGTGTTCGCGGGGTTCGCCGTGATCTGCGCCGCCGGCCTGTGGCTATGGCCGGGCAATGGCGCGCTAAAGGTCGCCATCGGCTTCGGCCTGGCGACGACCGTGTTCAGGTCCCTGATCAAGGCCGTGCAGGAGCAACGCCGCGCCGAGGGCCGCGTTGGCCAGGCATCAATGATTGACATGGCTCAGACCGCGGGTGGTTTCGCCATCGGCGTCATCTGCGCTTTGGCCGGTCTGGGTGGCGGATCGCCTGTGCTCGGCGTCGGACTGATCGCGCTTTTGACCCTGCCGCTGTTTGCGCGCGAAGACCTGGGCCGCGCCCTCAAAGGCGTGTTCGATCCCGCGCGTGCCCGCGCCTACGCCCGGTATGGCATTCCGGTGTCGCTCAGCCTGATCCTGACCCTGGCTCTTTATACGGTCGACCGCTTCCTGATCGCCGGCTTCCTCAACGAAGCCGAAGCCGGCGCCTATCACGCAGGTTACAGCCTTGCCTCGCGCATCCTCGATGTCCTGTTTATCTGGCTGGGCGCCGCCGGCGGCCCCGCCATGGTACATGCGCTTGAAACCGGCGGCACGTCCGCGCTGCGCGACAATGCGCGTGAGCAGATCAGGACCATGGCATTCATCATGTTCCCGGCTACGGGCGGCCTGATCATGGTGGCGCCGGCGTTCGGCACGCTGATGATCGGCGAGGCCCTGCGCCAGGACGCGCTCAGCGTCACCGCCCTGATCAGCCTTGGCGCCCTGTTTTCGGGTCTCAACACCTACTACTTCCTCCAGGCCTTCACCCTGGCCAAGACGACCCGGTTGCTGATCGCCGCCATGGCCGTGCCGGCGGTCAGTAACATAGCCCTCAACCTGGCCCTCATCCCGGCTATGGGCCTGACGGGCGCAGCTCTGGCCAGTACGCTCAGCTTCGGGCTCGGCATCGTCGCCTCTTGGCTGCTGGGCCGCAAGGCGCTGACCCTACCTGTTCCATGGCTCGACCTGTTCACCATGGCAGCCTGCACCGTCTTCATGATGGCCGTGGTCTCTCTGGTTCCAACGACAGGCCAGCCAATCGACCTGATCACGCAGGCAGCTTGCGGCGGCATTGTCTATGCCGGACTGGCGTGGCTGCTTGATCTCAACGACACCCGCGCCCTGACGGGACGCATTTATCAACGGTTGACAAAAAGGGTTACGGCATGACCGAGGCCTTACCCTTCCACAATGTAGCCTTTGAGACCGCGGCGCCGCGCCTGTCGGTGCTGATCCCGTTCTATAAAGAAAGCCCGCTGGCGCTCCTGCAGGCACTTGTTACCCGCGATCCACACGAGATCGAGGTTATACTGATCGACGATGGATCTAACCGTCCCGACATCACGGCCGAGGTCCGCGCCTTCATCACCGGCTCGGCTTTGGCCTGCGAACTGATCACGCTCGTTGAGAACCAAGGCCGGTCGCGTGGCCGCAACCGTCTGACCGAAGCGGCACGCGGCGGCCATTTCCTGTTCCTCGATTCCGACATGCTGCCGGATGGTCCGGAATTTCTCGACACCTGGCTCAATGCGGCGCGACGCGGCGCCGCTGTCGTCTTCGGCGGGTTTTCACTGCGTCAGGCGCCGGCCGATCCGGCCTTTGACGTCCATCGCGCACTGGCCGGCCACAGTGACTGCCTGAACGCCGCCGAGCGCGCTTTAATGCCGGAAAAGTACGTCTTCACCTCCAACCTGCTGATCCGGCGGGATGTCTTCACCGCCGAGGGCCTGGACCCGGAATTCACCGGCTGGGGCTGGGAAGACGTCGAATGGGCCATCCGCGTCGCCGCGCGCTATCCAGTCGAACATGTGGACAATACCGCCACGCACATGGGCCTTGACCGCCCCGAAACCCTGGCGCGCAAGTACGAACAGTCGGTCGGGAACTTCGCCCGTGTTATCAGGAAACATCCTCACGTTGTTTCGCAATATGCCAGCTATAAGGCCGCGAAATTACTGAAGTTTGTGCCGCTGCTTTCCGTCGCGCGCCCGGTCCTGAAAGCCGCTGCTTTGAGCAACGCCCTGCCCGCCCACCTGCGCGCCGGGCTTTTACGCCTCTACCGCGCCGCCCTCTATGCACAGGTGGTATGATGGAGCCCTATAGCGCCGATCGCTCGCTGTATGGAAAGCTGCGCCGCCGCTTGGCCCGGCTGATGACGACAAAGCCTGCCCAACTGTCCGGCCTCGCCCGCCCCCTGCTCACGATCAGCTTCGACGACGCACCGGTATCGGCCGCCCACGATGGCGCGGCCATCCTGGAACGCCAGGGCGCGCGCGGCACCTATTTCATCTCGACAGGCTTAAGCGGCCGGGAAAGCCACCTTGGCCGCTACACCGAAGCCGCCGATATCCAGGCGCTCGCCAAGGCTGGCCACGAGATCGCCTGCCACACCCTGACCCATCTCGACTGCGGCCGTGCCAAAAGCCCTGCGATCGCCGCCGAACTGGATGCGAATCGCGAAGCCCTGATTCGCCTGGGCGTGCCCGCCCCGCGCACCTTTGCCTATCCGTACGGCGATGTGTCGCCGGCGGCCAAGGCCGTGCTCAACACGCGGTTCATGGCGTCACGCGCCCTGCACCACGGTCTGGTCACCACAGGCACCGACCTCAATCAGGCACCGGCCGTAGGCATCGAAGGCGCTGACGGGGAAGATGTGGCGCGCCAGTGGCTGGAGCGCGCGGCCGCAACGCCCGACAGCTGGCTCATTCTCTATACCCACGACGTTCGCGAGTCGCCGTCGAGTTGGGGCTGCACGCCGCAGGTCCTGGAGCGACTAGTCTCCAAAGCAGCATCAAAGGGATTCGAAATCGTCACTTTTGAAGATGGCGCGCGGCGGGCATCCGCCTCCGAGGCAATTAGAGCCGCCTAACCACCGGCATTAAATACGTTAGTATATGCACGCCGAAGTCGCGCGTAATATCGATTGCACCTCTGGCTACCCTTGTTAACATAGGGGCGAGTTGAGTTAGAGGGGATTCCTCGCACATGGACAAACTGTCCGCCGTCGAGACACTATCAAAGCGTCAAAAAGAAATCCTGCGCCTGGCGGCCCGCCAGTATCAGGCCAAGGAAATCGCGCGCATCCTGAAAATCAGTGAGCATACCGTCAAGACGCACGTCGACGAAGCGCGGCGGCGGCTGAACGCGCCAAGCATGCGCGATGCCGCGCAAACCCTTGCGTCATATGAAGCGCAATTAGATCAATCACCTCAGGGGGGACCCCCGACGGAGGTGATAGCGGAGCCCGAAAAAACGGAGCAAATTCCGCAACATGACCGAGCAAACCTTATCAAATCAACACGTCATGATGATCAGCTGGAACCAACTGGAGACAGTCCTGAAAATGATGTCGGCCTCAGTGAAACAACCGCACGTCACGGATACAGTCGCGGGAATACAGCACCATTACCGGACGGATGGACCGGAGAAAGCGCTGTTCAACCTGGTGACAGCCATCGCGTGGCTCACGGACGATGGGATTGGGTCAGCGGACGGCTGAAACGCCTGACCATTGTCCAATGTCTGATGTTCATTTTGGGTGGCACCATTGCCTTAGGCTTCGCCGCCATCCTGATGATCCTCATGGCGGTGACCATGGTCCAGGCCATTTATAACGTAACCGGCGAACCCCTGGCCGTCGAGGGGAAGCGTTAGACGACTTACATCGGCAGGAATAATAGACATGAAGCGAACGGAACTTGTGCTCCGCGGCGCGGAGCAACTGCGCGCAACCGAAAACATGATCGCCAGCGGGATCTGCGAGACCGCGAACCTGATGAGCATGCTGGAACGAATGCGCATGGACTCGAAACTCTCGGCCGTGATAGGTCAGGAGGCAATGACCGAACTGGCCCAAACCCTGACGATCCTAGCCGGCGCCCGCGCCTCCATCATCCGCGTTCATGGACATCTGGACGACGTGAAGACGCGCATCGGCTGCGGAAGCTTCATGTCGGGGCAAACTGATGAGAAACTCCCGCCCAAACCGACCGGCCAATTGCACGTTGTGGGAGACAATAAAGCGGCCTGATGGACTGGTACCTGGCGCATGTCATATGGGTAAACGCCGGCTGGCTGACGTTCGTCACCTGCATAGTACTGGCTATCTGGAAGGGCGGTCCTACCGAAAAGCGAGGTGCCGCCCTAATCGCCACCGGGTGCCTGCTTTCCCCAGTCCTAACCCGGTTCGACGGGCCGGGCCCCGGCATATATGTTCAGGCACTGGACACACTTCTTACTCTTGGCTTCGTCGCCCTGGCCTTGCAGTCGCGACGCCTTTGGGTATTCGTCATCTGCATGTGCTCGCTGAACGGCCTCATCACTTATTTTGTAACCGGTTATGAGGCGTTCAGCATGTACGCCTTCGTCACAGCCACAGGGTTCTGGCTTGGCTATGCCTGGCAGCTCTGTCTGATCTTCGGCGTTATCGATTACCAGCGGACGTTAAGACGCCAAAGCGATACGCCGAAACCCGCTTAGCGTTTCCGGCATATATCGCGATAGCAGCTTTGGCTCAATCCTGCTCCGGCAGCATCGAGCGCACCAGGGTGACCACGGCGCGGCGGCGGGCGGGCGTCAGCTTCGGAAACCATTGCGCCAATTCGACGCCTTCGCCCGACTGCAGGAACTTGCCGACATTCGCTTCCAGCGGACCGATATCCTCAGCGTCAGACACCGCTTCCTCGAAGAAATAGGCCGGTGGCATTTTCAGCGTCCTGGCGATCTCAAACAGCATCGACGCGCTGACGCGATTGCTGCCCCGTTCGTATTTCTGCACCTGCTGGAACGTCAGGCCGATTGATTCGGCCAGGTTTTGCTGGGTCAGGCCCATTTCCTTGCGACGCTTACGGATATTGGCTCCGACCTTAATGTCCACTGGGTGGCTGTCTTCGGTACTCACACGCAACTCCTTCACTTATCGAGCGTTATTTATACGTCATATTTGGCCGCATTCAAACGTTTGCAACCTCTGGCCGACATTTAACCAAACGCTAGGTCAAGATGATGTCTTTGTGGTCGCATACTTGCTCCGAAAAACCGGTTCCCCTTTCGGAGCATGCACTGGTGCCCGTCCTAACCCGACATTTTTAAGCCGCTATGCAGTTTCAGCTTTATCGCTCGCCGTCAATACCTGGGTACTGTCCTTGTCGCCCGGCAGGGACAGCTTGACCAGCACCATGACGAACAATGCCCAACGCAAGTCATTCCAGCCGAGCGCCATGCTTTCGGTGATGCTCGACAAACTGTAAATAGCCAACATTGGTAAGGCGAAATAACCCGAATCTCCGCGCCAGGTCCGCCACAAGCCCTTTGCCCAGGCTTCAGCAAAGACGCAGGCCCACAGGACAAGCCCAACCGCTCCCAGCCCCAGCCAGACCTCGAACCAGCACGAATGGGCGTGATAAGCCCGAAATCCTGCGACCTGGGTGATCTTGGCAAGGGGGGCATAGGCGCTTTCATCGGTCCAGACCACGCCGTAGCCATAGCCAAGCAGCGGCCGCGCCCGGATCACGCGTTCGATACCGTCCCAGATGAAGGTACGGCCGGTAAGCGTCGGGTCCTTGCCCAGCAACAGGAAGATCTTTTCCGGCGCGAACCACATGAAGCCCGCCAGGCACAAAAGCACCGTCACCGCCAGCCAGGTCAGCAGGATACCCAGGACCGGGCCACGCTGCGTCAGATAAACGAAGACGATCCCTGCGCCGCCCAGCAGGAGCGACACCAGCGCGGTCTTCGACTGCGACATGATCACCAGAAAGACCATGGCCGCGGAGATCCCCCACCAGAAGACCCGCCGGGACGGGTTATGCAGCGATGCCGCGATCGACGACACAAAGCCGATGGCCATGATGGCGCCGAGATTGTTCTTTTCCAGCCAGACGCCGCGCCACGCCCCGGGGAACAGCTCCTGCATCCGGCCCATCTGCGGCACGAACACGGCCAGGACATAGGACGCCACCATGGCGATGGTGAAGGTGATCGCCAGCACTTCCGACAGGCGCTTCCAACTGAAGCGCGCGGCGATGGCATAGCCGCACAGGACGGTGACCAGCATGGCGACGCAGCGCCGGATCGTGCCCGATGGGTCGATCGACCACAGGACCGAAACGCAGCAAAGCGTCAAAAGCGCCATCAGCAGCGCCGTCCGCCAGGTGGCGTCGAGCAGCGGCCGCCAGCATATGGCGCACAGGACAAAGCCCAGCAGATAGAAGGGGTAGTAGAAGTTGCGGATCAGCATACCGGCTTCGCTATTGCCGGTCGTGTAGCCGAACAAGGGCGCCTGCCACGCCTGGGAAAAGACGAGCAGGACGGCGACGGCACAGAACAGCGACAGCCAGTTGCCGCGCCAGTCGTCTATGAAACTCTTCACGACGCCCTTGCGCGGCTTGCCGGCCACGACGGCACCCAGCCTTTTTGGGGCCTTGCGCGGTTATAGACGATGCCCAGCACCTTGCCGCCGGCCTGTTCGAGATCGCCCTTGAGCGTCAGGCGGCTCTGCGTGTCGCCCTCACCTTCGCTGACCACCATGATGACGCCGTCCATCAGTCCGGCCAGTTGCAGGGCGTGAACCGAGCGATCCGCCGCCGGCGCGTCGACGACGACAGTTCCGGCATGACTTTTCAAAGCCGTCCAGTAGCCGGTCTGCTCGAACAATTTGACCCTCTGTCCGGGCGCCAGCTTTTCGGCACAGAAGCGTGTCACCCACAGACGCTTGTCGAGGAAGGGCTGGGCGACCAGGAAGCGGTCGTCGCCAACCGGCCGGCCGCTTGCGTCCCGTGACGGTGGCGAAAGGGTGAAGAAGGCCGAGCCGTCAGGGGAAGCCTGGCTCAATGGCCCCGGTGGTCCGAACCGACCCGGTTCCCGGCCCAGCGCGTCCATTTGCGACTGTTCCCTGAGGTCGGCGTCGATCAGCCAGACCGGCTTGGCGGCAAAAGCCGCCTCGCAGCGGGCATATTCGCGCGCGACCGTCGATACGCCTTCGCCAGAGAGTGCCGACACGAACATCAAGGCGCGGCCCCGCCCCGCCGGGCGCCCCAGCGCTGCCATAAGCTCGGCCATTTCGCGGGTCAGATCGATCATCAGGCGGTCTTGTTCTCGGCGCGCGCCAGGACCGGCAGGCCCAGCGACCGTCCGGCCGTGTCAGCGTCGACAAAGCCCCGGCGCGTGACCGCCCGCAACAGGCCAGCGCACAGCGCGGTGAAGGCGGCAAACAGGAAAGCCATGATCATGACGATGCGCTTCAGGCTTTTGGGCTTGTCTGGCAGGGACGCCATTTCGACGACGCGCACGGCCTCGTCGCTGTTCTTGGTCATCTGGCGCTGGGCTTCGTTTTCCTGGATGCGCTGGGTGAAGTTGCGGATGTTGGTTTGCAACGCGTCGCGCTCGCTCGACAGGGTCGTGAAGCGCGCCTCAATGCCCGTCAGTTCCTGCATCTTGCGCGTCGCCTCGTCGGCCTGGGCCTGGAGCTGCGCCGCACGCGCCGACAGCGACGCCGTCTCGGCCTCGAGATTGAGACGCTGGGTGACCAGGTCCTGGTAGATCGGGTTGACGCCGATACGGTGATCCTTTTCCCCGACGCCACCTCCCGACTTCATCAGGGCCTGCAGCGAGGCAATCTGCTGGTCGATGTCGCGGATGGGCTGCGATTCGGGCAGGTAGCGCGCCAGCATCTCCTGCTTCTGCTGCTGAAGCGCCAGGATGCGCGTCGGCACCGACAGGTCGAGGTTGCGCTCGACGCTCATTTCGGGGCTCAGGCGCTTCAGGTTCGCGCTGACCTCGGCCAGCCTGGCGCGGTTGGTCGCGATCTGCGAACGCGTGGCGTAGAGGTCGCCCACCACCTGATCGTAGATCTTGGACCAGGTCGCCTTGGCGGTAGCGAAATCGCCGACGCCGTGCTGGGTCAGGAAATTCTGATAGGCGGTGTCAGCGTCGGCCAGCTTCTGGTCGAAGTCAGCCTTTTGTTTCTGCAGCGCCGGGCCGATCGTGTCGGGGTAAACCTCAAGCCGGTAGACCTGATACTCGTCAATGATCGCATTGAGGATAAGGGCCGCCGACATGGCATTGGAGTGCTTGAACAGCAGGCGGACGACATTGTTGTCGGGCGCGGTCTGGGCCTCGAAGCCGCCCTGCAGCACCTTGAGCGCCGCGGCATCGGCCGCACGGACCTGGGCGTCCGCCCTGGGCGACCACATTTCCGGCGTGTCCGGTAGGACAGTGCGGTAGCCGACCTTGGCGATGACACGCTTTTTCAGTTCGTTGGAGTTGAGGATTTCGACCTCGGACTGGACGACCTGATCTATGTCGGCAATGGCGCCGCGCGCCGCGTCGCCGGCCAGGGGGTCGTAGACATAGTCCTTGCTGACCTGCATCAAGAGGCTCGCATTGGCGGTATAGGTCGACGGCATGGAAAAGGCGACCGCCAGCCCAAGGCCGAACAGGACGACAAAGACAAGCAGCATCAGCCACACCTCGCGCCTCAGACGCGGGAGGATATCGGCCGGTTCAAGCCGCAGCTGTCGCTTTACGCTCGCCATATGCCTCCTTGGGCCCTCCTCCCGATTTGCATGCCGTGAGTCTGTGGGGCTTGCCAATCACATCGCAGCCGGTTTTCCGGCCTTCGTTAACCTTATCTTGGTCGCGATTAATGAATCTTTACCACTTTACCGGTTTAGCATTCCCATCAGCAATTTTGCTTTTCCGATCCGGGGACTGGCAGTAGCCTTCACTTCATGCTGACGCGCCGACTCGTTCTTTCCGCCGTGACCGCCATGACCTTGGCGCCGATTTTGGCGCGCGCCGCCGATCGGCAGGCTGAGGCGCCGCTGATCGAATTTTCGGAATGGCAGGACGACGAGCCCCTCTACCTGTTCTTTCCGGGCGACAAGCTTGAAGTCAGCGTGACCTCGGCGCCGGAGCTCAACCGCCAGACCCAGGTCGGCGCTGACGGACGCATCACCCTGCCCCAGATCGGCCAGGTGATGGCGGCCTATAAATCCGTGCCGCAGCTCCAGGAAGAGATTTCGGGACGATACGCGCAGGTGCTGCGCTATCCGGAGGTAACGGTGTTTCCGGGCGATACGGCGCCGACGCGCGTCCTGGTTGGCGGCGAGGTACGCACGCCTGGCTGGGTCGAGATCCAGGGCGACATGGATGCCCTGCAGGCCATAATGGCGGCGGGCGGCTTCCTGCCGTCGGCAAGATCAAAGAAGGTTGTGATCATCCGGCGCGGACATGACGGCCGGGCCATGCGCCGGACGATCGACCTGAAGTCGATCCTGTCCGGGCAGCGCAGCCAGATGACGGCGCTGCGCCGTTTCGATATCCTGTTCGTACCGCGCACCAGCATCGCCGAGGCGGGCCTGTTCGTCGATCAGTGGGTCAACCAGCTGATTCCGGGCGGCATTCTGAACTACTTTATGTACCGCACGTTCAATTAGGCCCTGAACCACAGGCCACAGCGTGTGTGCCTTCGTCCAGAAGTATGTCCACAGATTACACAGATCGCTGCTTCGCAGCTTACACAGATCACCAGTGTGCGTGGACACATACGCGGATAATAACTCTTGAATGACAGCGCTTTGCGCTGTCGGGCACTTAAACACAGGGCACAGGATTATCCATCTGCTTGGACAATCTGTGTAAGATGCGCATTAGCGCATCGATCTGTGTAATCTGTGGACAAACTTACGGTCGCTTACACACGCTGAGGCTCAGCCGCTTCCGTTCGGATTCATCCGCTACCAGATCAACACCACTGACGCCAAATCTCGAGCTTAAGCGGCCAAGCCGATGCGGCCGGCGTCGATCCACTGGCGGGCGGCCTTCTGGGCTTCGGCGATGTCTTCGCGGTCCATCTCACGCGACAGTTCACGGCGATAGACGCTGGCTTCCATCGAGCCGCGCATGGCCGCCAGGTTAAACATCATGTGCGCCGAGATCATGTCGACGGGGGCGCCGCCCTGGCCGGTCGAGTACATCATGCCCAGACGGAAAAGCTCATCGCCCGACATGTCGGGAGTCGGCAAGGGAAGGGTTTGGACTTCGGTCGTATTCATCGTTTTGATGCCGCGCTGTTCTGGC
>CBFGPQ010000051.1:0-21181 GCA_965650705.1 uncultured Asticcacaulis sp. | reverse complement strand
AGCTTCATCCTCAGGCGCGACACGAGCGTCTTGAGCGCGTGCTCGGTGGAAAAGCCGTGAAGCGTCTGCATCTGTTCGAGAATATGGGCGTGGCGCAGCGGACGGTCCGGCGTTTTCAGGAATACGCACAAGAGGGCGAATTCCGCATTGGTCAGAACCAGGGACCGGTCCAGTGGGCTTGTCAGGGTCCGCGACGTCTTGTCCAGCTTCCAGCCGGAGAAACTGACCATGTCGGATTTCGGCGCCGGGGCAAGACGCCTGATGACGCCCCGGATGCGCAAGGCAAGTTCGTCGGCATCAAACGGCTTGGTCACATAGTCCGCCGCGCCGCCAGCCAGACCGGCATTCTTATAGCGCTGATGGTTCATGGCCGTCAGCATGATCACCGGCGGCCCATTGTCCTGTGCCAGCCGCTGGCTGATCGAAAATCCCGACTCACCCGGCATGTTGGCGTCCAGGAGAATGAGGTCGGGCGTCATGGCGCTCAACACCCTGGCCATCGCCTTGCCATCTTCCGCCAGGACGACGTCGAAGCCGCGCGCGGTCAGCACGGCGTGGACAAGCACGCGGATGTCTTCATTATCGTCGACAACCAGTATCCGCGGCAGCGTCATGCCCGCATTTTCCCTGCGTTCCGTTGCGCGGCAACGTCCGACGCGTTGGATTCGGCCAGCGCCAAGGCCTCGATCAGCGCCTCTATCGCCGCGCCGCGCGATATGCGGTCAGCCACCCTCGCCCCGAACACGGTACTGAACACGGCCTGCAACTCCGCGGCCGCCCGTGGCGTCGCAAACCTCCGGTCCAGTGACGACAGCGTCTGGACGAACAGCCGGGAGGCACGGTCCGGCGTGATGTCACCGCTCTCGCACAAGCCCAGCAATGCGTGAGGATAGTTCAGGGCGACCGTCATACCGCACGCCTTACGCGACCAACTGTTCCACATTGACCTTCACCTGCTCCGACGCGGACGCCACGGAGGTGAAGGTTGTACTGATGAAGCCGAGGCTTTCCTCAATCTGGCTGACGGCGCCCACGGCGGACTGCATGTTGTTGGAAATCTCGCCCGTCACGGCGTATTGCTGCTCGATCGCCGATGCGACGCCGGCGACGTTTTCCACCACGCCGGTCATCGATCCGGTGACCTGCCCCAGGGCGGCGACGACGTCCTGGCTCATCGCCTGCATCCGTGTGATTTCGTCGTTGATCGTGCGGGTCGACGCCGCTGCCCGGTTGGCCAGCGTCTTGACTTCGGTGGCGACCACGGCAAAGCCGCGCCCGGCTTCACCGGCGCGTGCCGACTCGATCGCCGCGTTCAGCGCTAGCAGGTTGATCTGCGAGGCAATACCCTGGATGAGCGCCACGATCTCGGTCAGCGAGCCCGCGGTTTCGTTGAGGGTCTTTGCCGAGGCATCGGCGATTTCCGTGTGGCGGAAGACTTCTTCGGCGCCACTCTTCGCGTGCGACATGCTGGCGGCGATTTCCCGGACGCTCTGGGTCAGCTCTTCAGACGCCGCGGCGACCGAATTGATGATGGCGGCGGTTTCGCTCGACGCAGCCGCAGCGCCGCCCGTCATGTGGGTCGCTTCGACGATGCGGGTGACGACCCCGCCCAGTTCCTGGTTGATCTCATGGCTTATCGTGTCGTTGCGCATACGCCGGCGGACGGTTTCCGTCACGTCGATGGCGAATTTCACGATCTTGATGACCGCACCGTTTTCATCGAACACCGGATTGTAGGACGCCTGGATATAAACCGGCTGGCCCGTGCGGCTGACACGCTGGAATTCACCGGCCTGGAACTTGCCCTGCGACAGTTCGCGCCAGAACACTTGATAGGCTTCCGAACGGACATAGGCCGTGTCGCAGAATATCCGGTGATGCTTGCCGACGATGTCGCCCAGGGCATAATCGAGGGTCTTGAGGAAGTTGTCGTTCGCCGTCAGGATGGTGCCATCGGGATCGAATTCGATGATCGCCTGGACGCGGTTGAGCGCTTCGACCGTGCGGGCGTCATCCAGCGCCCTGGTCTTTACCTCCGTAATCGGCGTGCCGACCAGGAAGATCGCCGTCACCTTGCCTGACTTGTCACGCACCGGGGCGTAGGTGCCGGCAACCCAAACGATTTGAGCGCCTTTCGTCCGCAGTGGAAACACATCCGACCTGGCTGCACGGCAGACCTCCTGCAAGAAGGCCTGGCTGCCCGCGCCTGCCTGAGGCTCGGGACATAGCGTGGCGTGGCGTTGGCCGCGCAGCGCTTCGGCCGAATAGCCCAACAGGTTGAGCAGACAATCATTGGCAGCGACGATTTCGCCCGACGGCGTCAGTTCCAGACTGACCTGATATCCACGGACCACCTCGAGGAGCGCCTTGTCCGGCGCGGAACCAAAAGAGAATTGCATTTTGCCACCCACACTACGAATGTCCAGCAAAGTGCAGAAGTATCTTTAACGGCAGTCTAAGCCATTGTTACGATCCTGTTACGATTATACCCACCATGGCCTCTGGCCTCCGTTTCACAATACACATCGTGCCCTTGCATCCGGCGCCGAGCGCCTACATGTTCAGGCTGGGACGCCGCCGTCGTGGCGGAATGACGCGGGAGGGTTGCTATGGGCTGGCATCTGGCGGAACTGAATATTGCGCGCTTCAGGAGCCAGATCGACGACCCGGTCAATGCCGATTTCGTCGGCGCGCTCGACCGCGTCAATGCCCTGGCCGACGCGTCGGACGGCTTCGTGTGGCGGCTGACCGGCGAAGGCAACGACGCCCTGGCCATCCGGGCCTTCGACGACCCGAACGTCGCCATCAACATGTCGGTGTGGCGCGACCTCGACAGCCTGGCGGCCTTCACCTACCGCGATCCGGCTCACCTGGAGATCATGCGCCGCCGCAAAGAGTGGTTCGAGCGCATGGAGCTTTATGTCGTGCTGTGGTGGGTGCCGGCGGGGCACACGCCGTCGGTCGCCGAGGCCATCGACCGGCTGGAACGCCTGCGCCAGTCCGGCCCGCATGCGGAGGCCTTCACCTTCCGCACGCCCTTCCCCGCTCCCGGTTCCGGCGGGATAGAACCGGTGCTGGATACGTGCGCGTGATGTCTGGAGCCAAGGCTTGCGGTCAATGCAGTCAGGTGACGGCCACGTCAGAGAGCGCCGCGCGTCCAAGCCGCATTAATGCCGAATTGCAACAGTCATTTTAGAAATCCCTTTTAAAAGTGTGCCGAGCTCGCCAAAGCCAAAAAAGCGAAATAAGCTTTCAGTGAAGTTCACCTAACTGGCTAGCCGGCGATCCCAGATGCTATAGAGGTGAAGTCGTGCGGGGGGCAGCTATGTGGAAGCGGGTAATAGCGCAGTTTCGAAAAGACCCTCTTGCTGCCCTTGCTGCAGCAGCGACAATTGCAGGCTTCGTCCTTACGTACCTGATTATCCAACCCGACAAAGGTTCCTCCACGGCGGGTTCCCCTGCGATGCTGGGCACGGCGAGCAGTATGGCAAGCCGGTCCGCAGCGGTCGATGATGGTGGCACCGTGGCTATAAAGCGCGATGCTCCAGAGCAGCCAAGATCTGCTGATCAGATGCTTAACACACCAGCAAAACCCACAACCCCCACAACTTACGCAGCGCATAAGCTGAACGATCGCACATGGAGAGCAAAAGGTGACGACGGGTGCGAAACGAAGATTACATTCTACATAAATAATGAAACATTATACATGCGACAATCGCAAGGAGAATATGGAGTAAATACGGAGTATAAAATTAAAAATATTGGACAAAACATTATCGATACCCGCAGTGAAGAAGGGCGTGACGAAAAATTTGACATAAGAGAATCCGCCATAGACGTGTACGAACCAATCAACAAACCCACAGAAGCGCCAACAATACTCAGGAGTTACCTGCCATGCCCTTAAAATCGATTCTTGCCGCAATTGTATGTTTCGTCATCAGCAGCCTAATTGGAACTGCGGCTTATGCGGACCCGGCGGAGTGCATTCCGTATTCAAATATGTGGAAAAACAATAGTAACCCGTCTGTGGAGTTCTCAGAGTCACTTTTGGAAAGCACGCCGCTCGCCTGCAAGCAGCTACGCACGGCTATAGAACTTCGCATCCACTCCGAACCGGTCAAACCTCAGGTTCTGACGTCCCGGGACATGGCAATCGAGTTGACGCAATGCAAAAGAAAATCGGGTGGTGTTGAATGCACCGGAATGATTACCTCTAACAAAACAAATAGATTTAGATTTGGCGCCACCCGCTTCATGGACCCAAGTGGCGTTCCGATATGGGCAAGTTCAGTTTCACTTGCCGGTTCCGAAAAAGTCCTCCAACCCGGCGAAGCCTATGGTTGGATGAGCACGAAACTGGTCGCAGATGTGCCCACACAGATGATTATAAGATTCGATAACGTCATGGATCCCAAGCGCATCAAGGTCTTGGTTTTTGACAAAACGGCCTTCAAGAATATTCCGTGGAGGTGATCCTGCGCAATGCCTGGGCCTGGCACTTCATGCTGCATTTGCACCGCATTGAACATGACATGGCGCATAAAATAGTCCTCAAAGCCATCTTGACAGCCTTGTTGCTGGCCTTCCTCGTACCGGCCTCGGCCCACGCAATCGAGCCCATCCGTGTCGGTCAGGAAGACTTCCTCTCCCGCGCCGTCTGGGCCGAGGACCGACTGTGGCTGCTGTCGGACGCGGGCCAGTTGTCGAGCCTGGTGGAGACCGACACCACACCCCGAAGCGAAACCGCGCCCGAAGCCATCCGCGACATGTGCGTCAGCGACGGCCAGTTGCTGGCCCTGACCGCGAACGGAAAAAAGCCCGCCGCCTGGACACTGCGCAGGCACGGAGTCGAGGGTTGGGTAACGCAGGCCACGATCAACGCCAAGGGCGAGTACTTTATCACGCTCATCTGCGGCAGCGGCGCCACCGCCGTTCTGACCACAAAGCGCCTGATCACCCTTGGCGCGGGCGCGGTCAGTGAAGTCGCGTTGGACGGCGAACTGGACTGGGGCCTGGCGACGACGCTCATGACGGCGGACACCGTCTATGCCGGCTTCAACAAGGGCGAATGGGGCGGCGGCATGCGCGCCATCGACCGCAAAACGGGCAGAATCCGTCTAATCGAGAACAAGGATGGCGATCTGTGCGGCGGCTTGCTCAATACCGAATGCGACCCGGTCAACGGGCTTGCTACTCTGCCATGGAACCCGGACTGCGTCGCCGCCGCTATCGGCCTGGTCCACATGGACGCGGACGGCCACATCGTCACGGTCTGCGGTCCGACTGGCGGCGACCAGGTTAGAATGCTGTACCGCAAGCAGTTCGGTGAGCGATATCCGAACATGGACCTGCCGCCCGAGGACGCATACCAGACCATGCCGTTCTTTGGCCTGGCGACGGTGGGCGGCAAGCTTCTGGCCGTAGGCGGCGACGGACTCTACACGATCGGAGAAACGGGCGCGGCCGACTTCGAGCCCATGCCTAATTTTAAAGAAATCGGGCCGTTCCACGTCAGCTTCGCCAAACCGGGCGTGATTCTAGTCCTGACCTCGGTCAATCAGCGCCATTCAGTCAGCGGCGCCACGCCAATTCTGGTGATACGCTGACGATGCGACACCCGCCAGCAGCAAATATTTCATGAAATAAAAAGGAATTCGTCCAAATATTTTTTGTCAATATAGATTACTGGTTGCGCCGTTTTATTATTTATCTTGCTATTCCGATCGCTTTATGAGAGAATTGTTTTATTCGAAACAGACCTCTGACTTTGTCTGCGCCTACCCGGCCCCTTCCAAGCATTGCTACTTTCGGACCCCCGACGCGCAATCTCGCGCGGCGATACTGCACGAATGTGCTATTCTTCAAGGAGGCCACCATGGCCAACGGTACTGTCAAATGGTTCAACGCCACCAAGGGCTTCGGTTTCATCCAGCCCGACCAAGGCGGCAATGACGTCTTCGTCCACATCAGCGCCCTGGAACGCGCAGGCATGCGCACGCTGATGGAAGGCCAGAAGCTTTCCTACGACGTCGTGCTGGAGCGCGGCAAGAGTTCGGCGGCCAATCTCGCCACCGCCTGATCGCGTTCGATCACCTGAATGCAGACGCCCGGCGCCTCTGGTGCCGGGCGTTTTTAATGCCCACACGGATTTACCCAAAGGATTTACCATCTTACAGCAATCTTCCCCCACGCCCCACACCTGGGACGATATCTGGCCCACGGTCGGCGAACCCGGCCTCACCTATGAAAACGTCCCTGTCCGCTTCCATATCGCGCCGCGCGGCCACGGCTGGGAAGTTCTTCGCAACGCCGCCTTCTGGGGCATTTTCCAGTCGCGCGTCGAAGCCAATGATACGGTCCGCCGCGCCATGAGCGACATTTTCGCGACCGGCGGCGCCGCCCAGATGCGCTTCGCCTGAAAGCCATCATTGCATTTTGACGGGCCGCGATGAGACGCTGGTCCCCACCTCATTTCCTTACTCGAAAGCATAGATGGGCATTCGTTACACCCTGGGCTGCACGCTGTCCTATTCCGTACAGACACCGACCGTCTTCATCTTCAATATCGAAGTCGCCCGGCTTCAGCGTCACCAGGACCTGGTGGAGCGGCTGAGCATCACGCCCGGCATCGCGCGGACCAACCACACGGTTCCCGATATCAACAACCGCTATTTCGGCATTCATGCCCAGCCCGGCCCGCTGACCATCCAGTACGAAGCCGAAGTGACGTTGCAGCCTTACCGCGTCGACCCGGGCAGCGTCCTGGAAACGCCGGTACAGAGCCTGCCACTCGACATCATGCCGTTTCTGCTGCCGTCGCGTTTCGTGCCCTCCGACCGGTTGGCGGATTTCGCGCGGCGGGAGTTCGGCCATCTGATGCCGGGCTATAGCCGCGTCACGGCGATCTGCAACTGGATCTATGCCAATATCGACTACCGGCGGGGTTCGTCGAACGAACAGACCATCGCTTCGGAAAGCCTGCTGCTGCGGGCCGGCGTCTGCCGCGACTTCGCGCACCTGGGCATTGCCTTCTGCCGCGCGCTGGAAATCCCGGCACGCTATGTCAGCTGCTATGCCCACGGGCTTAAGCCGGCCGATTTCCACGCCGTGTTCGAAGTCTACCTCGATGGGCGCTGGTGGCTGTTCGACGCCACGCGCCAGGCGGACCTCGACGGGCTGATCCGCATCGGCGTCGGCCGCGATGCCGCCGAAATCGCCTTCTGCTCCCCCTTCGGCGGCGAAGTCGACTGCGGCCCGGTGGAGGTCTTCATCCGCCGCGCCGACGGCGAGGCCCCCGATAAGGCGCGCACCACCGACGCCATCTCGACCGAGGAACCGGCGCCCAATGCCGGTGCGTACTAGGTCGTAAACTCAGAAATATATCCGCCATGGTGCCAGGTCATTTGTGCGGATACCAGGAGAAAAAGCGAAATAAATGCTTACATTTTCGAGATTTTTCGACGCCGTAGTCCGTGCAAATGGACGGCATCGTTCCGACGGCGAAATGGCCTCATCCTGCGGCGTCGACGCGCTTGGCCGTAGGTTGACTACGGCCGGCGCCCATCTCCTGGCATTATTTCGCCATTTCCGCCGCCATGGCGGGTATATTTATGAGTTTACGACCTAAGGCGCCCCCTACACGAACACCAGGTCTTCGGCCGTCACCGTGCCATAAATGCGTCCGAGTTGGATCATCGCCCCCGCGCCGGAGCCATCGGCGTCGAACGACAGGTAACCGCCGCTCGACAGGACGAACTGCGCCGAAGTCCCCACAGCCGTCCAGCCAAGCGTGAACTCCGCCGCCGTCAGGGCGTGCCCGGCCGCGAAGCCGTAGTCCGCGCCCGAGAACACCAGCCGGTCGATGCCGTGCTCGAAGCCATTGATGATATCATAGCCATTCGCGCCCGCCGCGTCGTAGACGAAGTCGTCGGCACCCGCGCCGCCCACCAGCCAATCGTCGCCTTCGCCGCCCGACAGGGTGTCGTCGCCTCCGCCGCCGAACAGGCTGTCATTACCCTCCCCGCCCGACAGATGGTTGTTGCCGATATTGCCGTGCAGGGCGTTGTCGCCGTTGTTGCCCGCGCCGCTGATATGGGCCGCGCCCGTCTGGTGCAGGATCTCAACATTGTCCGCCAGCGTGTAATCGCGCCCGGTCTTGACGGTATCGGTGCCGTCCGCGGGCCCTTCGATTACGAAATCGCCCAGGCTGTCGACGACATAGGTGTCGTTGCCGTCGCCGCCGCCCATGGTGTCGTCGCCCGTGCTGCCGTCGAGGATGTCATTGCCATTCCCACCATCGAGCACGTCCGCGCCCGCGCCACCGTTAAGTTTGTCGGCCCCCTCGTCGCCCTCCAGCGTGTCGTTGCCGTTACCGCCATTCAGGCTGTCATCGCCTTCGCCCCCGTAAAGGCTATCATTGCCCTCGGCGCCATCCAGCTTGTCCTGGCCACCGCCACCGTCGATCGTGTCGTTGCCGTCACGGCCGTTGATGACATTGTTGCCGCTGTTGCCGGTGATCCCGTTGCCCAGGCTGTTGCCATAGGCCGACAGGTTGTCCGCGCCCTTCAGCATGATGTTTTCCATGAAGTCCTGCGCCTGGTAGCTGACCCAGGTTTCGACGGTATCATTGCCGCCATCGGCCACTTCTGTGACCCGGTCCCCGGCGTCGCGCACGACATAGGTGTCGTCGCCCAGGCCGCCGTACATTCTGTCATTGCCGGCGCCACCGTCGATAAGGTCGTCGCCGTCACCGCCACGAAGCGTATCCGCGCCGTCCAGCCCGTTCATGCTATCGCTGCCCGCCGTACCCGTCAGGCTGTCATTGTCCGTGGTGCCGTCGATGATGTTGACCATGTGATTCCTGCCCTGTTTGTCATTAAATTGGCCGCCATGCTCGCCCCGTGACATTTATTTCCAACGAATTGAAAGGCTTATGGTCACGAATTAAACTATCTACGGGCGCGCGGCCGTTATTCTGTAAACTATAATTCGAAGCCTGCACACCCGCAACGGTTGCATGCACAATAAATCGGGTCGCAACCGAGCCGGCAACCCTGGGAGGATCGCGGCAGCGGCGGAAGCCCTTTGCGGCGGCGGGCTTTGTTGGTACACCGGTCTTCCCTTACCCGGATTCGGAGCCCTGTCATGCGCACCCCCATAGAGACCGTGTCCGCCGACGGCGTGACCATCACCGCCTACCGTTTCGTCGAAAAGCGCCAGGTGGCCCGGGTCATTCCGGCCGGTGGGACGACGGCCAACGGCGCACCGCTGACCCACGTCATTTCCGAAGAAAAAAACATCCACCAGATCGGCGTCGAACTGTCGGGCGGCGCGCTGCTGCTGGAACCCGGCGCCCTGCAATATCATCATGGCCGCATCCAGTCGGAAATCCAGCGCCACGAGCCGGGCAAGGGCTTCCTGTCGCGCGCCGTTGCCTCGGCCGGCACAGGTGAATCGGCCTTCGCCACCCGCTTTTCCGGCACGGGCAGCCTGTGGGCGGAACCGACGCGCAAACACTTCATCCTGGCCAATATGGACATTGGCGACGACCTGCTGCTCGACGACCGGGCATTCTACGCCTGCACCGGCGGCATTTCGCTATCGACGCACCGCCACACCTCGGTCAGCGGCATCCTGTCCGGCAACGGCTTCATGCAGCCCAAGCTGTCCGGCCGCGGCGCCTTCGTCGTCGAAAGCCCGGTGCCGGTCGAGGAGATCGACGTCATCGAACTCAGCCACGGCGAAGCGGTCGTCGACGGCGATTTCGTGCTGATGTATTCGGCGTCGCTGGAGGTCTCGATCGGACCCTTGGTCTCAGGTCTGCGCAATGCCCTGCGGTCGGGCGAAGGCCTGGTCTATAAGTTCCGCGGCTCCGGCAATATCTGGGTCATGCCCACCGCCCGCGTGTCCTGAAGCGGTCATCGCTGGGCCGCGCCGGCCATCAGCTTTCCGCGGTTCAGGTACATTCCAACGGCGATCATCAGGCCAAGCAGCGCCAGCACCATCATGGCGGCATAGGCCCTCGCGCCGGCGAAGGCATAGAGGCTGCCCGACAGCAAGGTGACCACGCCGGTCATCAGCCCGGTCGTATAGGCGGCATTGACCGTCTGGGCGATGCCTTCATGCCGCCTTTGCGTCAGGTGAAAGACGAGGTCGAGACCGGCGATATAGGCGGCGGCGAAGGTAAAGCCGTGCATCAGTTGCAGGAAGCCCAGCAGCCACAGCGGCGCCAGCGACATCATGGCGCCCCAGCGGATAATCCCGGCAACGGCCGCCAGGATCAGCAGGACCCATGGCCCCAGCCTGTGCCGCAACCGCGTGGCGAAGACCAGGAAGAGGATTTCGCCGGCCACCGCCGCCGCCCACAACAGCCCGCAGACGGTCGATGAAAAGCCCCTCTGCTCCTGCCAGATGATGGTCGAGAACGCATAGTAGAAGCCGTGCGCCGCCTGGAGGCACCCGGTGGCCAGCAGCAGCCACAAGAACCCCTTGTTCCGCAGCAACTGCTTGAGAAGGTCGCGGCTGCGGGCGGGCACGGCCTGTTCGTCCGCGCGGTGGCGCGGCTGCGGCAAAAGCAGCCCTCGCCCGCAGACGGCAAGGCCCAGCGCCGCGCTGACGATCCATATCAGCACGACCTGCGTCGTCGTCCATTGCAGGACGAAGCCCAGCACGACATTGGCGATGACGAAGGCTGCTGATCCCCAGGCCCGCGCGCTCGATTGCGAGAAATTGCCCGCGCGCGCCAGATGCAGCGTCATGGCGTCGAGCAGCGGGCTGATATTGTTGATGCAGGTATAGCCGATCAGGTAGAGGACGATGAAGGCTTCGAAGGCGAAATCGCCATAGGCCCTGCCCGGCAGCATGAGCGCATAGGCCGCCGCGCCGACCATGGCCAGGATCAGGATGGGCGAGCGGTAGCGCGCGAAGCGTTCGGCCCACAGGCCCGTCATGGGGCCGGTAATGGCGCGCGCCAGCAGCGGCACGGCCAGGATCAGGCTGACCTGCTCCGGGCTCATGCCGTTGCGTGTCAGCCACAGCGGAATGAACGGCAGGCTGGCGCCCGTGCCGGCGAACAATAGGGCGTAGAACAGGGATTGCCGGGTGCGCGTATTAAGGCCGCCGGATGGCGTGGAAGGCTCAAGGTCCCGCTCCGAAGATGCCGCGTACATGGCCGGTCTTCCCTTTCGGGGCGATATGCGGACTTTGGCCGTAAGTTTTCCATCGGCATTCAGATGGTTGGCGTATGCGGAGGCTTAAACCCACCTCGGAAGGCAGCGGGCGCAGCTACTTGGCGGGATTGTTCGTAGCCAGGAAGTCGACAACCGCCTGGGCGGTGCCAAGCCGGCAGGCTTCCGTCTCCAACTTATGGCCGCAGCCTTCCAGTTCGACATAGGTCACGGGCTTGCCGGCCTGTTGCAGGCCATCGCGTAAAGAGCGGCTCTGGCCGGCCGGCACGGACGTGTCGTACTGAGCGTGGACCAGCAGGACGGGTGCGTTGACGGCGTTCGCGGTGATGGCCGGTGGGGTCTGGCCGCCAAAATAGCGCTGGATTTGCGCCGGCGACGCCGGATCGGCGCGAAAGACACGCGGCTGTTGCGGGTCGGCCTTCAACGCGGCGATGTCGTCCGCCAGGGCGTTCTTCTTGGCCGTCTGCGCATAGTCACCGGGGTCGGAGATGCCATTGATGGCGACAGCGCAGCGATAAAGGCCCCCGCCATCAGCGCCCTTAAGCGCCGCGTAACCGCCATAGCCCCGCCCCGCGATGCAGACCCGCTTGGGGTCGACCATGCCCTGCCCTGCCAGGTAGCGCACGCCATCGGCCATGTCGCTGAGCATGCGGCCCGACCATTGGCCATGGCCGGCTTCGGTGAAGGCCACGCCATAGCCGTCGGAGCCGCGATAATTGGGTTGCAGCACGACATAGCCACGCGACGCCAGGGATTGGGCCAGCCAGTCGAAGCCGCGCGCGTCGTGACCCAGCGGCCCGTCATGCGGCAGCACGACCAAGGGCCGGTTCTTGGCCTCGCCCTGGGGCGGCAAGGTCAGCATGGCGCGGACTTCCAGCCCGTCGGACGCCTTGTAGCGGACGGAGCGTTGCGAAGCCGCCCATTCAAGCGGCAGGGACGGGTAATGGCTGCCGATATCGACGCGCGTGCCGTTGCTGAAATCGTAATAGTGCCAGGTGCCTGGCTCGCCGCTGCCCTCGCCGAATACGATCATCTGCTCCAGGTCACGGCCCATGGCGGCGACGCGCACCGCCTTTCCGGGGGCGGTTTCCATGGCCAGCTTATAGTATTCGGCCAGGTCGGGATCAAAGAAGGTGTAGGTCGAGGTTTCGCCGTCGCGCTCGAAACCCGCAAGCGCCCCCGTCTGCGGATGGAAGATAGGCCGCTCGCGCGTGGCGTCACCGGAATCAAGCGCTTCGGACAGCTTGCCGTCAGCGGACAGTTCAAAATAGCGGAAACGGCGCGAACCATCGGCAGCCGTCACCGCATCCAGGATCAACAGCGACTGACCGTCACGGCCCAGGCCGACGAGCGAGGGGGCGAAGGCGTTGCCGCCATGCGCAATCGCGCGCGTCAGGACGGGGTTCCACTTGCCGCCTTTCCTGGTCTCGATGGTGAAGGTGTTCCCGATATAGGTGTAGTGCGCACGCGCGATCGGCTCACCCTTGCTGTCGACCAGCCAGTCATCGACATAGCGGCCCATGCGGTCAGGATCACCACCGCCGTCATCGACGATACGGCCAATCCCGGTATCCGGATCGACGCGCCACAAATAGACGCGCTGGGCGACCTGGCCGGCCACAGGCATATCGCGCAGTTCCAGAAAGGCGCCGAACAGTTGCAGCTTGCCGTCCACCGTCACAGGCTGAGGCAGTCCCAGGGCCATGCCGAAATAGTCGCCGCTCATCCGCCGGTCGCCGATCAGCGCCGACTTTTGCGTGCGCAGATTGACCACGGTCGCCGCCTCATGCGACCGCACACCGTAAGACGCGCACAAAGGGGGACTCTCGACCAACCGGCGCGACACGCCCTTTTTAAACGCCAGGAAGCGGGGGTCTATCTTGGCCTGGGCAACCTTGTAGTCCACTCCCTCCGCCGTCGGGCACGTGCTGCGAAGGGCGGTCTGGGTCTGCGAGAGCAGTATATGGTCGTTGTCCAGCCAGGTGATCGCCGTCAGCGATTTCACGTCGAGCGGTATATGCTGATAGCCGTTGCTGCCCACCGTGTAGGCCGTCAGGATGTGCACGCCGCCCGTCCAGGTGACAAAGGCAAACCGGCTGCCGTCGGGCGAGAGGGCGATGTGTTCGATGCGCGGCGACTTGACGAAGACATCAAGGGGCGGCGGCGATACACCTTCCGCCGGCCGGGGCCGCAAGCTTCCCTTGACGATGACGTCGGTCGACTCAGCCGCCGGCGTCTGCGCCCCCGCCGGCGAACCGGCCAGCAATATCAGTGCGGCCAGCGCCGTCAAACCCCTGGTCATGGCTCCCCCTTTTGTTATCACACATCCAACCCAAGCCGCGCCTTACGACAATACCGCGGCCTGCCTTACTTGGCGGGATTGTTGGCAGCCAGGAAGTCGACGACCGCCTGGGCAGTGCCAAGCCGGCAGGCTTCCGTCTCCAGTTGATGGCCGCAGCCTTCCAGTTCGACATAGGTCACAGGCTTGCCGGCCTTTTGCAGTCCGTCGCGCAAACCCCGGCTCTGATCGGCCGGCACCGACTTATCGTACTTCACCTGGACCAGCAGGACCGGCATATTGACCGCTGCCGCCGCGATGGCCGGAGGGGTCTGGCCGCCAAAATAGCGCTGGATCTGCGCCGGCGACGCCGGATCGGCACGGAAGGCGCGCGGCTGCAAAACATCGGCCTTGAGCGCGGCGATATTATCCGCCAGGGCGTTCTTCTTCGCCGTCTGCGCATAGTCGCCGGGGTCGGAGATGCCGTTGATGGCAATAGAGCAGCGGTAGGTCCCGGCGCCGTCAGCGCCCTTGAGCGCCGCATAACCGCCATAGCCCTCACCGGCGATGCAGACGCGGTTCGGGTCAACCATCCCCTGGCTGGCCAGGTAGCGCACGCCGTCGGCCATGTCGCTGAGCATCCGGCCCGACCACTGGCCATGACCGGCTTCGGTGAAGGCCACGCCATATCCGTCCGAGCCGCGATAATTGGGTTGCAGCACGATGTATCCGCGTGACGCCAGCACCTGCGCCAGCCAGTCGAAGCCACGCGCGTCATGGCCCAGCGGCCCGTCATGCGGCAGCACGACCAAGGGCCGGTTCTTGGCCTCGCCCTGGGGCGGCAGGGTCAGCAGGCCGCGAACTTCCAGTCCGTCGGAGGCCTTGTAGCGGACCGACCGCTGGGAGCCGACCCATTCCGCCGGCACGGAGGGATGGTGGCTGCCGATATCGACGCGCTTGCCGTTGGTGAAATCGTAATAGTGCCAGGTGCCGGGTTCGTCGCCGCCCTGTCCGAAAACGATGACCTGGCCCGGATCGCGCGCCATGGCGGCGACGCGCACCGCCTTGCCGGGGGCGGTTTCCATGGCCAGCTTATAGTATTCGGCCAGGTCGGGATCGAAGAAGGTATAGGTCGAGGTTTCGCCGTCGCGCTCGAACCCCGCCAGGGCGCCGGTTTCCGGATGGAAGATCGGCCGGTCGCGCGTCGCGTCGCCGGAATCGAGCGCTTCGGACAGCTTGCCGTCAGCCGACAGCTCGTAATAGTGGAAGCGGCGCGAACCGTCTGCGGCCGTCACCGCGTCCAGGATCAGCACCGACACCCCGTCGCGTCCCAGACCGGCGATAAACGGCGCAAAGGTGCCCTTCTTGGGCTCGATCTTGCGCTTCAGGACCGGCTTCCACTTGCCGTCCTTCTTCATCTCGATGGTGAAGGTTTCGCCGATATAGGCGTAGTGCGCCCTGACGAAGGGCTTGCCCTCGCTGTCGACCAGCCAGTCGTCGACATAATTACCCATACGGTCGAGGTCGCCGCCGCCGTCATTGATGATGTCGCCCTTGCCCGTGTCCGGATCGACCCGCCACAGATAGGCGCGCTGGGCTACCTGGCCGGCGATCGACTTGTCGCGCAGTTCCAGGAACGGGCCGACAAGCTGCATCTTGCCGTTCATCATGACCGGCTTCGGCAGGCCCAGCGGCATATGATTGTAATCGCCGACCAGCCGGAAGCCGAGGCTGATCGACTGGGTGGTGCGCAGATCGACAACCGCCCCGGCATCGTGCGAACGCACCCCGTAGTCGGCGCACTTTGGCGGGCTCAGCGTCTGCATCAACTGCATGGCCAGTATGGAATCTTCCGACAGGCCCTTGCCCGTCGAGCCGCCCCCCTGAAAGCCGCCGACCGACATGGTGGCGATGTAGTCGGACACCGACTGCGCGGACTTGAAGTCCGCGTCCATGCCTTTCGGGCAGGTGCTGCGAAGCCCGGTCTGCGTCTGCGACAACAGGATATGGTCATTGTCGAGCCAGGTGATGGCCGACAAGGGATCGTCGCTGAGACGGATGGCCTTGTTGCTGCCGTCGCCGACATTATAGGTCGTCAGCACGCGCAGTCCGTTGACCGTGGTGACGAAGGCGAATCGGCTGCCGTCGGGCGACAGGGCGATCTGTTCGATGCGCGGCGTCTTTATGAAGAGATCAAGCGGCGGCGGCGGAATGTCCGGCGCGGGCTTGGGGCGTATGGTGCCCTTGATGATAACCGCGTTGGAATCGGCGGGCGTCTGCGCCCCTGCCTGTGAAGCGGCCAGCACCATAAGCGCCGTCAGTGCCGTAAAAATCCTGGACATGTCTCCCACCCTCTTTTTGTTCTTTCGGGCACGCTACCATAGGTGTGCATTAACCACAATAACGGCGTTCGGACCTTGGCGCGGGCGCCGCCGCACCGGCCATGCGCATGGAAAACTTACGCGCGTCCCTATAGACCGGAGGGCCGTCACAGAGGCTTACGACATGTCCGATCCCAAACCCGACAATCCCCTTCACGGCAAGCCGCCCGCACCCGACGACGTCCGCGATCCAGCCCCCAAAGGCCGCAATCCCAACGCCTCCTTCCACGTCGAAAACGACCCCGAATGGAAAAAACGCCCCGGACAATATCCGGCGGCGAAGAAAGGCCTCCAGGGCCAGGGTGGACGCGGGAAGGGCTAGACTGATTGCCTTTAAAAGCGCGGCTTTTTCCCGTGCTTTTCCCGGATCTGCGGTATCACACCGGCGATACGCGTAAGCTCGGTATTCGCCTCTTTCGTGAGGTCAATGGACAGTGCGGTACACAGCGCCGCCAGGGTGACCATGACCCCACCCACCTCCTGCTCGGGTTCGCCGATCTCACGGCTATAGACATAGTCCACCAGAGCATGGGCCTGATCCGCCGTTATGCCGGCCGCCTGGACCAGCTCCGTGGCTTCCTCCATGAACCTTATGCCTCTTTCCTGCCTGTCGTAGGTCAATGCCTCGCCAAAGCAGTCAAGCATCCAGGCCAGGACCGCAGGCTGAAATTCCGACATAGCTGCCCCCTTCGATTCGCGCGCAAAGGGTGACTATATCACTCCGTCAGCCGCCGCCCAGCACGCCGACGAAGGCCGCCTGCGGCACGGCAAAGGTGGCGACCGGCTCGGCTACGGAACCGTCGTCGTTCAGCGCCAGAACCACCACGCTGCCGCCGTCCTGATGCGCCACGATGACGTGGCCCGTCGTCTCGGACAGCAGAAAAAACCGCGGCGACTGGCCGTGCGTCAGGGCATGTCCCAGCAGCGCCAGTCGTCCGTCGTCCGCGATGGCGAAGACCGCCAGGCTGTCGTGCCCGCGGTTCGAGACGTACAGGCGGTCGCCCGCCGCGTTCATGGCGATATGCCCGCCCAGAGACTCGCCCTCGAACCCCGCCGGGAGCGCCGAAAAGCGCTCGATCTCGCTTAAACTTCCGTCCTCATGGATCGCCAGGACAAACACCTTGCTGCCAAGCTCGGTCAGCAGGTAGGCGACCTTGATGTGCGGATGAAAGAGGATATGGCGCGGCCCTTCGCCCGGCGGCGCCTTGAAGGCCAGACGGGTCCCGCCTTCCTCGCCCGCGCGCGCATAGTCCTGATGAAGCCACACGCAATCCGTGCCCAGGTCGGTGCTGTAGAGCGCCTTGCCCCGGAACCGGACGCAGTGGGCATGAGGCCCATCCTGCCGCTCCGGGTCTGGCCCGCGTCCCGTGTGATCATGGACGTGGACCGGATTGCCGAGGCTGCCGTCGTCGCGGTCGGCCTGATAGGTGACGATATAGCCGTCGCCGTAGCTTGCGATGGCGACGCGGTAACCGGCCTCTTCGACGGCCACGAAACAGGGCGCATCGCCAAAGGCCGGAAGGTTTTGCAGTTCGGTCCAGCCCTGGCCTGCGCGCCACAGCGACGGCCGGATCGTCCCGTCGCCTTCATTCAGGAGATAATGGACGCCGGTGCGCGGATCAAAAGCGGCGTAGGAACAGTTCTCGATCCTGGTGTCGGGCGCGCCGAGCGTCCACACGCCCGCGTCATAGCTCAGGGGATAGACGCCCCTGCCCGCTTCCGACGAATAGGTGCCAACGAAGAATTCCATGGCTCAGCAGATTTTCTGGTTGAGGGGCTCGATGCGCAGGGTGACGACATCGACGCCCGGCGGCCGGGTGGCGGCGTACATGATGGCGTCGGCGACTTCGGCCGGCGGCAGCATTTCGTAATGCGCAACAAATTCGGCCAGTTTTTCGTCGTCATAGGGTTGGAGGTGCGTGCCGATCGCGCCGGGTTCGATCAGCGTCAGCCGGATGCGTTCGGCCATCAGCTCCTTGCGCAGCGTCTCGGCGAACAGGGCCACGCCGCCTTTCGACGCATTATAGACGCTCTCGCCAACCGCCTTGATGTGGACGCTGATCGAGCCCACCAGGATGATCATGCCATCAGTCACGCCCGACGCCTTGATACGGTCGATGGCGCCCTTGGTCGCGGCGACATAGCTCACCAGGTTGGTTTCGATGACGGCGCGCCAGTCCGCGTCGTCCAGTTCCATGAGCGGCAGGGCGCCGATGCCGGTGCAGGCGACCAGGATATCGAGCCCGCCCAGCCAGTCGTTGACCTTGGCGAAGGTCCGGGCGATGCCTTCCGCCGTGGCGGCGTCCGCGGCGACAATGTCTATGTCCCCCGGTCCGCCGCTCAAGCTGTCGCGGATGGCGCGCAGGGCGGCTTCGTCGCGATCGGTAATCAGCACGCTGGCGCCAGCGGCGACCATGCGGGTGGCGACATTGCGGCCGACCCCGCCGCCCCCGCCAGTGACCAGAACGCGCTTGTCTTTCAAACGATCTTCCGGGTTTTCCATGGCTGCCTCCGCGCATCAGTCGATCGTCAGGGCCACGAACAGCGCGCCGGTATGTTCCTTGTCGCGCGCCGTCGTGAAGGCCTCGTTGATCCTGTCCAAAGGGAAGCTGTGGCTGATCATCTTCCTGGCGTTCAGCTTGCCTTTCGCAAGCAGATCGAGGCACATCTGCATTTCGGGATAGATGCCCCAGAAGGCATAGCTGGCGCTGGGGATGATCTGCTTCTCGCCCATCTGGATGTCCTGCCAGTTCAGGCCGATCGACACTTCGCCCGGATCGAAGCCGCCGACCAGGACGATCTTGCCGCCGCGCCGCGTATAGGTAACCGTCTTCGGCAGGGTCAGCGGCATGGCGGTCCCTCCGGCGCATTCGAAGGTGATGTCGGCGCCGCGCCCGCCGGTAAAGGCCTTGACCGCCGCCTCGACGTCTTCCCTGTCGCTGTTGACCACGACGTCGGCGCCCAGTTCCCTGGCCAGTTCCAGCGAGGACTCGACGATATCGGTGACAAGCACGTCCGCCCCGGCGATCTTGGCCAGCTGCAATTGCCCAAGGCCGATCGATCCCGAACCGATTACCACGACCTTGTCGTTGAGCTTCAGCCCGCTCAGTTGCAGGGCGTGCAGCCCGACCGAGAAGGTGTCGAGCAGCGTCGCCTCCTCGAAACTGACATGGTCAGGCAGCTTGTAGAGCTTCTTGGCCGGCGCGATGACATAGGTGGCAAAGGCCCGCGACACGGTTTCCATGCGCACCGGATAAAGCTCGGGGCAGATATTGTACTGCTGGACGCGGCACCAGTCGCAGGTATCGTCCCCCAGCACCGTTTCGACCACGACGCGGTCGCCGGGCTGGACGTTCTTGACCGCCTCGCCGACCTCGACGACTTCGCCGGCCATTTCGTGGCCCATGATTTCGTGGACCAGTTCGGGTTCTTCCTTTTGCCAATGGCGCAGATCGGTGCCGCAGATGCCGGCGACGCGGATGCGGACCAGGGTCCAGTCCGGCCCGGGCAGCTCTGGCGTTTCGACCTCCTCGACCTCGAACTCGCCCTTCGGCGTCTTGAGGGCGGCTTTCATGCGCAGGCTGTGATTATGTTGGCAGGCAGTGTCGTGCATCATTCAACTCGTCGTCTGTATCAGGGGTTCAATTCGGAGATTGACGACGTCGGCCCGTTCGGACCGCGTCAGGGCAAAGAGGATCGCCTCGGCGACCTCTTCGGCATAAAGCATTTCGTCCCTGGCGATGGCTTCGCGGCGGGCTTCGTCGCCGCCGGGCTGCATGTCCGTTCCCGTGGCGCCCGGCTGGATGACGCTGACCCGGATGCGCTTGTCCTGGACCTCGCGGCGCAGGGTTTCGGCAAAGGCCTGCACGCCAGCCTTGGACGCGGCGTAGACGCTCTCACCGGGCTTCTTGATGATGGTCGCGATCGACGACACGAAGAGGAGCTGCCCGCCCTGCCCTTCCATGCGGGCAAGGGCGCCCTGCGCGCAGGCCATGTAACCGGAGAGGTTGGTGTCGATGACGTAGCGCCAGGCGGTTTCGTCCATCTCATGAATGGGCTCGGCGCCCAGGGCGGCATTGGCTATGAGGATGTCGAGGCCGCCCAGCTTGTCATCGACGGCGGCAAAGACCTTTTCGATGTCTTCCGGGCTGGCGGAATCGGCGGTCATGCCGTGGATCTCGGCGCCGGACGGGTCGGCCACGGCGCGCACGGCCTCAAGCGCATCGTCGAGATGGACCGGGTCGCGGCCATAGGTGACGACGCGCCCCCCTCTTCCGCCAGCAGCATGAGTGTCGCGCGGCCGATACCGGTCGTGCCGCCGGTGAGCAGGACTCGCTTGTCTTTGAGGGAGTTGAAACGCACAGGCATGGAAAGGTCTCAATCGTGATGGGGTGTTTGGCCGGGCGGGGCGTCGGCACGTGACGGGTTGAGGTTGGGTTCCACTTGGTGGCGCGATACCGCGTCGCGAAACAGCGGCCAGTTGTCGAGACCGGTCCAGCGGGCAAAAAGGCGCGACGGAAGACGGCTCATATCCGCGCGCCCGCGAAGACGCGATCACTGGCATGCCAGGCCCCGAAACCGGTCAGCAGGTGCGCGAAAACCTGCCGGCCGGTTCCGGGGCCGGACATGTCCGAACGGGCCTTCCACACCAGCCACATCCCGACCGCCACAATCAGGTACATGGCTGCGTGAAAAAGCCCGTCGGCCAGGATCTGCCCTCTCAGGTCGCCCAGTGGCCCGTCCCGCACATTGCTGAGGAGATGGTGCCACTGCAGGATCTGATGCAGCAGAATACCGTCGAAAAATCCGGCGAGGCCCAACCCAAGGCAAAACCCGCCCCAAGCCGCCGCAGGATTGGAAGAGCGGGACACCGCGGTCATCGTTGCCTACCTCGGCCGGATCATGCGGTGGTCCGTTTTCAGGACATCGTAGATGCGCACGCAAAAGCCTTTCCCGAAGCGGAGCGCTTCGCGGTCAGCAGGAGCAGGAAGGGTTCAGCCGGCCTGCGGCATGTGGGGACAACATGCCTGCGGAAGGAGCGCGGGACAGGCCGGCTGAAGGGCGAATGAAAGGGGGACGCCAGCTTCTGCCGGCGGGGTCGTGCTTATGCTAGGAGGGTGGCTGTAAAATTGGCGGCGCTTTGACCGTGACTTAAAATAAAAAAGTAATAGCATACATTGCATGCGAGTATATCTTTTGAAAACTCACCACCCAACACTATAACATTTCGCACAAAAAGATAGAGCTATTTTAAAATACAAATAACCATGGAATACAAACATCTATTCAAATCATAAGATATTTTTTTCATGAAATATTCTTATAATGGC
>CBFGPQ010000050.1:0-21318 GCA_965650705.1 uncultured Asticcacaulis sp. | reverse complement strand
CCAGCGCACATCGGTCTTGTTGCCGGATTCCATCGGCCGGCTATAGGCGTGGTACTGGTCGGCGACCTTGCCCGAATAGACGCCAAGGCCCGCACCGGTCTTCCGGTCGACATAGGTTTCCTGTGGCCCGCGGCCATACCATTGAAGATCGGTCAGCTCCGGGTTGATGTCGAAGTGCAGGCCCAGGCGCAAGGGATCGGGCAGGTCGTCGCGCAGCGGCGTGAAGGTCGAGGCGACATGAAGTGCGCCATCATTGAGCAGTCGGTAGGTCGTTTTCCAATGTACTGAGCCAGTGCCGAAGTTATAGAGGATGCTGACCGCGTCGCCGGTGACATCGACCGAACGCACCTGGCGCTGTTCGGTAAAGGTCTTCCAGATATTGTGCGACTTGATGATGCCGGTACCTTCGTCATTGTCGGTCAGGCCGCGCCAGAAGTTCGGCGCGCCGCCGGTGAGAAGCGTTTTGCCGTTGGAGCTATAGGAAACGAGTCCTGTTTTGGCGTCGACCTTGAACACTGTGCCCGAAGCCTCAAACGTGACGCTGTCGCCCGTACGCACCGGCTTGACGGCGGTCCGGGACGCGGTCGTCTCTTGCATCGTGGCCGGCTTCGCATTTCTCAGCACGAACTGGTTGAAGCCAATCCCTTGCCCTGCCGGGACGCCCTTGATGGCGCCTGCCCTCGCTGTGGCTGACAGGGTGAGGATATATTCCGCGCCATCATCGGGCAGATTGGGCAGGTTCAGCGGCAGGTCCGCCGTGGTGCCCGCCGCGGCGTTGACGCCGGCAAAGATGCCCGAGCCCGTGTCCACACCATCCCTCAGCACGGTCCAGTGAAGGTCGTAGCCCGACAGGTCGGTGAAGGTGTTGCGGTTGACAACCTTGAACCGTCCCGACGCCGGATCGCCTTCGAAGGCCACGGGCGAATAGACCTGGCGCAACTCGTAATATTCCGGATCGGGCACGCGGTCGGCGTTCAGCACGCCGTCACCGATTACCGAGTTGTCGCCGCGGGCTGGATTGACGTCGAAACCCGACGCCCAGTAGGGCCGCCCATTGGTATCCTTTGCGTGCACCGTCTGATCGATGAAATCCCAGACGAAGCCGCCCTGCAGCTTCTTGTGGGCGCGGATGGTCTGCCAGTAGTCCTCGAGATTGCCGAGCGAGTTACCCATAGCGTGCGCGTACTCGGTCTGGATCATGGGCTGGGTGCGCGTCGGATCCTCGGCCCAGTCGACCATTTTTTCGATGTCGTCGTACATGGGGGCATAGATGTCGACATAAGGGTTGGGCGCGTGTTTTTCGATCAAGGTGCCGTGGCCGAGATAGCTGATCAGGCGCGTTGGATCGTTCTGGCGGATCCATTTGGCAGCGGCCTCGAAGTTCGGCCCCGTTCCCGCCTCGTTGCCCAGCGACCAGAAGATGATCGACGGATGGTTCTTGTCGCGTTCGACCATGCGCGAGATGCGGTCCAGATGCGCCTTTGCCCAGTGCGGCTTATAGCCCAACTGCATCTTTTCGCGAATGGAAGGGTCGTTGGCTTGCGCTGCCAGCTTGTCCGAGGTGTCCATATATTCATGGCTCTCGACGTTGGCTTCGTCCATGACGTAGAGGCCGTATTCGTCGGCCAGATCGTACATGTACGGTGCGTTCGGATAGTGCGAGGTGCGAAGCGCATTGACATTGGCCTGCTTCATCAACTCGATGTCCTTGCGCATCAGCGCTTCTGACACGACGCGATAGGTATCCGGATCGTGCTCATGGCGGTTGACGCCCTTGATCAGGATGCGCCGGCCATTGACCTCGACTTCGCCATTGCGGATTTCGACCGTGCGGAAACCAATTTTTTTCGAAGTGGCGGAAATGAGATTACCCTTGACGTCCTTATATTCGATGACCAGGCGATAGAGGTTGGGCGTTTCCGCCGACCATGCCTTTACGTCCTTAATCGTGCCTTCCAGCGAGGCCGAAGTGCCGTTCCTGATGGCGCCGGTCGTGGTCAGGACAGCTGCGTCGCCATCATAGATAGTGGCCTTGACGCTGCCCTTGGCCGGTGCACCAGCGAACTCGGTCTCAAGCGAAAACAGGCCCTCCTTATAAGCGGTTTTGTCGAGCAGGGCCCGCACCCAGAAGTCGCGCAGGCGCGCTTTCGGCTCGGCATAGAGGTAGACGCCGCGCTCGATGCCCGACAGGCGCCAGAAGTCCTGGTCTTCGAGATATGAGCCGTCGGCATAGCGATAGATCTCGATACTGATGCTGTTCTGGCCGGGCTTCAGGAACTCCGTGACATCGAATTCCGACGGCAGCTTGGAATCCTCGGAGTAGCCGACCTTCTCGCCATTGACCCAGATGTAATAGGCCGCACCCGCCGCGCCGATATGCAGGAAGACGTCGCGACCATTCCAGTCCGCCGGGACTTCGAAACCTCGCTTATAAGAGCCGACCTCGATCATATCATGCGGGATCAACGGCTCGTTTGCAGGGAACGGATACTTGATGTTCCAGAACTCCGGCAGGCCATAAGCGCCATCGCCCTGCGCCTGGATCATGCCGGGAACCTTGATCTTGGACCAGTCGGCGGTGTTGAACTCCTCGCGGTAGAAGTCTGCCGGGCGGTTGCCGACGCCCTTGGAATATTTGAAGTCCCAGGTACCATCGAGCGACCGGTAGTAGCGCGATGACGCGAGGTCGCCGCGCAGCGCCAGATCGACTGTCTCGTAATTGAAGAAAGTCGCCTTCATAGGCTCGCGATTGACGGCAACGACGTCGGGCTGCTCCCATTCCGCCACCACGGCAGGCTGAGCAAGCGCAGGACCCGCGAGCGGCGTCAAAGTCGTCAGGGCAATAAGGAAGAGCGTTCCTGGCAGGTGTGATTTTTTCATAATTTCCCCAAGGAATTTAAAAGACTTATTTCGGAGTTCGGTTGGTGATCACGATGGTCGAAACCGATTGCGCCGGGACGTCGATCCGCAACGGACCAGCCTCAGTCAGTTGATCTGAAGTGGTTTCGGCATTTCTGGTGCCGTCGGTGACGATCAATCGCACCTGTCCTCCCGCAGCGAATTGCGGCCAGGCGCCCAGATCAAGACGGCGGGGAAGGGGGCCCGCATTCACGTGCACAAAGACAATGGAGGACATGTCGGCCGCACAGGCGCCAACCGTATCGAGGTCATCGACTTGGAAAAGTGTAAACCCCGGACGGATATACCGACTGAAGTTCGCCATTGCCCAATATTTCCGCGTCACGTTGATGACGTGCGGACCTTCGGCTGGCGCTGTAAGGTCTAGTTTTATAAGCCCCCAGTTCGATCCGCCCCCGGTCTCCTTGTTTGTGTCCTCGATGGCTTGCCAAAAGACCCAGGCGGCCGGCCGCAGGCGCTTCAGATCGAGAACGATGCGTTCGGCGAGCGCAAGCGCCGGACGGATATCGCGATAGTCCTGGCTGATATTCTGGGGAGACAGATCGACCTCGGACATCCAAAGCCTTTTCCCGCTTTGACGGGCAATATCCCGTACGCCGGTCTGGCCGTGGGTCTCGTAGCTGTGCACATTGAGTTGCCCGACAGCGGCCTTGACCTCGTCCGGATAAGACGTCCAGTCGCGGATGAAGGTCAAGGAGTCCGTTTCATCCATCGCGCTGACAACGGTCCGCAGCCCGGCGGCTTGCAAAGCCTTATGCGTCGCAAGAACAATCTCACCCTGCTGTTCCGGCGGCCAATGCGCGCCTTCCTGTTTGTTGGCCGCGTGCCAGTAAGGCGTGTTCGGCTCATTGACGGGCGACAGGGTGCGGAACCTGATCCCATGTACGGTCTGCAATTTTGCGACGACGGTAACTAAGTACTGCGCAAAGTCTTTGGCCATCCCGGGCCGCAAGTTGGCCTGCAATCCGCTTTCGGCACCGGACACGCGTCCACTGACGGTCATGAAATACGGAGGGGAATTCGAAAACGCCTCAAAGATCTGATCGGACTCGGGCACCCGGGCCCTGATGGCGTCAAGCCACCAGCGTTGTCGTGAATCGGCGTTCCAGTCCCACATCGACGGATCGGCGGGGCGCCACCAGTCGCTTCCAGCAACACCCTGGGGTCTTCGCCAGAAGCCAGGAACATCGGCGCCCGGCCGAAGATACGCCGGCGTCTCCGGCGCATTGCCGCCCCCAATATTATATCTGGCAATGTTCCAGCGCAGCCCGTCCTTACCGAATAGAAGATCGGCGAGATGGTCACGCACAGGCGCCGGGTATCCTCCCGTTACGTTGGCAAACCATGCGAGCGCTGTGCCCCATCCCTCGAACGCAGGGTCCCTGTCACTAAGGTCGTACCGGATATTGACGGGCAACGCGTCTTGTTCAGACGTACGGACATTGCGCGCATAGGAGGATACAGGCCACAGTATCGTGGCGCCACATAGTCCGCCTAACAGCGCGCGTCGATCGTGGCGAAACGCGGCCTCAGCGGCCTTGGGTCGTTTTATCCTCATATTCCTCCACCTGGTTTTGCGTAGTGAAAAGGACCTTACGATACGAGCAGGTCGGTGTTCAAAAGTGCGTTTGAACGCAGGAAGGTCATGTGATCGGGCAGGTGCTCGGCGATGCCCTTGAGGTGCCGTTCGAGCCGGGAATATCCGTTGGCAAGAAGATTGTCATCCTGAAGCGCCATGGTTGGCATATAGCCGTGGGGCCGAATGCCTTGCCCCATAAGGACGGACAGCCAGGACGTTACCTGGAACAGTTCTTCGGCGGCGATGTTCAGTTGCCCTCGCTCCCTGAACAGCTCGATTCGGTGCATTAGGCTCGCTGGGATTTCCATATGGCGCACATAGTTCCAGAGCTCGGAATCGTCGCGCTCCGTCGCGAAGTAATGCAGGATGAGGAAGTCCCGCACAGTCTCGATCTCCGCCGCCGCCCCTTCGTTGTATGCTTCGGTGTTCGCGGGCGAAAACGAGCGATCGGGAAATTGCTTGATCAGCCTCTGGATGCTGGATTGAATAAGATAGATGCTCGTGGACTCCAGTGGCTCCAGAAATCCGCTCGAAAGCCCTATGGCGACGACATTCTTATTCCAGGGGGAGATCCGCCGGCCCGTTGTGAACCTTAACCGGTTGGGGCTTGCGAGCGGCCGTCCTTCGATGTTGGCCATAAGGACATCTTCGGCCGCCTGATCCGTTCCGAAGTCACTCGAATAGACAACCCCGTTGCCAACGCGGTGCTGTAGAGGAATGCGCCACTGCCAGCCAAAGGGGTGCGCTGTAGATACGGTATAGGGGGTTAGCGGTAATGTCCGCTCGCACGGCACGGCGATCGCCCTGTTCATCGGCAGCCACTTCGACCAATCTTCATACGGCGATCCTGTTGCCTGATCGATCAGAATTCCGCGCATTCCGGAGCAGTCGATGAAGAGGTCGCCTTCCAGCCTTTCTCCCGTTTTCAACCGGAGCGCGGTGACAAAGCCTGTCGTCGCATCCTTGTCGTGGCCGACAATCTCGCTGATCTTGTGCGTAACGCCTCTTTTGACGCACAACGACTTCAGGTGCCTGGCATAGAGCGCGGCATCGAAATGATAGGCTGAATGGAAATGGTGGAGTGGGTGGCCGGCGTCTGGGGACTGCTGGGCAAAGCGGTTCTTCAATGCGGCCAGGGTGCAGAGAGAGAATGTGCTGATATCGGCGACCCTGCCGAGCTCGGCCAATCTCAGCCAGTACTGGAAAAAATAGCCCAGATCGGAGCTGGTTCCGTAAACTCCAAAGGGGTGGAAATAGCGGGTGTTCGCCCGTGACCAGTCGCGGAATTCGATCCCCAGCTTAAAAGTGGCAAAGCAGTCCCGCATAAATGCGGCCTCGTCGACGCCGGCCATCTGGTGAAATGCGCGGATTGGCGGAATGGTCGCTTCACCCACGCCAACACTGCCGATCACGTCGGATTCGACCAGTGTGATGGCGACCTGACCTCCAAAAACCTGGGACAGGGCCGCCGCGGTCATCCAGCCGGCAGTCCCGCCCCCGGCAATCACTACGTGCTGGATCCATCTGCCCATTGTTTTCATAGGCCCCTCTATAGTTAGCATTCTTTTTATGCAGACATGTATGATTTAAAATTGCTTGTCAAACCTTCCTTCAAAAACGGAATTGGATAGATTCTGCGGCTGAAAGGCGTTGATATAGGCTCGCTCCTTGTAAATCGCTGAGAGCGTGACGATTCCGATGCCGAGCAACAAATCTACCCCGCTCAATAAATCATATAAATTTGTCGTTGAAATAATAATTAATGCGATTTATTACAGCGTGAGAACTCGGCCTAAATGCGGGGCGCAACGATTCGCCGTCTTCACCGCGGGCATATCCGGGTCAAAGTCGAAAAGAAAAAGGAGGATTATGTGTCCAAACGCCTAGCCTGCAAATCCACACTTCTGGCGACTGTCGGAGGGCTTGCCCTTGCGTTGCCAATTATTTCCTATGCCCAGGATGCCGGTGTTCCGTCCGCTGCGAATACAAGCGAAGCGACCGCCCCGGTTGATGAGGGTGACGCGGTCGTCGTAACCGGTACGCGCGCGTCCTTAAGATCAGCGCGTAATCTCAAGCGAAACGCAAATCAGATCGTCGATTCCATTCAGGCGACCGATATCGGCAAGCTGCCGGACGTCAACACGGTCGAATCCCTGCAACGGATCACAGGCGTTCAAATTCAGCGGCGCTATGGAGAGGGCGGAACGGACTATGATCACCGGACCGAACCGGCGATTACCATCCGCGGGATGACCCAGGTTCGCAACCTGATCGACGGACGCGACTTCTTTACTGCCAACGGCGGTCGTGCGCCGGACCTGGAGGGCTTACCCTCCGAACTCATGGCCGGTGTCGATGTCTACAAGAACGCCGCCTCGAACCTGATCGAGGGAGGGGTAGGGGGCGTCGTGGACATTCGCACACGTCTGCCGTTCGATTCGAAGCTGCCGATCAACAGCATTACGCTGAAGGCCAACTACTACGATCGTATCAAGAAAAGCTCTCCGTCTGTATCCGCGCTTTTTAGCCGGCAGTTCGATACAGGCGCCGGGCGCATGGGCGTCCTGGTCAATGCCTCCATCGGCAAGACCTATTATCGTCAAGACGCCGTTCTTCAGCAGCAGCAACACGTCATTACGGCGACATCGAATCCGACGGCCTTCGCGAGCTTTCCGAACAAGGGCAGCTTGAGCACCCTCTATGTTCCGACCTCGTTCGAGATTTACCAGGACTCGGGAGAGCGGGAGCGCAAGGGGTTGGCCCTGGCTTACCAGTGGCAAATCAATGAAGACATGCTGTTCACCGCGCAGAACATTCACTCCCAGTACCAGTTCATACGCCGTGGCGAGTATCTTTATGGGGACGACAAGAATACCGACCCGCGGGCCGCGGCCGGATCGACCTTTACGTGGGATTCGGACGGTACTGCCACGAGCGGCGTACTGTCGCCGCAGATTTTCTCGACGTCCCGTTTCGACCAGGACGTCCGGAACCATACGAATCTTTCGACCCTGAATTTCAAATGGCAGGTTACGGACAAGCTGAGGTCAAAGACTGACTTCGCCTATGAGTACGCAACCTATGACGCTGACCGGAACGGCGACTCCGTCAAGCTGTACGATAACGAAAGCCGAAGCGTCGCGAACATTCCGCAACTGAATATGGCATTCGACGTCCGGGGAAAGTATCCCACCTTCTCCATTGTCGATCCGGCAAATCCGACTAACCCCTACGCCTATTTCGGCAATCCCAATAACTGGTATTACGAATGGCTCGCCAACGCCGTTGACCGTCACAGGCTGAAAATGGCGGCCTTCGTGCAGGATTTCGATTACGACACCGGTGGAGATTTCTTCACCAAACTGCATGCCGGCGTGCGCGTGTCCGACACCAAGGTCTTGCTGCGCGGCAACTGGGACAATACCGGCGTCTGTAACGACACCGGGACAAACCCGAGCTGGAGCGCTTGCCCGCTGATCCCCGTCTCTGAACATCCGAACCTGGCCTGGGTTGGCCCGGCGGATAACTTCATGAAGCCCGGGGTCGGTTTCGCCGTCGCCATATTCCCGGAATATGCGGACCCTAACTCCAGCGTCTTCGACCGGACGGTCAAGACATATGCGCAGCTGTTCGCGGGCAAGCCGAACACCTATACTTTCAGGACGACCTTCAATCCCTCCGAAATCAACGAGCAGCACGAGACGACGCAGGCCGCCTATGTATCGGGCGACTTTGATACGACGCTCATGGGCTACGGCCTGGACGGAACGGTAGGGGTGCGGTCGGTAAAGACCCGGCTCGAATCCATCGGTTACATCCAGGACAGCACCGGTTCGCGCGCGGCCGTGATAGAGAACGAGTACACCAACATATTGCCAAGCTTTAACGCGCGATTGCATATCAGCAACGAGTTGCAATTCCGTGCGGCGTTCGGCCAGACCATTACACGGCCGAATTTCACGGACATGGCGACGCATGTGCAGTTGAACCCGAATATTCCGTCGCAGTACGACGCCTTCGGACGTCCTACGGGCAGCTCCGGCAATCCCTACCTGAAGCCAATGAAGGCAACGTCCTATGATCTGACGGCGGAATATTACTGGGGGTCGTCCAACCTTGCGTTCTTCGGTGTCTTCAAAAAGGATGTCGAGGGATATCAGGCGAGCGGCATCGAAGTCATGAACTTCGGCGGTGTCGACTATTCCATCAGCACCAGCATCAATCTCGGAAAAGGCACCATCAAGGGCTTCGAGATGGGCTACACCCAGTTCTTCGATTTCCTGCCAGGATTATGGAGCGGCCTGGGCGTCCAGGCCAACTATACCCGGGTGGATTCGAAGGTCGAGCGATCGGCCGGCGTATTCATCCCGCTGCCGAAACTCTCCAAGGACAGCTATAACTTCATTGCTCTGTACGAGAAGGGGCCGGTCCAGGCCCGCATCGCGTACAATTGGCGGTCGTCCTACCTTGACCAGTTGAATGGGAGCGGCGTGTTTGGCGCCAATCAGTATGCGGCGCCGTACTCTTCCCTGGATGCGTCGGCCAGCTACCAGATCAACGACATGTTCAGCGTTTCCGTTGACGCCGTAAATCTCGGAAACTCGATGTACCATACTTACGTCGAAAGAGAGTCCGGCGGCCTGCTGTGGCAGCTCAATGACAGGCGGTATAGCTTGACGCTGAAAGCCAACTTCTAACGGTATGCAGACACAGGTGTAAGTCTGGTCTCCGAGACGGCGCCCCGGGCAATCCGACGATAGCCTGGGGCGCCTGTCTTCCTGATGGTCTTGGGTAGGCGATGGACAAAAAGGATAAACCGGCCGAAGCCAATCTGACGTCCGAGGGGCGTCTCCACGGCTCACTTGCGCATCGTCTCGCGGTCGACATACTTAAGGGAAAATACGAGGCGGGCGATATTCTGCCATTCCAGCTCGATTCCAGCGAGGCGCTGAATATTTCGCGCACGCCTTATCGGGAAGCATTGAAAATCCTCGCTGCGAAAGGCTTTGTTGAAAGCCGGCCAAAGCGGGGAACGCTTATCTGCGAAAGAGCAAGGTGGAACCTCCTGGATCCGGAGGTCATGGCCTGGATGTTCGAAACGACTCCGTCGGCCGAATTTATCGATGGCCTGTTCGAACTGCGGCTCATAAACGAACCGGCGGCTGCGGAACTGGCGGCGCAGCGCCGAAGCGACGAAGAGGTAGCGCGCCTTAAGCAGGCGCTCGATATAATGAGTGATGAGACACTCGCGACAGAAACAGGCCGGCTGGCTGACCTGGAATTTCACAAGGTGCTTCTGTTGGCGACGCGAAATGAAGTGCTCATTTCCTTAAACAGTTCCATTGCTGCCGCCATTGCGTGGTCGACGCGTCTGAAATCTTCAGACCCCAAAGATTCGAGGGACAGTTGGCCGGATCACACGCGTGTTTTCGAAGCCATAGCCGGACAGAAACCGCGCGAAGCCCGATGGGCTATGGAAAGCCTGATCCGTTTCGCGCGCGAAGACACGGACAGGTCCCGGCGGCGCCTGGCGAGCGACACCGTTCCGACACCGGGTTAGGTCGCGCCCGTTTCCCGCCACTAGGTCCGTGAACTCGCCATCCGCAAGGCGCTGGGCGCGACGTTCAAAGACCTGTTCCTGGAACGCTTCATGCCTTTTTGTTGGCCCTTCCTGTTGACCAATCTGGTCGCCTGGCCATTGGCTTGGCTCATTCGCCGAGCATGTAACGCTGCCACCGCTGTCCTTCTTTTGGCGCCGGTGTGGTGGCGGTCGGCGCATCGCTGGCAACGATAGCCTTGCAGTCCGCCGCGACGGCGCGGGACTTTTCCGCTGCGTCGTCGCTGCGTCACCACTAGGTTCGCCAGATGCCTTTGTGCCCCAATCCGAAGCCATCGGGCCCACACCATACTGATAGACGTGTGATAAGTCGGTCCAATGACGCGGCGGTACGGCCTCGCACTTTCCGCATATACAAAATCTATATGGCGCGACACCATATCTATACACTGGGTATATCTGAACTAATCTAGATCACTGAGCCATTCAGTTGAATGGAGGGCTCAATGGCCATCATCTATCTTCTGGCAGGAACGGCGTTTTTCGCGCTGTGCCTGGCCTTTGCCGGTTTCGCAGACCGTTTGCGTGAGGACGGCCAATGATCACGCTTTACGTCGCCGCTGGCATCATCACCGTTGCGCTTGCAGGCTACCTGATCGTAGCCCTGATCAAGCCCGAACTTTTCCCTTAAAATCTGGAGAGACCGATGTTTCTCGGTATCACGGTCGAGGGCTGGCTTCAGCTCGGCCTTTTCATGGGTGTGCTCACGGCGCTGGCCGTGCCGCTCGGCGGCTACATGGCGCGTGTCTTCGCCGGTGAGCGCAACCCGCTTAGCATGATTTTCACGCCCGTCGAAGCCTTCATCTACGCCATGGGCGATGTCCGCCCCGACCACGACATGACCTGGAAGGATTATGCCTACGCCGTCATCCTGCTCTCGTTTGGCGGTTTCGTCCTGTTGTCCCTGTTGCTGTTGTTCCAGGGCAGCCTGCCCCTCAACCCGCAGAAGCTGGCCAACCTGACTCCTGATTTGGCGTTCAACACGGCTGTCAGCTTCATCACCAACACCAACTGGCAATCCTATGGCGGCGAAGCAACACTCAGCTATTTCAGCCAGATGGTCGGACTGACCGTGCAGAACTTCTTGTCGGCCGCGGCCGGCATCGCCGTCCTGGTTGCCCTGATCCGTGGCCTGACGCGGCAAAGCACGGGCAAGCTGGGTAATTTCTGGGTCGATCTCGTCCGCGCCAATCTCTACGTCCTATTGCCGCTCGCGCTGATCATCGCGATCGTCCTGGGTTCGCAAGGCGTCATTCAGACACTGGCGCCCTACGTTACCGCCAAGACGCTGGAAGGCGCCGACCAAACCATCGCGCTTGGTCCCGTGGCCTCGCAGGAAGCGATCAAGATGCTGGGCACCAATGGTGGAGGCTTCTTCAACGTCAACTCTGCACATCCGTTCGAGAACCCGACCCCCCTGTCGAATTTCATCGAACTCCTTTCGATCCTGCTGATCCCGGCAGCCCAGTGCTTCATGTTCGGACGCATGGTCGGCGACAAGCGCCAGGGTATCGCCATCTTTGCCGCCATGACACTGGTCTTCGTGCCATTGACCGCAGCCTGCATCGGACTGGAACAAGCCGGCAATCCGCATCTGGTCGCCGCCGGCGCCGACACCGCCGCCAATATGGAAGGGAAAGAAACGCGCTTCGGTATCGCCAACTCAGCGATCTGGGCGACGGCGACGACCGCCGCATCGAACGGCTCGGTTAACTCCATGCACGACAGCTATACGCCGCTGGGCGGGCTGATCCCGATGCTCTTGATGCAGTTCGGCGAAGTCATCTATGGCGGCGTCGGTTCGGGCCTTTACGGCATGCTGGTCTTCGTCGTGCTGACCGTCTTCATTGCTGGTCTGATGGTCGGCCGCACGCCGGAATATCTCGGCAAGAAGATCGGCGCGTTTGAGATCAAGATGGCCTCAATCGCGGTCCTGCTACCATGCGCCCTGGTGCTGGTCTGCACGGCCGTGGCTGTTTTGTCGCCGCTGGGCCAGGCGGGGATCTACAATCCCGGCGCCCAAGGCTTCTCCGAAGTGCTCTACGCTTTCACCTCGGCGGCCAACAACAATGGTTCGGCCTTTGCCGGTCTGGGTGCTAACAACCCCTTCTACAACTCGATGCTGGGTCTGTGCATGCTGTTCGGCCGCTTCTTCGTCATGCTGCCGGTCCTGGCGATCGCCGGATCGCTGGCCGCCAAGAAGACCGTTCCGGCATCGGCCGGCACGTTGCCGACCCATACGCCACTGTTCGTCGTCTTCTTGGTCGGCGTCATCATCATCGTCGGCGTCCTGACCTATGCCCCGGCGCTCGCCTTGGGGCCAGTCATCGAACACCTGAATATGATCAAGGGCTAAACCATGTCCTCCACCACACAAACTTATAAAACCAATCTCGGCCTGGCGATTGCCCAGGCTTTCAAGAGGCTTGATCCCCGCTATCAGGCGCGCAATCCGGTCATGTTCCTTGTCTGGGTTGGATCGATCGTCACCACCCTCATTCTCGCTGTCATGCTGGTTCAGCCCGGCACGGTCATCGGAGGAGGGCAACCCGTTTGGTTCGTCGGCCTGATTTGCTTCTGGCTGTGGTTCACCGTCCTGTTCGCTAATTTCGCTGAAGCTCTGGCCGAAGGCCGCGGCAAGGCACAGGCCGACAGTCTCAAGAAGGCGCGTCGCGATGTCGAGGCCAAGAAGCTGGACAAGAACGGCAAGCTGACCGTCGTCGCCGCCAACGCGCTGCGCAAGGGGGATGTTGTCCGCATTGACGCCGGCGATGTCGTCCCGGCTGACGGCCAGGTCATCGAAGGCATCGCCAGTGTCGATGAAAGCGCCATCACGGGTGAGTCCGCCCCGGTCATCCGGGAATCCGGCGGTGACCGCGACGCGGTGACAGGCGGCACGCGGGTATTGTCGGACTGGATCATCGTCAAGGTGACGGCCGATCCCGGCGAAAGTTTTCTCGACAAGATGATCGGCCTGGTCGAATCGGCCAAGCGCCAGAAGACGCCGAACGAAATCGCCCTGTCGATTCTGCTGGCGGCGCTTACCCTGGTCTTTCTCCTGGCGTGTGCGACGCTGCTGCCCTTCTCACTATTTTCCGTCGCTAAGGCCGGGGCGGGGGCAGCCATCTCGATCACCGTCCTGATCGCGCTTCTGGTGTGCCTGATCCCTACCACCATCGGCGGGCTCCTATCGGCCATCGGCATTTCGGGTATGCAACGCCTGATCAAGGCCAATGTCATCGCCACCTCCGGCCGCGCGGTCGAAGCTGCCGGCGACGTCAATGTCCTGCTGCTCGACAAGACGGGCACGATCACCTTCGGCAACCGGCAGGCGGTCGAGTTCATCCCGGCGCCGAATGTCAGCGTGCAACAACTGGCCGAAGCCGCCGAGCTTTCGTCACTGGCCGACGAAACCCCGGAAGGCCGCTCGATTGTCGCCCTGGCGCGCGGGCAGTATGGCTTGCCGGAACGTTCGGCGTCTGACCTCAAGGCAGAGTTCATTCCGTTTTCAGCCGAACAGCGTGTGTCGGGCATCGTCATCAATGAGCGCCATATCCTCAAAGGCGCTGGCGATGCGATTGCCGGACTGATCAATCTCAAGGGCGGGCTGGTTCCGGCCGAGGTCAACGCCGCCGTTGACGGCATCGCCAAGAAGGGCGGCACGCCGCTTATGGTCGCCGAAGGCCCCAAGGTGCTGGGCGTCGTCTACCTCAAGGACATCGTCAAGCCGGACATCAAGATGCGGCTGGCCGAGCTGCGCAAGATGGGCATCAAGAGCGTCATGATCACGGGCGACAACCCGCTAACCGCCGCTGCGATCGCTTCGGAGGCTGGGGTCGATGATTTCGTCGCCCAGGCTACGCCGGAAACCAAGCTCAAATATATCCGCAAGATGCAGGAGGGCGGCGAGATGGTCGCCATGGTCGGCGATGGCACCAATGACGCTCCGGCCCTTGCCCAGTCGGATGTCGCCGTGGCGATGAATTCGGGCACGCAGGCTGCCAAGGAAGCCGGCAACATGGTCGATCTCGACAGCGACCCGACCAAGCTGATCGAGATTGTCGAAATCGGCAAGCAGCTCCTGATGACGCGCGGTGCGCTGACGACCTTCAGCATCTCGAACGACCTGGCGAAATACTTCGCCATCATCCCGGCGGCGTTCGCCTCGACCTTCCCGGCACTCGGCCTTCTGAACGTCATGGGTCTGTCGTCGCCGTTAAGCGCCATCCTGTCGGCGGTCATCTTCAATGCGCTGATTATCATTGCCCTGATCCCGCTCGCTCTGAAAGGCGTCAAGTATCGGGCAGAGTCGGCGTCCAACATGCTGACCCGACACGCGCTGATCTATGGGCTTGGCGGGATCGTGGCGCCGTTCATCGGCATCAAGATCATCGACATGGGCCTGACCGTGGTCGGCCTGGTTTAGGAATTTCACAATGTCACTTATCAAACAAATCCAACCCACTATCGTGTCTCTGGCCGTTTTCACCGTCCTTTTCGGAGGGCTTTATCCGCTGGTGACCACGGCCATCGTCCAGACCGCCTTTGCCGATCAGGCGCAAGGTTCGCTCATCAAGAGCGGCGACACCGTCATCGGTTCGCGCCTGATCGGCCAAAACTTCACGCAGCCCCAGTACCTGTGGGGCCGGCTGTCAGCGACCGCCGAAGCGCCGTACAATGCCGGTGCATCCTCGGGCTCGAACCTGGGCGCAAATAACCCGGCCCTGCTCGATGCCGCCAAAGCCCGTCGCGATGCGCTCAATGTCCCGGGTCCCGTACCCGTCGATCTGCTGACCGCTTCCGGTTCCGGTCTCGATCCGCACATCAGCCCGGCCGCGGCTGCCATTCAGGCGCCCCGCATCGCGGCTGCCCGTAATGTTCCGGAACAGAGGGTGCGCGATGCCATCGATGCTTCTACCGAAGCGCCCGACTTAGGAGTCTTGGGCGAAGCGCGCGTCAATGTGCTAGAGGTCAACCTCAGACTCGACGGCAAGCTGAAGTGAACGCAGACATAAGACCCGACCCGGACAAGCTGCTCGCCCTCGTCAGCGATGACGAGGGCGAAGGCGCGCGTGGCCGGCTAAAGATCGTTTTCGGGGCCTCGGCCGGGGTGGGCAAGACCTTCGCCATGCTGAGCGAAGCACGGCGTCTGCACGCCGAAGGGCGCAATGTCGTCATCGGCGTGGCGGAACATCATAACCGTCCCGAAACCCTGGCATTGATCGCGGGATTGCCTACCATACCCCTTAAGGAAATAGACCATCGTGGTGTGACGGTTCGGGAGTTCGACCTCGATGCGGCGCTGGCTCTGCGTCCAGACCTGATCCTGGTCGACGAATATGCCCACACCAATGCGCCGGGCTCGCGCCACCTCAAACGCTGGCAGGACGTGGAGGAACTGCTCGACAACGGGATCGATGTCTATACAACGCTGAACGTTCAGCACCTCGAAAGTCTGAACGACGTCGTCGCCAAGCTGACCGGCGTGTGGGTCAAGGAGACCGTGCCGGACTCGGTCTTCGACGCGGCCGACGACATCGCCCTGATCGATATCCCCGCAGAGGATTTGTTACAGCGCCTGGCCGACGGCAAGGTCTATGTCGCCGAGGGCGCGGGCCAGCGCGCTGCCGACAACTTCTTCAAGAAGGGGAACCTTGGCCGTCTCCGGGAACTGGCCTTGCGCCGCGCCACCGAGAGGGTCGACGCGCAAAACGACGCGCTGAATGCCGCCATGGGTCAGTCCGAAGCCGCCACGGGCGACAAGATCCTCGTGCTGGTCGGGCCCGATCCCCTATCGCAGCGCCTTATCCGTCACACTAAGCGCATGGCCGACCGCTCGCGCGCGCCCTGGTTTGCGCTTTATCTCCAGACCGACCGTCATGAAACCCTCTCGCCTAAGGCGCGCCTTCGCGTCGAACACCATCTGCGCCTGGCTGAAAAGTTGAGTGGGCGCGTGGTGCGGCTCAATGCCGGTCGGGCGGCTTCGGCCATTCTCGGCTATGCCCGTCAGAATGGCTTCACCCGTCTGGTGTTGGGCCACACCGTGCAGCCGTGGTGGCGGAGGGCCATGGGGCAGCAATCCTTATCGCAGAAACTCATCGCACAAGGTGCCGGCCTTGAGATCACAACCCTCAATGCGGAGGCGGAAGATAACGGCAAGAGCGGCCGTGAAAAGGCCGATCGATCGGTCCTGGCTGCTGCCCCACAGCACTATGCGATGGCGCTTGCGGTCGTTGGCCTCAGCACGGCGCTGGGAATGCCGTTCCGCGAACTGATCGATCCCGACAGCCTGATCATGCTCTACATGACGGGCGTCGTCGCCGTGGCGGCGCGTTGGGGCATCGGTCCGGCGGTCCTGTCGTCGATCCTGTCAGTCGCGGCCTTCAATTGGTTCTTTATCCAGCCCTATTACAGCTTCACCTTCGACAATATCAGCTACGGGATCACCTTCGCCGTTATGTTGGTGACCTCGCTGATCGTCGGTTCTCTGACCGCGCGCCTGTCGCTGCATGCCCGGTTGGCGCGCAAGGGCGAGGCCGAGACGCGCCTGCTCTATGACCTGTCGCGTGAACTGTCCTCGGTCCGCGACAAGCCCGCCATGGGGCAGGTGGCGTCCCGCCATTTGGAGGCCGCTTTTGACGTCGAATTCGGTTTATGGAGCTCCAGCCAGCAAATCGCCGGCCGGGCCGAGGACGATCCGCGCGAGCTGGGCGCCATGCAGTGGGTGGCGCAAAATCGCCAGATCGCGGGCCGCCACACCGACACCCTGCCGTCGGCCAAGGGGCTTTACTTGCCTCTGCCGGGAGAGCCTGGCGTACTGTGCCTGACGCCGCGAGATGACAGCCGCCAGTTTACCGGCGCCGAACTTCTGGTTTTTGAGACGGTGGCCAGCCTGATCGCCGGCGCATTGCAACGCGCACGCCAGGCGAATGAGGCGGAAACTTCGCGCGTCGAGACCGAGAATGAGAAGCTCCGCAATGTGCTTCTGGCTTCGCTTTCGCACGATTTGAAGACGCCGCTGACAGTAATGAACGGCGCGGTGTCGTCGCTGCTCAAGATGCGCAAAAAGCTGCCGCGAGAGGCGGTCGACGAACTGACGGCGCTGTGGGGCCATCTGACGCGGCTGCAGAAGTTCGTTGCCAACCTGCTGCGCATGGCGGCTATCACCTCAGGGCAGCTGAGGCTCAACTTCGAACCCTATATGATCCAGGAAATCGCAGGCGCCGCCATCGGGCGCGTGGAGGCTCAGAAGGGCAATCGCCAGATCCGCACCGTCACCAATGGGCAGATTTCCATGGTCATGATCGATGGCGCGCTGGTCGAGCAAGTGCTGATCAACCTGTTTGAAAACGCCATCAACCATACAAGCGAGGATGGATTGATCACCTTGACTTTGGAAAATGATGCCGACCGCGTCCGCGTGAAGGTCAGCGACGACGGCTACGGGCTCAAGCCGGGGGAGGAGGATCAGATTTTTGAAAAATTTCATACCGATGGCGGCAAGTCGTCAGATCGGCTGGGTCAGGGAACGGGCTTGGGCCTCGCCATCTGCAAGGGCGTCGTAGAGGCGCATGGCGGTATGATCTACGCCAAGAACAATCCAGGCGGAGGGGCCAGCTTCATCTTTACTCTGCCCGTTGTGAAGGCCGAACAATGACAACCGTGCTCGTTATCGAAGACGAAGGTGAGATACGCCGCTATCTGCGCGCCACCTTCTCGGCACAGGACTATGAGGTACTGGAGGCGGCAACGGCGCGAGAAGGGATGCAAAGGCTGACGCTCGACCGGCCGGATGTCGTCGTCCTCGACCTCGGCCTGCCGGACAAGGATGGCCAGACCGTCATCAGAGAGCTACGTGAATGGTCCCAGGTTCCCATCGTCGTCCTGTCGGCACGTGAGCAGGAGGCCGACAAAATCACGGCGCTGGAAGCCGGAGCGGACGACTATCTTACAAAGCCCTTTGCGGCAGGGGAACTGCTGGCTCGTCTAAAGGTTGCTCTGCGACATTCGAGCCAAAGAGCCGGTCCCGCCGCCGTAAAGGAAGTGTTCGAACGGCGCGATCTCAAAGTCGATTTCTCGGCGAGGCGAATATGGCTCGGTGACGAAGACGTTCATCTGACGCCGATCGAGTATAAGCTGTTGACCACTTTCATCCAGCACGCGGGCAAGGTCCTCACGCACCGCCAGTTACTCGAAGCCGTATGGGGGCGACATACGACGAACCAGAACCATTATTTGCGCATCCATACGCAGCACCTTCGCGAGAAACTGAAGGACGATCCACTTAAGCCGAGTTTCATCATTACGGAGCCTGGAATAGGGTATCGTTTCGACGGCTAGATCGAAATGAGTTTAGATGGAAACGCTATTCCGATCTAAGCTATTGCTCTGTTGTGATATTTTGGCGAAAACCGCTGACACTTTTCGCCATATCGCTCTAATTCACGACTGCGAATTTGCGTCGTCCCCACCCTCAGATTTGCGAGGAACGGGCAATGCGTTGAAACCGCGTAGATGCCCGCATCTTCCCCGGCACGTTCCGCGCTCGGCGTGCCGCGGCGGGTGTGGGTGTTCGGGAGAAGAATGCGTGACTGCCTGCCCGAAAGACAAGAACTCCGATATGCTACCTTGCGGCAAGTCCTGCCACCGCTTGTGTGCGATGAAGTTTTAAGGAGTGGAGGTAGCGTCTGCTCTCGGCAGGACGTTGCATGATGTCGGATTTCCGAAGCGTCACGATATTTGGCTGACGAGAGACAACCAGTATTTCATTTCCTTCGACGCCGTCTTCCGGCCGCAAAAGGACGGTGTGAAAGCCGAGAATGCTCATTTCTTTTGCGAGCGCGAAACCGTCTATGGGTATTTTGCCGTCATCAAGAAGGTTAAAGGCGAGATTAAGCGCCAGAAACCCATCAGGTTCTACTTTCGACATTGTGTCAGCTATCCATGCGGGTCGTGTGAAGCCAGCCACTGTTCCGGTAGATGTGCAAGCGTCAACAACGATGGCGCCATATTTGGTGCGGCAGCGTGTTGGAAATGTTAGACCATCTGTCGTGAACCAACGCACACGCGAATCCAGATTGAAATATCGGCGGGCAATATTTTCAGCCATGGGATCGATATCGACAACAGTGACCCACTCCCCCGCGCGGGCAAGCATTGTTGCCAGACTTCCGCCGCCACCCCCAAGCATCAAAATCCTTTTGCGACCTCTTAGCAGTAGTTTCAAGGCGTTAACATAGCCGAAAAGACTAACACCCGTCGAATTCACCAAGGTTTGCATGCTGCCGCCCGTCAAATATGAACGCGCGCCATCGCTAAGCCGTTCAACGATTCTGATCTTGCCAAACGGACCATTATACTGGGCAAGTTGTCTCACTTAATTCGCCATCAACAGCTTTGTCCCCCGATCACCTGAACCTTCTGCGGTACGGGGAAGGTACAACCCACAGCCCGTCAGGCCTTTTTGACGAATTCCGTTCGTAAAACCAAGCCTTTGACTTTTTCGGCGTTACACTCGATTTCAGCATCATCGTCGGTCAGTCGAATGTTCTTGATAAGAGTGCCACGCTTTAGCGTGACGCCTCCCGATCCCTTGACCTTGAGATCCTTAACCAGGGTGACGCTGTCGCCATTGCTGAGGCGTGTGCCGTTCGCGTCCTTAACGATGATCTCGCTATTGTCATCCGTCATATCTGTGTGTCCTTCTCTTGTGTGGTGTTCAGCCGTCCGCGAGTGCGCCATTGGTCACCGCCCTCGTTTTGAGCTGGAATGTAATCATGAGCGCCGTTGAGTTCGGTGCATCATCGAAATCGCGATCGAAGATGCTGTCAGCGCGGGGGGCCATAGAAGTCGTCTAGCCCTTGGAAGTAGGGGATGTCCAAACCCTTCCTATGCCTTATGAGCAGTCGCCGCACGTCCGTTGCAACATCCTCCTGTAGCCGTGCGGTTCCTTTTCGGGCCATGACGATGTAGTTGTCGCAGCGCTTCGCATATGCGATCACGCAATTCCGCTGAAACTTGGCCGCGATGCGGCCGATCTGCTCGTGCAGATGCGGGTCGCTACCCACGAGGTTTGCTACCAAGATGCCACCATCGGTCAGCGCCTCGTAACAGTTGCTGTAAAAGGTCGTGGAGAACAGGTGTTCCGGCATCCCATCGACCGTAAAGCCATCGAGCAACAGAATGTCGGTGGGGTGTTGGAGCCGCGCCATATAGTCGGCGGCATCGGCCTGAATGACCTCAAACCGGTCACCATCTTCCGGGATGTTAAACATATCCCGAAGCCTGATCACCTCTGCGGAATTCTCTATGGTGACAATCTTCGCGTCTGGAAATCGGCGAAAGCAGTATTTGGACAGAGATCCTCCGCCCAGGCCGATGATCAGAATGTGTGACGGGTCTTGTTTGAACAGTTTGAAGGCCATCATGGCCTGTGTGTAGTGAAGAACAAGGCGAAAAGGATCTTCGAGCGACATTTCGGACTGGATATGCAAGCCGTCGAAATGCAGGCTCAGCGTATGGTCGGTCCGCAGAGTAAATGGCCCATTGGCGCCGGATTGAAGAACCCAGCCGGGGCGGTCATTCATGCTTGTATATTCACGCGCTGGCGTCACAGCTTACCTTTCGGGAGCAATAGTGGCTTATCAATTCGCCGAAGAAGGCAAGTTTGAACCATTGTGACGCGGGATCGTGCGAACAGGGGCAGCCTTAAGGCGTACACCGCGGCCGCCTCTTTCGCTGCTCTCATTCTCCGAGATCAGCTCTACTCCCGCCCGATCCAGAGCTTCGACGACCTTCGTCAGGGACTCCACAACCCCACGAACATTCCCTTCGCTTTTTTCCATGCGCTGGATGGTGGCCAGGGAGACGCCTGACAGGGCGGAGAGCTCCCGTTGATCGATCCCGAGCAAGGCGCGTGATGCCCTGAGTTGCCCCGCCGTCATCATGTGCTGAAAAATCCAATATATGGCTGTAAACCTGATGCATAAAACATCAATCTTGCTTTTTCAAGTGCGATTCTTGCTCGGGAACTTTAACCCAGATGGTTGGAACCCCAACCATCGTTTTTCCCCAGGGTGCCACTGCTGCCGCGCTTGTTCGATAATGGAGGGGTACCGGGCTAGGTTCGAGACTCAATCAGCCCACCAGGTAATTGCGATAGCAATAGCGACGGCGGCAGCAAAGTTGGCAGCCAGTTTATCAT